>NZ_JBSFUK010000019.1:0-80373 GCF_053591755.1 Streptomyces sp. NPDC002926
GTGGGCGTAACCGTTGCGGCCCATGAACTTCACCTCTCTCATGCGTATGGCGCGCTGAGCCGTCCCGTCGCACGCGCGCACGGCGCGACGGCCGCGCGGGTCCGGCCGGCATGGACGCTGCAGCACGGACCGCACGTGCCGGCCATCCCTGGCACCGGCGGTCCGGACCACCTCGTCGACAACGTGCCCGCGGGTGCGCCGCGGCTCTCCGCGGACGAACCGGTCCGCCTCGGTTCGCTTCACCCGGGCGGAGGGTGAGCCGGGTACCGACTGCGCCGGCTCCCAGACGGTTCGGCGGCGGCTGAAGGCTGCGCCCCTGCCCCGGATCGTCCGCTCCCCTCACCCTCCGGCAGCGACCGCGCCTTGGCATATCGGGCACCGGTCCCTGCCATCCCACCCGTCCCATCCGAAAACCGCGGGCTTGAGGGACTGGCCTTCAAGCTCCTTGCGCACGGCGACCCGGTAGGTCCAGACCGCCTCGATGTAAGGGTGGGAGACATCGTGGAAGGCGGGTGATGCCGACGAAGCCCCTGCCGCAACCGCGCGCTGAAGCGCACGGAGCTGCTCGAACATCACCTGCCCGGCGCCGGCGACGGCCGCGGTCGCATCGATGAACAGCCGTTCCCGTACCTCATAGATCGCGGAATCGCTCAATGCCGCGCGGGTGGCCGCGTCCAGGCCGGCTTCGGCACCGGGGGCTTGCGCGATCTGGCGCAACCGCGCGTGACACACCCCGGCTGCTCCGATGAACTCGATGTACACAGCCCGCCGCCGTGCCCCGACTCCGCGGTCGTCTTCATGGCGATGGCGCAGATGGTCAGCCAGAACGGTGCCGGAAATGGCAAGAGAGCCACCACTGACCGCCGCGAGGAGCGTCCCCCAGTCCACGTCTGCCCCCAGCAGTGATCACAACGCCGACCTCTGGAATCTACGCGTGGCTTCGCTCGAAGAACAGACTGCCCCGGTACCCGACGGACCCCACCTCGGCGGAGCCGGCAGGCTGCCCGTGGGCAAGCGGTACTGATCCGCGCCGCGGGCCCGGACATTCGCCGAGCGGTCACCGAACTGCTCGATCAGGTACCGGCCCCGGGACCGGGCGCAGGCGACGACGGCTTCAGCAGATCCGTGGCAACTGCTCCCCGATCGGCAGGTCCACCACCCGCGTACCGCCAAGTCCGGTACGCGCCACCACCATGCCGGGATGCGCCTCCACAGCTTCACCGATCACCGTCGCGTCGGCGCCCAGAGGGTGCGAGCGCATCGCTTCCAGGACCTGCTCCGCGTGCTCGCGCGGGACGAACGCCACGAGCTTGCCCTCGTTGGCGACGTACATCGGGTCCAGCCCCAGGACGGCACAGGCGTTGGCCACGGGTGGAGGGACGGGAATGGTGCGCTCCCGGACGACGACTCCGGCGCCGGAGGCGGCCGCGATCTCGTTCAGGGCGGCTGCCAGACCCCCGCGCGTGGGATCGCGCAGCACATGCAGGTCCGGGGTGACGGCGAGCATCGTCTCCACCAGGCCGCCGAGCGCCGCGCAATCGCTCTCGATCTCCACACCGAACTCAAGACCCTCGCGGACGCTCATGATCGCGACACCATGGACGCCGATCGCGCCGCTGACGATCACCACATCACCGGGGACGACGCGCTGCGGCCGCAGATCGACGCCTGCCGGGATGATGCCGATCCCCGACGTGTTGATGAAGATCCCGTCGCCGTGGCCGGCTTCGACCACCTTGGTGTCACCTGTCACCACTTCGACCCCGGCGGTGCGCGCGGCCGAACCCAGCGCCTCCGCCACGCGTGAGACCACCGAGAGCTCGACCCCCTCCTCCAGGATGAATCCGCAGGAGAGATAGGCGGCTCGGGCGCCGCTCATGGCAAGGTCGTTGACGGTGCCGTTGACGGCCAGATCCCCGATACTGCCGCCGGGGAAGAACAGCGGCCGGACCACGAAGGAGTCCGTGGAGAAGGCCAGCCGGACTCCGCCGAGCGAGAGCGCCGCGGAATCGCCCAGCTGTCCGAGTACCTCTCCCCCGAAGGCCGGCGCGAAAATATGCTGGACGAGCTCGGCGGAGAGCGCGCCGCCACCGCCGTGGCCCATCACCACCCGGCTCTGGTCCCGCAGCGGGGCCGGGCAGGTCCACGACGTGGGATCCGGCAGCTGTGGCTCGGCAGTCCGTGATGAGCCGTTCAACGGCGTACCCGTCGGGAGCGCTTCTGTGGTCTCAGACAACGGTGCTCGCCTCCAGCGATGCGTTCGTGATGTCCAGCCGCCGGTAGAGGTAGTACGCGGCACACGCGCCCTCACTGGAGACCATGGTGGCGCCGAGCGGCGTCCGGGGCGTGCACAACGTCCCGAAGGCCTCGCACTCATGAGGCTTCAGCAGGCCCTGCAGAACCTCGCCGCTGCGGCACTCCGCCGGTTCCCTGGTCTGGATGCCGGTGACCGAGAAGCGGTGCTCGGCGTCGTAGTCCCGGTACCGCGAGGACAGCCGCCAGCCGCTGCCGGGGATCGTTCCGATACCGCGCCAGGCGCGGTCGGTGACCTCGAAAACATCCGCCAGCATGGCCTGGGCGGCGGGGTTTCCCTCGGGACGGACCGCACGCGGGTAGGCGTTGTCGACGGTGTGCTCACCGCGTTCCAGCTGCAGTACGGTCCTGCGTACCCCCTCAAGGATGTCCAGCGGTTCGAATCCGGTCACGACGATCGGGACACGGAACCGCTCTGCCAGCTCCGGATACTCGGCGACGCCCATCACACTGCACACATGCCCGGCCGCGAGGAAGGCCTGAACCCGGCAGCGCGGGGACTGCATGATCGCCTCGATCGCCGGGGGCACCCTGACATGGGAGACCAGCAAGCTGAAGTTCTGGATGCCGAGCTTGCGCGCCTGATACACCGTCATGGCGTTGGGCGGCGCGGTCGTCTCGAATCCGATACCGAAGAACACCACTTCGCGGTCCGGGTTCTGCTGAGCGATCCTCAGGGCATCGAGCGGCGAGTAGACGACTCGTACATCGCCGCCTTCGCTGCGGACCTGGAACAGGTCACGGCCGGTGCCGGGCACGCGGAGCATGTCACCGAAGGAGCAGAAGATCACCTCGGGGCGGGAGGCGATCTCCAGAGCCTTGTCGATGACTTCAAGCGGGGTGACACATACGGGACAGCCGGGTCCGTGGATCAATTCCACCTGCTCAGGGAGCAACTGATCGATGCCGTGCCGGATGATCGTGTGCGTCTGCCCCCCGCAGACCTCCATCAGTGCCCACGGCCTGGTCACGGTGGAGTGGATGTCATCGAGCAGGCGACGCGCCAGATCCGGGTCCTGGAACTCGTCGATGTACTTCACTTCTGTGCCTCCTGGGGTGTGTCGATGCCGGCGGCGGGCAACGGGGACCCGCCGGCCTCCGCCGCCGACTCCCACGGATCGCCGAACTCCTCCTGAAGCATCCCGAGCGTGGCGAAGAGCTCGAGTGTCTGCTTGGCCGACGCCTCGTCCAGGCGCTGCAGGGCGAACCCCACATGAACGATGGCGTACTCGCCGACCTGGAGGTCCGGCAGATACTCCAGGCACACCTCCTTGACGACGCCGCCGAAATCAACGCTGGCCATACGGGTGCCGTCGCGTTCCTCGATGTCCAGTACTCTCCCGGGTACCGCCAGGCACATGCGCTTCTCCTCGCTGTGGATGTTCCGTAGCCCGGTCTTCCCGGGGCACGTCGTCAGTCGCCGCCTCCGCGCAGGGCCACGGCGGCATGTGCGGCCACCATCAGTTGACCGAGCGCAAGCCCCCCGTCGTTCGGCGGAACCTGGCGGTGGCGCAGGACGGTGAAACCGTCCTCGCTAAGCGAGAGTGCGCACGCCGAGGAGAGCACAACGTTGGCGAACACACCGCCGGTCAGGGTCACGGTGTCCAGCCCGTGTTCCTCTCGCGCCAGGACGCAGATCGTGTGTACGAGATCGGCGACGGCCCGGTGGAAACGCGCGGCGACGAGGGCCACGGATGCGCCTGCCCGTACGTCGTCGACGACGGCTGCCAGAACGGGCGCGGGGTCAGCGGTCACCGCGGCCCGGCCATCGCCCCGTGGCCGCACTGCGAACGCGTAGCCGACAACGTCCCCGGCCGCGGCCGTCAGGGCGGCCGCCTCCAGCTCGACGGCTGCCTGGGCTTCGTATCCGGACCGATGGCAGACGCCCACGAGTGAGGACACGGAATCGAACAGCCGCCCCATACTGGACGTGGGCACGCAGTTCAGACTGCGCTCCAACTGGTGCTCCAGCACACGGAGTTCGTCGGGCGGACAGGCGGCAGTGCAGGGAAGGTCCTCGGACCAGGCAATGCCGGCTGCGCGCAGATGCGCGAGTGCCATTCGGTACGGTCGGCGCACCGCGGCGTCCCCGCCCGGCTGGGAGACATAGGCGAGGTGTCCGAGGCGGCTGAACCCGTCGTAGTCCGCCAGCAGGAACTCCCCGCCCCACACCGCCCCGTCGTCACCGTAGCCGGTGCCGTCGAACGCGACCCCGATCACGGGGCGGCTCCCGTCGAGTCCGTGCTCCGCCATCGCGGCGGCGACGTGGGCGTGATGGTGCTGGACCCGCACGACCGGCCGGCCCGCCGCGTGCCGGGTGGCCCACTGCCCGGAGCGGTAACCGGGATGCCGGTCGGCCGCCAGCAGCCCGGGGTTCACCCCGGCGATCGACTCCAGCTGGGTTTCGGCGCGCTCGAACGCCCGCTGTGTGGCGAGGTCGTCCATGTCGCCGATGTGCGCCGACAGCCAGGCCCTGCGCCCTTCCGCGAGACAGAACGCGTTCTTGAGGTCGCCCCCGACGGCGAGGGCCGCCGGCACGGGGACGGGCAGTACGACCGGCAGCGGGGCATAGCCACGGGCGCGGCGGAGCGTCAGCAGCTCCCCGTCGCACACACGCACCACGGAGTCGTCGCACGGAACATGGATCCCGCGGTCGTGCGTCAGCCAGGCATCGGCCAGGTGCGCCAACCGGGTCAGTGCGTCGGTGTCCGCGGTGACGATCGGCTCCCCCGCCACATTCCCGCTGGTCATCACGAGCAGGCGTGGCCCGTCGGCATCACCGGGCAGGCCGAGGAGCAGATGGTGCAGAGGGGTGTAGGCCAGCATCACGCCGAGATCGGGACTGCCGGGGGCGACCTCCTCCGAGGGCCTCGGCAGCCCGGGCGGCACAGGATCGTTCCGGCGGCGCAGCAGGACGATGGGTCTGACGCCGCCCGTCAGAAGGCTCCGCTCCTCGGGGCCCAGGTGCACCAGGTGCTCGATGTCGGCGAGGCTCCTGGCCATCAGGGCGAACGGCTTGTTCCCGCGGGCCTTGCGGCGGCGCAACGTGGCCACGGCCCGGGAGTTGGAGGCGTCGCAGGCGAGGTGGTAGCCGCCGACGCCCTTCACGGCGAGGATCGCGCCGTGGGACAGCAGCCTGCGGGCCCCGGCGATGGGGTCCCTGGCGGATACGGGCCGAGGCGAGCCCTCCGTATCCGTTTTCGTCACGAGCAGACGCAGGCGGGGGCCGCAGGCGTGGCAGGCGATCGGCTGCGCGTGAAAGCGGCGGTCGGCCGGATCGACGTACTCCCGGGCGCAGTCGGCGCACATCGGGAAGCCGGCCATCGTCGTGTGTTCCCGGTCGTACGGAAGGCCGCGGACGATCGTGAAGCGGGGGCCGCAATGGGTGCAGGTGATGAAGGGGTGTCGGTGGCGCCGGTCGGCCGGATCGGCCAGTTCGGAGAGGCAGGCGGCGCAGGTCGCCATGTCCGGCGAGACCAGGGTGCGCGCGGGTCCGCCCGCCGTGGAGGCGGCGATGGTGAACCCCTCACCCCCGGTGGTGGGGACCTCCTGATGGTCTACGGACTCCACATGCGCGAGAGGCGGCGCGTCCGCGGAGATGCGGTCGCAGAACAGAACGAGGTCAGCGGGCGGCCCTTCGACTTCCGCGACAACGCCCTCACCGGTGTTGGTCACATGGCCGACCAGGTCGAGTCCGGTGGCGAGTGTGTACAGGAACGGCCGGAACCCGACGCCCTGGACCACGCCCCGGACGGTGACCCGTCTGCGCTGCACCGCCTCCTCGGCGACGGCGGCGGCCGGCCGCGAACCACTCACGAGCCGGACTGCGCCATGGCGCCTGAGGCCGCCGTATGGGTATGCGTACCGTGTTCGTGGTCATGGAGATGCTCCTGACGGGCCATCACAGGCGCATGGACCGGCCCGCCGTCGGCCACCGCCGTCACCCGGTCCAGCAGCGTGCCGACGCCGATACCCCGCCGCGCGGACGTCAGCAGCACCTCCACCCCCGGATTGACCTGCGCGACATTCGCCAGGAACGCCGCCTCGTCGAACTCGACCGCCTCCGCGATATCGGTCTTGGTCACCAGCACCAAGTGCGCCAGACCGAAGGCGGTGGGGTACTTCAGCGGCTTGTCCTCCCCCTCCGTCACGGACGCGAGCACGACCCGCAAGGACTCACCAAGGTCGTACGAAGCCGGACAGACCAGGTTGCCGACGTTCTCCACGAACAGCAGCCGGGTGTCATCGGGAAGCCATCCCTCCAGATGCCGGCCCAGCATCCCGGCCTCCAGGTGGCACAGACCGTCGGTCAGCACTTGCTTGACGGGGACTCCCGAACGGGCCAGGCGCACGGCGTCGTTCTCGGTGGCGAGGTCGGCGGTCAGGGCCGCGACGCGTACTCCCCGCTGCCGTGCCAGCAGCAGTTCGCCCTCCAGCAGAGCCGTCTTCCCACTGCCGGGGCTGGACAGCAGATTGACGACCGTGGTGCCACGTGCGGAAAGTTCGGCGCGCAGCGTGTGCGCGGTCGCGTCGTTCTTGGCGAGGACCGCCTGTTGCAGATCGACCACTCGGCACATGCTTCAGCACTCCTCGGAAATGGGTTCACGGGTGCGTTCGTGCTCCTGGCCGTCCTCCCAGTGCACGCTGACGATCTGCAGTTCGCGGCCCGAGAGCAGCTCGGCGGTCGCCGCTCCGCACACCGGACAGCACAGCTGCGGCGGCATGCCGACCGCCCATTCGTCCGCGCACGGCCCGCAGCGGGCACGGCCGGGCACGGATTCCGCGACCAGCTCGGCACCTTCCAGAACGGTCCCGGCACAGGCCAGTTCGAAGCAGAAGGAGAGGGCGTCGGGGACCACTCCGGCCAGCTCGCCGACCTGGAGCCGTACGGACGTCACCGCGGTGACGCCGCCTGCCTCGGCCGCCGCCTGCTCCACCTGGCCGACGACAGCCAACGCGATGGACATCTCGTGCATCGCTCTCCGTCCTGGCACAGACCTTCCGCCTCGAACGCTCTGCGGCCCGTTCGGCTCCATTAGAGGCCGGTGCCCTACGGCCCGGGGCCCGGCACGCCGACGCCGCCCAGCCGCATACGCCGTTCGGGGCAGTGGCGGACGTGGTCGCCCACGCTCGTGCGGACGGACCATCCCCCTGGCGAGCGGGGATGGTTCCGGGAGGCGACTCGACCCACCTCCGTGGCGCCTGGGCATCGAGAACGAGCTCAGTGTCGCTGCTCGATTCAGGACAGAGGCAGCCAGCGGTCGAGGTACTTGAGAAGAGCGGTCAGGTCCGTACCTCCGGCGAGGTATCCGATATAGCCGTCGGGCCTGACCAATACCTGCGTGATGCCGCGCCAGGGCCCGCTCGTGCCCAGCGTGTGGACGTGGACCAGGTCTTCGCGACCCTTTGTGGCGGCCGCGATGCGGCCGGCGTCCCAGCCGTTGTCCAGGCCGCACAGGAGCAGGTGGTATCCGGGCCGGGCAGTCATCGCGTGCAGGTTTCCGGCGGTGTCCGGGAGCCGGTCACCTGCCCGCGGGCGTCGCTTGGGCGAACGCGGACCCTCGGTCGTGGCAGGGCTGTGCCGGTAGTTGATGGCCAGCTGGGAGAGCGTCCGGAAGGCGGCGGCCCGCAGGGAAGTGCATCGCAGAGCCATGGGTGCGAGGTGGGGTGCGATACGGGTGCGGGCCAGGCTCAGCACGGGGTTTCGGCTGGTGGCGACGGTGAATGCGCGGTTGGTGAAGCGCAGCACGTTCCGGCCGACCGGGGCACGCTCGCTCTCGTATGTGTCCAACAGGGCCGTCGGCGCCATGCCCCGGCAGACGAGGGCGAGCTTCCAGCCGAGATTGAGCGAATCCTGGATGCCGGTGTTCATGCCCTGGGCTCCAGCGGGGCTGTGGATGTGGGCTGCGTCGCCGGCCAGAAAGACGCGGCCGGCCCGGTAGGCATTGGCGCCCCGGTTGTGAATGCGGAAGTCGGTCATCCATACCGGATCCCGCAGCCGCAGCGGGTCACTGACGTAACCGTCGACGATTGCTTGCAACTGCCCAAGATCCACCGGGCTTTCGGTATCCGGGAGTTGGGGTGGTCGCATCGCGAGCATCCGCCAGCTCGCCGGTGAGCCGAGCGGGAAGAAGAACAGCATCCCGGATTCGGTCATGTACCCGTGCGCGGCTCCCTTCTCCAGTCCGTCGACCTCCAGGTCTGCGAGCAGGAACGTCTGCGGGTAGGCGTAGCCCTCGAAGCCGATTCCGGCCTGGTCCCGGACCGTGCTGTGCGCCCCGTCGCAGCCGACGACATAGCGGGCGTTCACGATCTCCTCGGTACCGTCTCCACGCCTCAACCGGCAGGCAGCGTGCCCGCCTTCGGCTGTCAGCTCCACCAGTTCGGTGCCCCGCTCGACCGCCGTACCGGCCTCAGCCAGATGACTGCCGAGCACGCGCTCCGTCTCGGCCTGGGACAGAAACAACAGGAAGGGGTACGGGGTGTCGGCGACGCCGATGTCGAACAGCGACAGCCGTACGGTGCGGCCCGGAAAATGCATCCGCAGCTGTACGGCCGGATTCCCCCGCGCGACCAGTTCGTCCGTCACACCGAACGGGGCGAGGGCCTCCAGAGTGCGGGGCTGGATGGCCAGCGCACGTGACTCCCGGGCCCGGTCCAGATGCCGGTCGACGATCCGGAACCGCGCCCCGTAGGTATGCAACTGGGCCGCGAGAGCCAGCCCCGTCGGCCCGGCGCCCACCACCAGCACATCAAGCGATTGCCCCACAGTCATGGCAGCAGTGTGCCGCCGAAGTGCCGGCCGCGCTCGCTGCGAGCGAAGCGCGGTCAGTGCCGCACTGGGCCGGGCGTTGGACGGCGCCTGGGGGGCATGCCGAGATCGGCCACACGCTGCTCGGTCGAGCAGGTCGCCGCGCGCCGCGACGGTCCTGGTCTGCGGCCGCCGGCGAGGTGGCCTCGGGTACCGGCTCCGGAAGCAGGTCCTCGATTCCGTGACGAGAGAAATACTCTACGTGAGATCCTGTTGCCTGGGGATATGTCGGCTCGTCGTCCGTCAGGTGGAGTACGGCGCGACGGAGGACGGTGGCATGCGGGGTTGGAAAAGCGCCATATGGGTCGTCGCCTTCATGCTGGCCAACCAGGTCGGGCTGGCTGCGCTGTCGATTCTGGCAACCAGTGCACCGGTGCTGCTGTTGGTCCTCCGGCCTCAGCCGGAGGTGATGCTCTTGCTCAGTTCCCGGATGGAGGTGGCGGCTGTCATCCTCATAGCAGCGCCGGTTCGGTTCCTGATTCACCTCTCCTACTACGAGCTGGGGCTGTGGAGCGGGCAGAGGTTCATGGTCCGCACCCGTGTCAGCAGGTGGTTGCTGGCGGCAGCGGAGCGCCCTCGACCCGGTCGGCTTCTGATCGTCTTGAGTCTGCTTCATCCGTCCAGCCCGCTGGACCTGGCGCTGGGCGCCCGATCGACGTCGCGAATGCGGGTCGTCATCGCACTGGCGGTAGGCGCCCTGACGTCAACGACCGCATTTGCTTACACAGGACAACAGCTCCTGCCGCTCTCCACGCGAATGCTGTCATTCGTCGAAGAGAACACGGTCGTGACTACGCTGATCGCGTCGGCAGCAGCCGTAACCGCATGCGGTCTCTCCGTACACCGCATCCTCGCCGCATCGGGGGGCAGCTCGAAGAGGGCGGGGGAAGCGCCCGCTCGGGGGGCTGAGCAGCCCCCTGTTTCTTCCCCGGACCAGCTGGGCACGCGGCGCCCCGGTGAGTAACTGATGACGACTTGTCCGGGGTCAGCCCCCGGTCCGTTGCAGGACGTAGAAACTGGAGTACAGGTGTACGCGCCGTACCCGCGTCACCGTCAGACCGCAGGCACTTGCCCACCGCTGCATCTGTTTCGGGGAGTGGAACGTGGCCTGCGGGGTCCAGAACTGGTCAGCCACCAGGCGGCGCACCTGTTCGTCGCTGAGGCGCTGACGAGTCAGCAGCCTTGCTGCGAACCGGAAGGGTGCCAGCCATCTGCCCGGCAGTCTTGCGGAGCCGGTCGACAGGCACGTGCCTGCGCAGACCTTCCGTGGCCAGATATGCGGCGTGATAGGGCGTACCGCGGTCGTACAGCAGGACGAGCAGTGTTCCGCCGGGACGGGTGACCCTGGCGAGTTCTTCCAGTCCGCGTCGGCAGTCGGGGGTGTGGTGGAGAACGCCGATGGAGATGGCATGGTCGAAAGTCGCGTCGGCGAATGGCAACTTCAGCGCATCCGCCTGAGCCGTCTGCGCCCCGGGATGTAGTTGTCGGTTGCGGACGAGGGCTGTGTGCGTGACGTCGACACACACCACGTCCGCGCCCCGTAGGCGCAGGCTTTGGGCGACTTCCCCAATGCTGGAGCCGACGTCCAGGATGCGTGTCCCGCGGATGAGCTGATCGGGCAGATCAGCCCGCAGTCGTCTCCGCCACAGCCGGACACGCTCCTCGCCTCCCTCGATGAACGGGAACGCCTCGTAGTGGGCGCGGGTGGCTCTGCCCAGCGCCGTCTGCACGGCGGTGGGTCCGTGTCGTGCAGACTGCGATTGTGCTGATCGGCTCATCGGCCCCTCACTATGGCTGGGATGGCACCCCGAGAGCGCATCCAGTACCGGTACAGCCTGAAGGCGATCTCCCATGCTGCGAGGGCAGTGATCACTGCCCAGAACGTCTTCTGCGGAGCGCTCAGCCCGACGGCCATGAGCAAAAGAGCGAATCCGCAGGCGAAGTACCACTCACGGCCGTTTCGTGCCGGCTGTCGGGCACCGCTGAGCAGCCGCCACAGGTCACGCGTCCCGAAAGCAAGCGCCGCGGTGGCGGCAACCCCCACAGCCACCACGATCCAGCCACGGTGCTGGGTGACCGCGGCCCCCACGGTGACGGTCGCGGTGAACCCCGCCAACGCGTGCACCGTCCAGCAGTAGGCGCGGTAGCGGTGCCCGGCGACGAGTTTCCCGTCCGATTCCACCGCGGCGCCGAGCACGATCGCCACAGTCCGAAACCCGGTGGACCGGTCAGAGGCCAGGTCCTTCAGGTTTCCGGCGACGCTGTTCAGCTGCAGCGCGAGGAAGAACAGAGACGAAGTGGCACACCACACCAGTGGTGTTACCTCGTGCTCGTATGCCTGAGCCGTTATCGGCAGCGGCGCCGCCATCGTCGTCGCATACGCGAGGTCCATGAGCACCGGATGGCGGGTGACCTTTTGGTAGACGTTGACGACGGCTGCCATCGCGAGCAGCGCAACAAACAAGACAGCCGCAGCACGCTGCCATCCGGCGGCAACTGCCGTACCTATTGCGGCAAGCGGCAGAACGATCGCCGCGCTGAGCGCAGTCCGCTCGGATATGCCGCCGGTGACCAGCGGACTACGGGTGCGGGCCGGATTCCTGCGGTCGTGCGGCAGGTCGACCAGGTCATTGAGGGCGAAGATATAGCCGTTGACCACGACTCCGATCCACCACAGGCACACCAGGTCGCCGGCGGTGGCGGACCGGTTGGTGAGCAATGGACCGATGGTGAACACCAGCCCTTCGAACCCAGCGGTGTGCATCCGCAGCAGGTTCGCCAGACCAGCGAGGGTCGAGATCACCTCGCCGCCCCCGGGCCGACCGACGTCGTCTTCCGCAGCCGGATCGTCAACCGCATCGCCAGTGTGCCCATGGCCACCACGAATCCGCTGGGCCGGAGAGCACGGATCAACATCGTGCGGTCGGCCTCCCTGTCGAACCGGGCGCATGCGATGCGGACACTGGGACGCTGCCTTCCAGGCGGAATCATCCGGCCCGGAAACACCGTGACGCCCGGCAGCGCCTGAACCGCACGTCGCAGTCGCGCCGGCCCCCAGACCGGGTGAATGAGCACCACCCCGTCCCTGCCGGCGACTCGTAGGAGCTCTCGAAGCGCACGGTCGGGGTTCGAGGAGTGCTGGAGGCTGTAGGAGGCGTGCACGGTCGCGAAAACGCCCGTCGCAAACGGCAACTGTTCCATGACGCCTGCGACGGCATGCTGGTGCGTCGGCTTCGGCGCGCGTATCGCGAATTGGGGGTCGAGGGCGACCGCGTCGACACCCTTGCTGAGCAGGTCGCTCGTCAAGGTCGAGTCCCCGGATCCAGCATCCAGAACAGGCCCGGTGACCTCGCCGAAACGGGCCCGCAGGCTCGTGGCACTGACGCGGCCGGTTCTGATGACAGACTCCCACCGCCGCGATCGGGGAATCTCCTTCTCAGTGTTCCGGGAAGTCCTGCGCAGGATGAGCTGAGTGCCGGAGGCGGACACATCCGCGAATCCGTATCGTCGGTACGCCCGGGCCAGGCGCGGACAGTCCGAGGCAACGGCGGCTTCCAGTTCCATTCCCGCCGAGTCCGCGAGGGCGAGGGCCGTTCGGCACAGCGGCAGGGTCAGAGGCGATGCCTGGGGACAGTCGGCGTCACGTGTCAGGTTGACCAGGCGCCATCGGAGGTTCCTGCTTGGTCGCAGTCCCCACGGCAACCGACTGATATGGCCCGGAATCAGACAGGCAGCCATCATCCAGGCGATGTTCAGCAAGCAGTCGGCAACTCGCCTCCGGTAGCGCCGTAAGCCGTCGTCCGGGACGACCCCGAGGGTGACCGGTTGGCCTGGTACCACCAGATGGGGAACAGCAGCCGCCTTGACCAGGTGTCTCCACTGCAGACCGGGGAAAGCACGGCTGAGAAGCACCGCTGTGCTTCGGATCTCCCCCGGGCCTGCCCACCGCACCACCGAGCCGGTCAAGCCACCCCCAGTGCGGTCTCGAGCTGTTGCAGGCGCTCTGCTGTCCTGCCCTTCCAGCTCTCTGCGAGGTCGGCGATCACTGTCGCCTCGGCTTCCAGGGCGAGCGCCCGTGCGTCGGAGAACGCTTCCAGGGCCAGTCGCAGGCATCCCTCGGCGGCTCCGGAGCCGACAACGGCGGCCTCGATCATGCCCCTGTCGGTCATGTCCACGTGCGGATACGCGAGCAGGGCCGATGTCACAGGCCATGTCCGGTTGTTGACAGCCGCGTCGAGCCCGGAATCATTGAGGTCGTCGACCAGTTGCAGTCCCGTACACAAGCGGAGCAGAGCGGAAGCGGGGCGCTCGTCACAACTGCTACGACCCGCGAGTTCCGCAGCGAGATGGATCACCGTGGCTCCGGGGCCTGCTTTGTCGCCCAGACCCATGATGTCCTGCGGGGCGTAGGCGAACAGCCTGTCCCGGTGGGCCATATCGCGTTCAATGGCAGCCGCATACAAGTTGTAATAGTGCCAGTGCAGCGCGTGAAACCGTCTTGAATCCCTGACGGCCAGGGCGGAGACCCCCTCAAGGTACTCCCACAGGCATGCGTCCGACACGAGACACATTTCGGCAGGAGCCGCGCCCTCGTCTATGACGAGATCATGAAACGCGAAATGGCAATGCCCCAACGCCTGCACCGTGAGTACCTCGGCAATGTGCTCTTCCCGCATACCCCACGCACGCCCCTGGGCCGCGGTGAGATAGAAGAACCCACTGCCCAGACCGAAAACAGTGACCGGCAAGCCCAGGATGCGCGTGGACAGAGCCGGCACCGCAGCGGTCAACCGGTCGCGCGCCCGACTCGCGACCACAGAGAAGGGATACTTCTCGCATTCCTGCACAATAGCCACAGGAAGCCTTGAGAGGGTTCCGCTCTCTTCTACCAAGTGTCCTGGTCCCCGTTCGCCTGTGGAAGCCGCCGCCGGATGTCGTCGAGTTCTGGGGGCTGTTCGGCCGTGCGGGCTACCCTTTCGATCTCGGCACTGACTTTTTCACAGGTGTTGATTTCGACCGTCGCCCCGCTGTTCATGTGATCGACCCTTCCTTTTGTTTTGCCGTCATGGCCGGACAGTCAGCCCAGCCCTGACGGGCCTTCATCAGCATTCGAGCGCCACGAGATTGGCGTGGCACAAAAGCCCCTTGCGCCAGACAACACGGGCCTGGAGAACACGTGCCCACTCATGGATCTCCCGCAAACTGTGGAACGTGACGCAAGGCGTCCACAATTGGTCCGCCAGAAGCCGCCGTAGTTGTTCGTTCGGCAGTCTGGTGCGCCCTTGTGCCGCGACAGCAAGCCGCACCACAGCCAGAATCCACTTCGGCAGACGATTCAGGGCCGTCACCGGGACCACACGGCGCAATGGCGCTGTCGCCGTGTAAACGAGGTGGTACGGCGTCCACCGGCTGTACAACATGATGACGACGCGCCCACCCGGCCGGGTGACACGAACCATTTCGGCAAGGCCGGAACGCGCATCCGGGGTGTGGTGCAGCACACCGATGGAGACGCTCAGGTCGAACGCGGCGGTGGCGAACGGAAGACGGAGCGCATTCGCCTGGACGACAGCGGCCGCCGGGTTGAGCGATCGCGTGGCCCGCGTGGCAGCGCTGGTCAGATCGACACCGACAACTTGCGCTCCGCGCCGGAGAAGACCGTGCGTGATCTCACCTGATCCGCAGCCGAGGTCGAGAACTGTGCGGCCGGCCAGCAGCCCGTTCGGCAACGGTTTCCTCAGCCGGCGTGCCCAGTGACGGATCCGAGGTTCGCCCCCCGATACGAACGGGAAAGTTTCATAGTGCGCCCTGGTGACGGCCAGCCCCGCTCGCGCCACGAAACCCCCAATCAACGATGCAATCCAGCTACTTCATACAAATCATCATGTTAGCGGTTTGCCGGATAGGCTATGCGCACATGTCAGTATGTGATCATGCCTGACCGAAATCGACCAAGAAGTAGGAATAGTTGCCCATCTCTTCCCGACTTGCGAACAAGTGATTCGTCGCGGGCGCTTACCGCCCGTGCGGGGATCCGAAAGTGGACAGCTGGGCACCGAGGGCAAGTGCGTCGACCGGGCGACCGGCGCGTATGCGGCGCCGTGGAAGGAGCGGCTGTGCATCGTGAAATGGTCGAGCATGCTGCTGGAACAGCACCCGGGGAACAGGCAGATGGCTCGTAACACCCCATGACAATGAGCGCGGTTGACTCGGAGTCAGCCCTGATTGCCGGCTCGGACGCCGAGTGGGGCGCCCGTGCGACCAGCTACAACCTCCGATGGAGTTGCGTGCGCCACGTTTCAACCGCCTTTTGAACACTGATTCGCTCAAGCCCGTTGACCTCGGTAACCGGTGAAACACCTGCAGACCGGTGAGTGAGTGAGGTTCGCGCATGCCAAGGATGCTTCGGAAAGTCACCGAGCGCCGCCTTCCGGCGGCCGGCTGCTGCCCAGCCTGGCCGGCCGGCCACGGCTCCTTCCAGCAACTCACGCACTAAGGGGCGAGATCATGGACTACTGCCTCCCCTGCCGCCGCGTCCTCAACGGCGCCGTGACGTGCCCGGAGTGCGGCGCATACGACTCCGCAACAGCACCGCCGAGCGATCGGAGCGGCGGTGGTGCTCCGACAGTCGACACGATGGTGCCGGAGATCCTGTTCAGCGAGGGACCGGGCTCGTTCGAGTCCCCCGAGCCTCTCTGGTCCCCCGCTCCCTCGGCAGATGTGCCCGCAGCCCGGGGGCGCCATCCGCAGCGATTGAAGAAGTACGGCGGGCGGACTCTTGCCGCGGCCGCCTTCGCCATGCTCGGCGGTCTGGCCGCCGTATCGCTGCTGCCCGAGCACTCCGCCGGTGCCCCAGGAGCAGCGCCGGGCCCGGAACGGGTATCCCCCGACGAGCCCGAGCCCGAGCCCCACGTCACCAAATCACCGAAAGCCACGCCGGAACGGCCGGCCACGCACCCGGCCCGAGGGAGTGTCCGGGACCGGAGCAGTGGTACGCCTCGGCGCCCCAGCGCGACGGCCACTCACCGGGAATCAGCGGCATCCACGACTCCCACAGCCACCACCAGGCCGCCCGTGAGGGCCAGGCCGACCCCCCGCCCCTCCAGTGGCCGCCCCAGCCACTCGGCCTCGCCGACGCCGACTCCTTCCGCAAGTCCTTCCGGCAGTGTGAGCACCTCACCCACGGGCACTCCTGCGCCGAGCACCAGTGGCCCAGTGACCGATGCCCAGAGGGAACTGACGAAGCTGTTGCTGCCGAAGCGACACTGAAGCGGGGCGGTCGGGGGCACGATCACCAGCAGGTGATCGAAGGTTCGGGTTCGCCGTGCCGCTGGTCGTCGTCGGCAGCCTGGGTGCCGCTCGCCATGACGGAGTAGCCGTCCAGCGCTCCGTTTCGACGGCTGCCCGGTGGCGTGGGAATCGCGGCGGCCATGAGGCTGATGTCCAGGACGGGGCCGTCGTTCGACAGGTCACGGGTCTCCGCCCCGGCACAGACCGAGGGCCGTCGAAGCCTCTGTGCTCGCCGAGTGCCGCACGCCCGTGCCCGCCGAGCGCTGGAGCCGTTCGACACCCGCCCTGCCGCCGGGACCCGGCGGCAGGGCCCCGGCACACCTGCGCCACCCGGGCGCGTACGCCGTGCGGGCAGCGGTGGTCGCCTACCGGTCTCGGGGGGCACGTCGCCACAGGACAGCCAGGCGGAGAGGCGACCCCCAATTACTACCCAAACGGACAGAATCTACCCATAGAGGGCGCTAATGCATTTATAGCGCGAATGTGGGGACTAAATGCTCATCTTCGAGGACAACTCCGCCCATGCATGTCCGGAATGAACGTTTACTCGGCATTGCTCTCGACGTCCATATTGCAGGAAAACATGCGACTTGTCGTGCATTTTCGCGGCGGCGCAGGGCCGGCCATCCCGCATCGAAACCCGTGATATGGGTCACGTCCTCGACAGTGCGCGAAGGGCGCCGATCCGGCCCAGTCCCTTTCCATAGAAGCGAGTTGAGTTTCCCGTCCTCGGTGGATCGCGTGATTTTCCGCGGCTGATTCCGCCGCGCGGATTGCAGTGGTGAATTCAGGGCTTGTTCAATCCAGCGCTTTTCGCTTACGGTCGCCGCAATCCGGACGGAACGCCGAATCCTGCCGCCGCCCGGCAAACCACCCACTCACTTACGGCAGGAGCGGGGGACCCAGGTAAGCCGCCGATCCGGAATCCGGAACGGCTCGGGGTCAAGTCGCATTCCTACCGCGGCCGGGCATCTCCAGCCCGAACCCGACAGCTCACCTCGCAGGCGACGGAGAGGAACTCATCATGCCCGCAAAGGGTAAGCACCGTCGTCCCAAGTCCAGCCCGATCACCCGGGGCTTCGTCGCCGCGGGTGCGGGCGGTGCCGCACTCGTCCTGCCGGTGATCGGCGCGACCACTGCCGGCGCGGCCCAGCCGACGGCACATCCCGTCACAGCCGCAAAGGCTGTGGCCCCGGCCGCCGCGGGCACCACGCACGTCGCCGCGAAGAAGGCCCTGCCCACCACCTATTCCGTCGTCGTGGGTGACTCCCTTGCCAAGATCGCTCGGGCGCACTCCCTGAGCGGCGGCTGGATGCAGCTGTACAAGGACAACCGGAGGGCAATCGGCAGCAACCCTTCGCTGATTCACTCGGGTCTCCAGCTGTCGGTCGGCAAAAAGGCCAAGGTGACCCCCAACACGTCTTCCCCGGAGGATCGGGCCAGCCGCTCCGTGCAGAGGAGCACGCTGGCCACCAAGGGCGCCACCACCGCCACGAAGCCCGCGACCTATGCGAACAACCTCGACGGCTGGATCCGGGAGTCACTCGCCGTCATGGCCAAGCACGGCATCCCCGGCTCGTACGACGGCATCCACCGGAACATCATGCGCGAGTCCTCGGGCAACCCGCGGGCCATCAACAACTGGGACTCCAACGCCGTGGCGGGAACACCGTCCAAGGGGCTCCTGCAGGTCATTGCGCCGACGTTCCTCGCGTACCACGTGCCCGGCACGTCGATGGACAGCTACGACCCGGTCGCCAACATCACCGCCGCGTGCAACTACGCCGCCGACAAGTACGGCTCCATCGACAATGTGAACGGCGCCTACTGAGGCCTGTCACCACCGTCGTGTCACATCTTGCGGATGCGCAGATAGCGCATGACGTCCGGCAGGAGCTGCTTGACAACAGCAGCCACAGCCGTCGCGGCAGTCGCGGCGGCCACGCTGCCAATGATCGTCTTCTTCATGCTCTTCTCCTCACTTCGCAACCTCGCCGACCGCAGCCGGTGGCGCGGACGATTCGTGCCTGCCGTCCCGTACCAGGCCCATGATCAGCCGTACGGCCTCCGGCACGGCGGCGGCAACGGGCGGACTGAGACCGATGCCTTCCTCCACACCGGCGGGTTCACATCCCACTACCAGGGTGCGCCGCGGCGGCCGAGTGCCGGTGCCGGCGCAGAGGGTCCCCAGGAGCGCCAGGACCGCGTCGGGGGACATCCGGTGGCCGTCCAGCAGGGCGGTCTCGGGCTCGATGTCGCCCGCGCTGTCGGCTTCGATCAGATACACCGTGCCGGGCTCGCCACCGCGCGCCGTGGCATCGACCAGGACGAGGGTGTCGTAGCCCTCGAGAAGCTCGTACGCCAGGTGTACGCCCCGTACGCCGAAGTCCACGACCTCGGCGTACTCGGGCAGCTGTTCCGCGGCCAGCCTGCGCACGGTCTCGACGCCGAAGCCGTCGTCGCCGAGGAAGATGTTTCCGACCCCGGCGACCAGAATCCGGTCGCTGGTCCGGTCGGGGCGGCTCATGCGTCCTCCAGGGGGGCGACCTCGTCGGGCTGGAAGTACAGGAAGCGGCCCTGCTCGCGGCGGATGTCGGCTCCTGGATCACCCTCGACGGTCACTGCCAGGTGCACTGCCCCGTCCACGTCGTGCAGCACCGCCTCGACTCTGGCGCTGCGGCCGTGCAGGAACAGGTCCTGTGCGTCACTGCGCCGCAGGCCCGGGCGCAGCAGCACGCGGCTGCCTGCGCCCAGCGACCGGCCGTCCACCAGGATCCGGTCGCGTGCCGGGTCGAAGCCGGAGTCGCTCGCCGGGTCCCACCACGGGGTGTCCGGGGCCTGCACGCCATGTTCGTCGGCAAAGCCGCGAGGGGCGGCCGCCGGGGGTGCGTCCGGCGCTTCGGGACCGGTCACCTCGCGCAGTGCGCGCACCGCACCGTGCAGGCGTTCAAGGACTTCAGGGGGCATCGAATCGGCCAGTTCGATCACCGCGGCGGCCCGCTCGTCGGTGCCCCGGGCCTCGCGCTTCTCCTCGTCGGTGAGGGCTGCGGTGCGCAGCGCGAGGATCTCGTCGATCTCTGTCGCGTCGTAGAGCGCCCCTGGGCTCTCCGGGGCGATCGCGGGGTGGTCCTCCAGGATGATCGGGGACGACAGCACCAGATCCGCGCGGCCGGGTTCGCCGGCGAGGACCGGCCAGGTGTGCAGGTTGCGGCAGGACGCGACCGCGCCCTTGGCCCACTCGGGCGGATCCGTCATCGACAGGAACGACCCGGCGCTGAGACTCATCAGCAGATGCGCGGCCACCAGCGAGCGCGGCAGCGCGGCGTCACGGTCGGCCGTACCGTCCGGCGGGCTCCAGCCGCTGGTGTTCTCCACGACAGCGGTCAGGCGCATCACCCGGTAGGGCCCGCCGAGTTCACGCGCGGACAGCCGCACGGCGCCGCTGATCTCCTCGCAGCGGCGAATCAGACGGCCGACCATCCGGCCGGCCGAGTCGAGGACGGGCTCGGTCTCCTCGCGGGCAGGACGGGTGAAGGGGACCGTGACGCCGTCTCCTGTCAGCTCCTCCACTCCGGCGAGCACCTCGACCCGCTCTTCGACTCCCTCGTCCCAGGGCACCAGGACCCGGTCCTCGAGAGGGAGCTCGGGCACCGTCTCGAAACCGCCGTCCTGCCGGACCTGTTGCACGGTCCGGCGCTGTGCGTGCAGGAAACGGACCTCGACAGCGAGATTCGCGTCCCCCTTCGGCTCCATCAGACACTCGGTGTGCTGGAAGTCGTGTTCTTCGCACTCGGCGCCCCAGCCGGGCGGCACGAGCACCCCGAACTGCCAGCGCAGCCGGTTCTTGGCCGCCGAGGCGCGGTACGGGTAGAGCACGTAGCCCTCGAAGAGCACCGCGTCCGCCACCTGTCGGGCGACGGCGAACCGGGCTTCCGTCGCCGGTGCGAAGGCAGTTGTCGTCAACGTGCCGTCCTTCCGGTCGCGCGTGGCAGCAGTGCTCGGTCCAGGGCGTGGCCCGGTGGGAGGTCCGGCGTACCGGCCTCGGCCAGCAGGGCCCGGACGGCCGCCTCCCAGGAGGGAAGTGCCCGCTGCGAACGGAAGGAGAGCAGCGCGTCCACGGTGTCGCGGGGCAGCCGGATCCAGCCGCAACCGGGAAAGTGCTGCTCGACCATCTCCTGCCACACCTTTACCGGCATCCGGAAGGCTGCCTCCCGGTCCCACGGCACGGGCTCGACGCGGAAGCCGCCCGCCCCGGTGAATGCCGTTCCGGAGAACAGCATGAGCAGCGGCACCTCGCCCGCCTCGAGGGCGTTGAAGTACCGGGTCGCGGCGACGTCCATGTCGTAGGTGCACGGCACCGCGAGGTCGGTTTCCGTCTCTCCCGTGAAGCTGGGAACCATGTGCGAGACCTGGGCGAACTGAACCGGCTGAAGCGTGCTGCCCCACCGCGAGCGCTCTCCGAAGAGGTCGGCCAGCCCTTCGGCCTCCGTGGGCTCGTAGCCGCGCCGCGCGGGCTCGATGCGGATCTGGCAGCGCAGGGCCAGGGCGTGCACGCGGGCGTTTTCGGACGCCGTGATGCGCAGCCTGAAGACGAGTGTCGGACCGGCGGCGTACTGGTCGGCCCGTACGTCCGTACAGGTGAAGGCGAACTGTGTCATGTCTGGTTCACCTCATGAACCGGCCGGGCGCGGCCGCCCACATGCTCGAAGAACGCCTCCAGATCGGCCCGCGCCTCGGCTCCGCCGTCAAAGCCCTGCCACAACAGGCGCATACGGCCCACCAGTTCGTAACAGATATCAATCGGGACGAGGTAGCACTCGGCCCGGCCCTGCGTTCGGCGCAGCAGGAGCGCCTCCACGTCGGGTTCCAGCAGCGCGGCCAGCCGACTGCCGCCCAGCACGGTCTGCCATGCCGACGGCTCCAGTTCGCTCTCGGTCGCGCCGGCCGGACTCGGGTAGAGCGCGACCAAGCGGTCGAGCGCCGCGTTGCGGAAGAAGAAGGCGACGCCGACCGGGATCTGAAGAATTTCCCACGCGTTCTCGTCGAGGCTGTGGTCCGGGTCGGCCAGATAGCGGTCCGGCACCGCCCGGAAGCGGCCACCCGCGGCGCCGGGCCGCTCGAACAGGAGGGCACACGAGACGCATGCGCAGGCGAGTGCGCGTTCGTCCGTGTCCACCAGGTGGCGGTGGCGGTCGTCGGCCACCGCCACTCCGCACAGTTCGCACCGTTCCTTCCGGGGTGGACGCTCGGTCAGAAACCGGCGCAGGCCGCGCAGTTCACCGGCCGGCGCGGAAGGCTGCGACCGGAGCCGAGGCGCGCTCACCGCGTCTTCGCCGCGGCCGGTCCGGGCGCCGTGCGGGACGGAGGAGCCGTCCCGATCTGGAGCAGCGCCGGTCTCCTGGAGGCGGCGCCTGTCTCCACTTCCACAGCGGCCACCTCAGGTGCGAAGCAGGCGAGAGCGTCCTCGACCGCCTGCTGTGACGCCGCGGCGGTGCCGGCGCAGCCGCAGCCCGTACCGCCGGCAGACCGCAGGCGCAGCGTCGCGGAGGAGTCGTCGAAGCCCGCCACCTCCCAGGAATGGTCACCGGCCGCGTCCAGAGCACGATCGATGCGTGTGGCGGTGTCCTCGGGGTGCAGATCGTGCAGGACCAGCAGGCTCGAGACCAGTTCATCCGCCAGCAGCCCGGCCAGGGGGCCGCCCGGGACCTTGCCGGCGGCGGGGGCATCGAGCAGCCGGACGATCCGGGCCAGACCGGCCCCGTAGAAGTCCATCAGGACCCGGACCAGTTCCTCGGCCCCGGCACGCGCCGATTCATCTCCGGTGGCGGCCAGTCGGTCGAGCACTTCTTCCACCCGCCGCCCTGCCTGCTCAGCGTTCATGACCCGGGTGGCAGCAGCGGCCTGCGAGTTGACGGTGTGGGCTGCCGCGCTCATCCGGCAAGGCCGCTCAGGCCGGTGGGTACGTGCATCGACTTCACGGTCTTTCCGCCGCCGACGTACATGTGAACGCCGCAGGGCAGACAGGGGTCGAAGCTGCGCACCGCGCGCATGATGTCGATGCCCTTGAAGTTCTCCGGGGAGTTCTCCTCGAAGATGGGTGTGTTCTGCACGGCGTCCTCGTACGGGCCGGGCGTGCCGTACGTGTCGCGAGTGCTGGCGTTCCACGGAGTCGGCGGGTACGGGTGGTAGTTGGCGATCTTCCCGTCCCGGATGACCATGTGGTGGGAGAGGACACCGCGTACGGCCTCGGTGAAGCCGCAGCCGATGGACTCGTCCGGCACCTCGAACTTCTCCCAGGTCTGGGTGCGGCCGGCGCGTACTTCCTCGAGGCCCTTCTCTGCGCAGTGCAGGGCGATGGCCGCGGCGTAGGCCTGGAAGTAGGTGCGGGCGCGGTTGCGTTCCAGCGCGTTGCTCCAGCGCGGGATCTTCCACTCGAAGGTGGTTTCGGGCTTGGTCATCGTGCGCGGCAGATTGATGACGACACTGTGGCCGGTGGCCTTGACATAGCCGACGTCGACGAGCCCGGACAGCGCCGTGGACCACAGGCGGGCAATGGGGCCGCCTCCGGTGTCCAGCGGCAGGTAGTCCTTTCCGTCGAACCAGCGGGGGGACATCACCCAGCTGTACTTGTCGTTGAAGTCCCGCTTCTGCGGGGCGGGGATGGTGTGCTGGTTCCACGGGTGGCGCGGGTCGACGGGGTTGCCGAGCGGGTCGTGGGTGACGAACTGCTCCTGGCCCTGCCAGTCCTCGTAGTACGAGCTGCCCAGCAGGATGCGGATACCGAGGTTGATCTCGGTGAGGTCGTTGGTGACAAGCTTGCCGTCGACGATGATGCCGGGGGTGACGAACATCCGCCGCCCCCAGTCGGTCATGTTGGCGTAGGTGAAGTCGCAGTACTCGGGGTCGTTGAGCGCTCCCCAGCAGCCGAGCAGCACTCGTCGGCGGCCGACTTCCTCGTACCCGGGCAGAGCCTCGTAGAAGAAGTCGAAGAGGTCGTCGTGCAGGGGGACGACGCGCTTCATGAACTCCACATAGCGCATGAGGCGGCTGAGGTAGTCCGTGAAGAGCTGCACGGATGCGATGGTGCCCACGCCACCCGGGTAGAGCGTGGAGGGGTGTACATGGCGGCCCTCCATGAGGCAGAACATCTCACGGGTGTAGCGGCTCACCTGGAGGGCTTCGCGGTAGAACTCACCCTCGATGGGGTTGAGCGACCGCATGATGTCGGCGATGGTGCGGTAGCCGTGGTCCCCGGCGTGCGGCGCCTCGGTGCGCTCGGCGAGCTCGAGGACGCCGGGGTTGGTCTCACGGACCATCTTTTCGCAGTAGTCGACCCCGACCAGGTTCTCCTGGAAGATGTTGTGGTCGAACATGTACTCGGCGGACTCCCCGAGGTTGATGATCAGCTCACCGAGGTGCGGAGGCTTCACCCCGTAAGCCATGTTCTGGGCGTACACCGAACACGTGGCGTGGTTGTCGCCGCAGATCCCGCAGATGCGGCTGGTGATGAAATGCGCGTCCCGGGGATCCTTGCCGCGCATGAAGACGCTGTAGCCACGGAAGACCGACGAGGTGCTGTAGCACTCCGCGACCCGCTTCTGCTTGAAGTCGATCTTTGTGTGGATGCCGAGACTGCCCACGATCCGGGTGATCGGATCCCAGGCCATCTCCACCAGGCCACTGCCGTCGCCGGCCGCCTTTGTCTTCGGTGCCATCGTGAGTGCCGTGCCCTTCTTCAAGCTGGAGGTGGGTCGCGCGGTGAGGCGATGTGCTTCGGTTCAGCGGGGGATCACCAGGGCGGCCGGTACCCGGTGGTCAGCTTCTGCCCCCTTTGGCGCCACTTCGGCTCCTTGTCCACGGTCTTGGCCGTGATCGACCGCAGCCTGCGGATCACCGCGCCGTACGCTCCGCTGGCGGCGCTGGACACCTTCCCGCCGGGCGGTTCGTCCATGAACGGCATGAACTTGTCGGGGAATCCCGGCATGGTGCAGGCGATGCAGATGCCGCCGACGTTCGGACAGCCGCCGATCCCGTTCATCCAGCCCCGCTTGGGCACGTTGCACTTGACGACGGGCCCCCAGCAGCCGAGCTTGACGAGGCACTTGGGCGAGTCGTACGTGAGGGCGAACTGTCCCTGTTCGTAGTAGCCCGCACGATCGCACCCCTCGTGCACGGTGGCGCCGAACAGCCAGGCCGGCCGGAGCTTGTCGTCCAGCGGGATCATCGGAGCGGCGCCAGCCGCCTGGTAGAGCAGGTAGGTCAGGGTCTCCGAGAAATTGTCGGGCTGGATCGGACAGCCGGGCACACACACAATCGGGATGCCGGCCTGGGACGTCCAGTCCCAGCCCAGGTAGTCGGGCACGCCCATCGCACCGGTCGGGTTGCCCGCCATGGCGTGGATCCCGCCGTAGGTGGCGCACGTTCCGATCGCGACGACAGCCAGCGCCTTGGGGGCGAGCCGGTCGATCCATTCACTGGTGGTGATCGGCTGGCCGGTTTCGGGGTCGTCGCCGAAGCCGCACCAGTAGCCTTCCGGCTTGATGGTCTCGTTGGGTACGGACCCCTCGATCACCAGGACGAAGGGGTCGATCTCGCCGCGCTCACCCTTGAAGAACCACTCGATGAACGTGTCCGCACCCCCGACCGGCCCGCATTCGAAGTCGATCAGGGGCCAGTGGACAGCGATCTTGGGCAGGCCGGGCAGCGCGCCGAGCACGATCTCCTCGATGCTCGGCTGCATTGCCGCCGTCAGGGCCACCGAGTCACCGTCGCAGCTGAGCCCCGCGTTGATCCAGAGAATGTGGATCGGGGGAGCCTCGTCGGCGGGTGCGCCGGCGGCGGCCGTGTCCTGAGCGGTCGGCGTTGCTGCATTCATCAGGGTGCCCCCTCGGGGAGGTATGACATGAAAGTCGGCATTTCGCCCTCAGCCTTCTTGATAACAGGCATCCGGCGCTGCGGCCGAGTTTTCGAGGTCCGAATCAGTGACACGGGCCTCGGACCGGAGCTGATCCGTCACGCGCGCTCCGCACACCGGGTGTGCCAGATGCTGCGGCGTTCGCAGCTGCTTCTCCTTGCGGACGAATGCGCGGCGCAGCATGTGGTAGGGGGCGGCCGGGTCGGCGAAGGTCCGCCGCATTTGGGCCAGCTCCTCCTCCCGGAAGGCAACGAGCGGCTTGAGAGCCTCCTGGTGGTCCCGTTCGGCCTTCTTCGCAGCGATGCGTGACTGCACCGCGGGCAGCGAAGCGAGGTGTCCGGCAAGCCGGCCGACCTCTGCCGTGAAGTCCTGTGGGGTGCACTCGACCAGCCGGTCGATGAGGCCCAGCCGCTGCCCCGCCATCCCGCTCACCGGCAGAGCCTGGCGCATCAGACGCTCGGCCGCCGCCGGACCGACCCGGCGCGGCAGTGTGTACGTCCAGTACTCCGAGCCGTACAGGCCCATCAGCCGGTAGTGCGGATTCAGCACGGTGCCCGATCGGCACCACACCTCGTCCGCCGCCAGCGCGAGCATCAACCCGCCTGCGGCGGCATATCCGCCGACGGCAGCGACCACCAGCCGGTCCGTAGTCGTCAGGACGGCCTCGACCAGGTCGTCGATGGCATTGATGTTGGCCCAGGACTCCGCGCCGGGGTCTTCGGCCGCCTCGATGACGTTGAGGTGGATGCCGTTGGAGAAGACCCGGCTGCCGCCGAGCACCAGCACTGACGTGGGACGCGAGCAGGCCTCTCGATAGGTCGCCAGCAGACGACGGCACTGCGTCGTGCTCATCGCGCCGCCGGAGAACGAGAACGAGAGGAAGCCGACGCTGCGCTCCTCGCGATAGCTGATATCGGTCCAGGTACGGCGATGTGTGGGAAGACGCGACGGCGCGGGGCTCTCCGGCAAGGAGGGCAGCCGGCCGGCAAGCGCCGTGACGGCGGGCAGCTTGAACGTGGGTGGCTGCCCCGGCCTGCGCCGGGCCCGCAACTCGGGAATCCACACGGCGCCGTCCGTCGTCGCCCGGCAGACGGCTCCCGTGCGTGTGGCCAGGAGTTCGCCGGGATGCCCGCACAGCTCGCCCTCGGGGTGGCCCCCGTGCAAGTACCACTCGTCGCCCAGCAGTTCGTCGAGCACTCCGGGCTGCGAGTCCGCGGCCCGCAGCTTGCGGATGATCGTCTCGGTGGACTCCGACGCCCAGTCGATCCGCCGGACGCTCTGATCGAGATACGGGCGGGCACGGCCGGTTCCCACTCCGTCTTCCACCGTCTGCGCCCGAGGGGAGTACGTCCCGGTGGCGAACCGCTCCACCGCCAGCATCACCGCGGTGACCGCCGCGTCGGACAGCTCGCCGCGGTACAGGTCGCTCTTGGCCACCGGCGGCATCGGGCAGGCGACAGAGGCCCACACGTCACCCGCGTCCATCTCCGCGTTGGCCTGCAGGACCGTCACACCCCACTGGCCGACGTCCCCCTGAATCGCCCAGTCGAGGGACGAAGGCCCGCGGTCCCCGACGGGGCCGGGGTGGACGACAAGACATGTACAGGAGGACCACACCTCTCGTGGGATCGCCGTCTTCAGTATCGGCGCGACGACGAGCTGCGGCTCATGACGTCGTACGGCGCCCGCCAAGGACTCGCCGTGCAGGGCGAGTTCCACCGCCACGGTGTGACCGCGATCCCTCAGTTCGGCGTGGAGGCGCTGCGTGAGGCTGTTGAAGGCGGTAGCGACGAGCAGGATGTACACGGCAGGCCCTCCCAGCGGTCAGCGTCTCGGGCAGGTCTCCCCGGCCCCTGTGATCGTTGAGTACGCCGGCCCGGCCATGGCGACGCCGAGCCACGGGGTCACCCGAAAGCGGACACCGCGACGGCCACCCGGCGGTTCGGTCCCTCGCGGCCTTCCCCCATCCTGTGGTCGGCCGCCTCGGAGCGACGTCGGCACCGGGGCGGCCCCGGCGGGCATGGCCTCCGCACCCCGCGCGCCCACACCCCGGTCACGCCGGTCTGCATGTTTTCGCGTGGTCGGGTAGGCACGTCGTATGACTCTTCAACATCCCGCCGACCGAGGTGGCGACAGACGCGCACGGTTCGCCCGGCTGGCGGAGAACGCCTCGAACTTCACCAGCTCGCCCGTCTTCTTCGGAGGGTGCTTGGCCTTGGTGGCCCTCGTCATCACTGCTCATGCCCTGAAGCTTCCGGACGAGTGGCTGCTGCTGGCCGGAGAATCGATGACTGCCGTCACCCTGCTGCTTCTGGCCCTGCTCAAGAACTCGGAACGGCGGGCCGAGCACGCGATCCAGCGCAAGCTCGATGCGATCGCCGCCGCGCTGTTGGAGATGCAGGAGAACAACCCCGGCAAGGCGTTCGAGGACCTCAGGAGCGCCATCCGGATGGAAGAGGAGTCCTGAGGGACGGCCGAGGTACGCCTGCGGACCGACGACGGCAACGTGAACCTTCCCGGCCACGCGCCATCGCGGAGATGCGGCAGGCGCGCCACGCGTCTGTGCCTGCCACCTCACCCGCTCCAGCTGTTGCCCCGGCAGGACCCGCGGCGGTGTCACCTCATGGCCGGCGGCGGCCGGGAATGCCGCCGAGGGGACCCGGTGCGGGTGGGGCGGCACGAGCCCGTGCGAGCAGACCACGGTGGCGGCCCCGGACCAGGGACCGGCCCCGCACGGTCGAGACCCGCGTCGGCTCGATCCTCGTCGGAGCCCGGCCCGGCGAACTCCGACGAGGACCCACTGCCGGGTGCCCATCCCCCGATACGCAACAGGCCTGCTGAAATGTGTGGTCAGGATTCCTCGAAGTAGGCGTCCAGAACTGCGTCGAGTTCCACCACCCACTCCTTGAGAAGACTCCTGGCCGGGGCCTCGACCTCGGCGTTGAACCATCGGCGGGTCGTCAAGTGGACCGTGACCGTGAACCGACGCCCGAGTCGGCTGGACTTGGTCTCGACGGCACCGATTTCGTCCCACCGGAACTCGGCCTCTTCTTCGTCCAGCCGGAACCGGACGCCGTCGCGGTCCGCCCTGACCGAACCGCGGCGGTCACTGACCTCGAAGACTGGGCCGCTCACCTCCTCCCCCGTCCCGCTGACGGCATCCTCCTCGCCGGGGGTGGGTGCATCCTCAGGGACGGCCGGGTCGGACCGTCGCTCCTCGGTCGGCTCCGGGACTGGCTCGTCCGCCTCCTCCACCTCACGCGTCCCGGCAGAGCGGGGGGCCGTGAGGCCAGGGATGTACGCCGGGTCTGTCCCCGCGGCGTACTCGAGCGGGATGTCTTTTGGATCTACGCGCTGCTCCACGACGGGCAGTATGGTCGACGAACCTGTGCACGACCAGTGAACCCTCAGACGAGGCGCACTGCAGTCTTCGGCCACAGCCGGACCGGCCCACGGCTGGGCGTCAGCCCCCAGCAGCCCCTGAGGTTGGCGGATGTCCTCAACGACGGTTCGCTGCTGATGAGTTGTCCCGGCTCGGGTGGGATGGCTGCCGACAGGCGAGGGGCCCGAGTTCCGGCGTCCTGGTCGGGTCCCGCGGTCCGGTATGCCCGGTGAATGGGAAAATTGCGGGCCCGGACAGGGCTCGCAGCCCCCGGCCAGAGCTTGCGGACCCCACGGGAACCGCCCCGCCCGGCACAACCGACCCACCCTCCGGCCATCCTGTCGAGGGCTGCGGTGAACCACACGGCAGCGCGCCGCGTATGGAAGGGGGGCTTGGTCCACTCCGGGCCCCTCGGTGTTGCACATGCCGTGATGGGACGACAGAGGGGCTGGCGGATGGCGCACGCACGACGCAGGCTGCAACGCATCGCGCGGCTGGCAGCCGTCGGCGGATTGCTCAGCGGCACCTTCATGATCACCAACGCTGTGGCAAGTGAACCCCCCAGCCGGCCAGAAGCCGCAGGCGGCACATCACAGGGCAATGAACTCGGGGCCGGTCTCGTCTCCGAGCTCGGCACCTCCCGTACCGCAGGAACCTGGATCGGCTCGGACGGGCGCCCGGTCGTCGCTGTCACCGACACAAGTGCGGCTGCCGAGGTCAAGCGGGCCGGGGCGCATGCCGAGATCGTCCGCCACAGCATGCGGCAACTCCGCTCGGCCACCGACACGTTGGGCCAGGCCCGCCGGGTGCCCGGGACTGCGTGGAGGATGGACTACAAGACCAACACCGTGGTGGTGCAGGCCGACTCCACCGTCTCCCCCGCCGACTGGCAGCACCTCTCAAAGACCGCCGAGGAGGTCGGCGGCTTCGTGAAGATGCAGCGCACTCAGGGCACCTTCACCACAAGGGTCAACGGTGCCGAGCCGATCCTCGACCAGGCGGGGCGCTGCTCCGCCGGATTCAACGTGACCAACGGCTCCGACACGTTCGTCCTCACGGCAGGACACTGCGGACCGGCCGGCAGCACGTGGTTCAGCGGCAACCGCGGTACCCAGCAAGTCGGCACCATGACCGCCAGCGACTTCCCCGGCACCGACTACGCGCTCATCCGGTACCAGAACAACCAGGCTCCCGTCGGCCCCAACGTCGTGAACATAGGTGACGGCCAAGGAGTGCAGATCACGTCGGCCGCCGACCCCTTCGTCGGCCAGCAAGTCTTCCGCAGCGGCAGCACCACCGGTCTGCGCACCGGCAAAGTCACCGGCCTCAACGCCACCGTCAACTACCCCGAAGGCACCGTCACCGGACTCATCGAAACCACCGTCTGCGCCGAACCCGGCGACAGCGGCGGCCCCCTCATCGCCCAGGGCATCGCCCTCGGCATCACCTCCGGCGGCGACGGCGACTGCCGCAACGGCGGAACCACCTACTTCCAGCCCGCCACCGCAGCCATGGCCGCCCTCGGCGTCCGCCTCACCGGCACCGCGCCCTCGGACAACAACACCTCGGCCGGGGCTCCGTCCAACAACCCCACGCCCCCACCGCCCGACAACACTCAAACCGGCGCCGGCGCCGGGGGCGACACGCCCCTCGTCCCCGGACAGTCGAACGGCTCGAACGGCCCCACCCGGGTCACGAGCATCATCGACACCGAGACTCTCGCGCCCGGCATCATCGTCATCGCCATCAGCCTCACGGGTCTCATCGCCACCCGTGCCATCTGGACGGCACAAGACCGCCGCGAATTCCGCATGCACTACAAGCAGAGCTGGAACTGATCCAAGACCCGCGTCCGCCCGCCCGCTCCGTCAGACGTACTCCGACGCGGCGTCCAGCAGCCAGTCCGCCAGATACCCGGCGAAGGACGAACGGACCAGCAACCAGAAGCCGGCCCGGGACTCGTCCCGTGCGACCAGCACGACCTGTGCGCGGGCCAGCGTGGTCTGGGCGCAGCGTCCGGGGCCGAACGCACGTGGGTGCAGGTCGAGCGGGCAGCCGTGGGCCAGCAGGTCCCGGGCGCGGGGGCCGGTGACAAGCAGGGTGGTGCGCTGGGCGGAGACGTCGGTGACCGCTGCCGGTTCGTCTCCGGCAGCCGCCCTGATCCGGTTCTCCAGGCCCGACTGTCCGCCGGGCGGCCCGACGACGAGCCATTCGTCGGGGCCGAGCCAGAGTGCTGAGCGGTCACCGGCGTGTACGACGGTGTCCGGCTCGAGGGGAAGTTGGAGACCCAGAGCAAGCCCGACGGCGTCGGCAGCCGCCCCCTTGGGGTCGAGCCGGACATTGACCTGGGCGAGGAAGGGCAGTTCGGCCAGTCGCAGGGCGCCGCCCGAGGCGCGGGTGACGGCGGCGAAGCGGCCGGCGGCGTGCTCCAGCGGGCTGTGACGGGTTGCGGTGTCAGCCATCGCGGCGGGCTCCCTCGGGGTCGTAGAGAACGGGGCTCGCGACCGTCACCGGGACCAGACGGTCGCCCACGGGCGCGTACAGCCGCTCACCCATGCGGTCCCGGCCGCCCTTGATCAGGGCGAGCGCGAAGGTGCGGCCGAGCGCCGCGCTGTGGTAGCTGGATGTGACATGGCCGAGCATCGGCACCGGCGGCTCGGGGAGCACGCTGTCGGCGACCAGATGCGTTCCCTCGGGGAGGAAGGAGTCCGGGTCCTCGGGCAGCAGGCCGACGAGGTGCTTGCGGTCGCCGCGTGTGGTGTCGGCGCGCGCGTGGGACCGCTTGCCGATGAAATCGGGCTTCTTCTTGGACACCACCCAGCTCATTCCGAGGTCCTGCGGGGTGACGGTGCCGTCGGTGTCCTGGCCGATGATCGGATAGCCCTTCTCGGCGCGCAGGACGTGCATGGTCTCGGTGCCGTACGGGGTGATTCCGAACGGGCTCCCTGCCGCGTGCAGCGCCTCCCACAGTGCGCGGGCGTCCCACGGCGACACGTTGATCTCGTAGGCCAGTTCGCCGGAGAAGCTGATCCGGCAGATGCGCGCCCGGATTTCGGCGACGGCCGACTCGCGCCATGCCATGAACGGGAAGCTGTCGTTGTCCACGGCGAGTTCCGGTGCGAGGGCACCCAGTACGTCGCGGGAGCGGGGGCCGACGAGGGCGACGGTGGCCCACTGTTCGGTGACGGAGGTGCAGTGGACGCGTAGTTCGGGCCACTCGGTCTGCAGCCATTCCTCCATCCAGTCCAGGACGGCGGCGGCGTTTCCGGTCGTGGTGGTGACAAGGAAACGGTCCTCGGCGAGGCGGATGACGGTGCCGTCGTCGAAGATCATGCCGTCGAGGCGGCACATGACGCCGTAGCGGATCATGCCGACTTTGAGAGTGCTCATCATGTTGGTGTAGAGCCGGTCGAGAAGGACGGCGGCGTCCGGCCCCTGCACGTCGATCTTGCCGAGCGTGGAGGCGTCCATGAAGGCGACACCCTCGCGGGCGGCGCGGCACTCACGCAGCACGGCGGCCGACATGTCCTCACCCTCCTGGGGGTAGTACCAGGGCCGCTTCCACTGACCGACGTTCTCGAAGAGCGCGCCGTGGTCGACATGCCAGTCGTGCAGGGCGGTCACGCGCACAGGGTCATGCAGCGCGCCACGGTCGCGGCCCGCGAGGGTGGCGAAGGAGACGGGTGTGTACGGGGGGCGAAACGTCGTCGTGCCGAGGGCGGATATGTCCACGCCCAGGAGCTGGGCGACGGTGCCGCTCGCCAGGACGCCGGACGTCTTGCCCTGGTCATTGGCGGTGCCTGCGGTGGTGTAGCGCTTGGTGTGCTCGACCGAGCGCATACCGGCGCCGGTCGCGCGGGCGAGGTCGTCGACGGTGACATCGCGCTGAAGGTCGACGAAGCGGTGCGCGCCGGCGGCGCCGGGGACGACGAATACCTGCATGGGTGGGGACTGCGGTTCGCCGGTCACGACCGGGAGCTCGGGGGCTCGGGCCAGGTAGCCCTCGGCCTCGATCGCGCGGGCGCCCGCCGCGGAGCCTTGAGCCAGGACGCCGGGCAGATCGAAGACGCCGGCAACGGAGCCTGCGACCTCGACCGCCTGAGGGCACGAGCCGGGGACGAAGGTGCCGAGCGTGTCGTCGTAGCGCAGCTTTCCGCCCGCCTGGCTGAACAGATGCGCGACGGGGTTCCATCCGCCGGAGACCAGCAGCAGGTCGGCGGCGAACTCGCGGTGCCCCGCGGCCTCTCCGTACGGAGCGACGGTCACCGCCGACAGCCGCTGATCGCCCTCGGTGCCGACGACGGCATGCCCCGCCAGCACCTCGATCCCGGCGTCCTGGGCGCGGCGCGCCCACTCCCCCGGTTCGGGGCGGGTGTCGACGACGGCCGCGATGTCCACGCCCGCCGCCGCCAGGTCGAGCGCGGCCGCGTAGGCGCTGTCGTTGGTGGTGAAGACGACGGCGCGGCTGCCGGGCAGGACGCCGTAGCGGTTGGCGTACGTACGGGCCGAGGCCGCCAGCATGACGCCGGGGCGGTCGTTGTCGGCGAAGGCCAGCGAGCGCTCGTGGGCTCCGGTGGCCAGGACGACGCGGCGGGCGCGGATGCGCCAGACACGCTCGCGGGAGACATGCGCGGGGGCTTCGCCGCCGAGGTGGTTGGTGCGGCGCTCGACGGCGAGGACGTGATTGTCGTCGTAGTAGCCGAAGACGGTGGTACGGCGCAGGATGCGGGTTTCCGGTGCGGCTTCGAGCAGCGCCTCGATCCCGGCTGCCCAGTCCAGGAGTTGACCTGTTCCGAGGAGACTGCCGCCCGGCTCGGGCTGGTCGTCGGCGAGGATGACGCGCGCGCCGCTGCGGGCGGCGGCGGAGGCGGCCGCGAGTCCGGCCGGTCCCGCGCCGACGACGAGCAGGTCGCAGTGGGCATGGACGGCGTCGTACCGGGCGGGGTCGGGCTCGGTGGCGAGTCGTCCCTGACCGGGCAGGCTGGTCGCGACGAGCCCGTCGTACAACTCCACCACCGTCGCGGGCAGCATGGGCTCGGGGAACGGCTCCTCGATCTGGACGACCGCGTTGGGCTCCTCGACTCCGGCGGAGAAGATGCCGCGCGGGCGTCCGAGCTTGATGCTGGTCCCGGCCTGGATGATCCCGTTGGCGAGCAGCGCGGAGGCAAGGGTGTCACCGCGGAAGCCTTCGTACGTCGTGCCGTCGAAGGTGAACGTGAGCGGTTCGTCGCGGGCGACGCGACCGCCCGTGGTACGGCGGAAGTGCTGAGTGCCGGTGCCGGTGGTGGGGGCGGGTGTCGACTCCCCCACTCCGCCCTTTCCCGTAACCAGGGGCTCCGCCCCTGGACCCCGCTCCTCGAACGCCGGAGGGGCTGGATTGTGCGGGGCAGCCTGTCCGCCGACCCTGCCGGCTGAAGGGGAGGCCGCCGGTTCCGGACGCGGCGCGCCCGCTCGGTACACCGCCAGGATCTCGTTCGTCGCCGTATTGCGCACAGCGTTGAACCAGCGACGGCATCCGGCCGCATGGCTCCAGCGCTCCGCGAACGGACCTCTGGGGTTGTCGCGGAAGAAGACGTAGCGGGCCCACTCCTGGTCGGTCAGGTCGGCAGGAGCCTCGGGATAGGGCACGTGCGCCTGACCGCCGTAGTGGAATTCGGCCTCGTCACGGGGCCCGCACCATGGGCATGGGATGAGCAGCATCGATTCGGCTCCTCAGTGGGCCACCGCGGCCGCGCCGTGCTCGTCGACGAGCGCGCCGGTGGTGAATCGGTCGAGCGAGAAGGGGGCGTTGAGGTGGTGGGGGGTGTCGTGGGCAATGGTGTGGGCGTAGACCCAGCCGACGCCCGGGGTGGCTTTGAACCCGCCGGTCCCCCAGCCGCAGTTGAGGTAGAGGTTGTCGACCGGGCTCAGCCCGACGATCGGCGAGGCGTCCGGGCTGACATCGACGATGCCGCCCCAGGTACGCAGCACATGGGCTCGGGCGAAGACCGGGAAGAGTTCCAGTGCGGCGGACATCTGGTGTTCGATGATGTGGAAGGCACCGCGCTGGGTGTAGGCGTTGTACGCGTCGATGCCCGCGCCCATCACCAGTTCGCCCTTGTGGGCCTGGCTGACGTACACATGCACGGCGTTGGACATGACCACGGTGGGGTGCACCGGCTCGAGCAACTCGGACACCAGCGCCTGCAACGGGTGGCTCTGCAGTGGCAGTTCGAAGCCCGCCATGGCGGCCAGCACCGAGGTGTGCCCGGCGGAGCAGAGCGCCACCTTGCCGGCCGCGATGGGTCCGAGCGTGGTCTGCACACCGACGACCCGGCCACCCTCTATGTCCATGCCGGTGACTTCGCAGTTCTGGATGATGTCGATGCCGGCGGCGTCGGCGGAGCGCGCCAGCCCCCAGGCGACGTGATCGTGCTTGGCGATGCCGGCCCGCGGCTGGTAGGTGCCGCCCATCACCGGATACCGCACGTCGGGCGAGATGTTGACGATGGGGCAGACGTCCTTGACCTGCCGCGGGTCCAGCCATTCGGCGTCGACGCCGTTGAGCCGGTTGGCCTCGACACGGCGCACACTGTCGCGGACGTCCTGCAGGCTGTGGGCGAGGTTCAGCACACCGCGCTGGGAGAAGAGAATCGGGTAGTCGAGTTCGTCCGCCAGCCCCTCCCAGAGTTTGAGGGCGTGCTCGTAGATTCCGGCGCTCTCGTCCCACAGGTAGTTGGAACGGATGATGGTGGTGTTGCGGGCCATGTTGCCGCCCGCGAGCCAGCCCTTCTCCAGCACGGCCACATTGGTGATGCCGTGGTTCTTCGCCAGGTAGTGAGCGGTCGCGAGGCCGTGTCCGCCGCCGCCCACGATCACCACGTCGTACGACCGCTTCGGCTCGGGTGTGCGCCACAGCCAGTCGGGGTGCTCGGGGAGGTCGGCGCCCGGGGTGCGGGGGCTCATCGGGCGTCTCCTGAAAGGTGCGGGTACAGCGGGTGTTTGGCGGCCAGTGTCTGCGCACGGGCGCGGAGCGCGGCGGCGTCCGGCGTGGGCTGGAGAGCGAGCGCGATCACATCGGCGACCTCGGCGAAGTCCTCTTCGGTGAAGCCGCGGGTGGCCAGCGCGGGGGTGCCGATACGCAGCCCGGAAGTGACCATGGGAGGACGGGGATCGAAGGGAACGGCGTTGCGGTTGACCGTGATGCCGATGTCGTGGAGCAGGTCTTCCGCCTGCTTCCCGTCCAGTTCCGACTCCCTGAGGTCGACCAGGACCAGATGGACATCGGTGCCGCCGGTGAGGACGCTGACTCCGGCCGCGGCCGCGTCGGGCCGCGTGAGCCGCTCGGCGAGGATGCGGGCGCCGGCCAGCGTGCGGGCCTGCCGCTCGGCGAACTCCGGAGACGCGGCGAACTTGAACGACACCGCCTTCGCGGCGATGACATGCTCCAGCGGGCCTCCCTGCATACCGGGGAACACCGCCGAGTTGATCTTCTTGGCGAGGTCGGCCTCATTGGTGAGGATGACGCCCCCGCGCGGGCCGCCGAGTGTCTTGTGCGTGGTCGTGGTGGTGACATGGGCGTGCGGTACGGGAGTGGGGTGCAGCCCGGCGGCCACGAGCCCGGCGAAGTGGGCCATGTCGACCATCAGATACGCGCCCACTTCGTCGGCGATCCGCCGGAACGCCGCGAAGTCCAGCTGCCGGGGATACGCCGACCAGCCCGCGATGATCATCTTGGGGCTGTGCTCCTTGGCGAGCCGCTCCACCTCCTCCATGTCGACCAGGTTGTCTCTCTCGTCGACGTGGTACGGCACCACATTGAGCATCTTGCCGCTGTAGTTGATGCGCATACCGTGGGTCAGATGCCCGCCGTGCGCGAGGTCGAGGCCGAGGACGGTGTCGCCGGGCTTCAGCAGGGCGAAGAAGACTGCGGTGTTGGCCTGCGCGCCCGAGTGTGGCTGTACATTGGCGAATCCGGCGCCGAAGAGCGACTTGACGCGTTCGATGGCCAGCCGCTCGGTCACGTCGACGTGTTCACAGCCGCCGTAGTAGCGGCGGCCGGGGTAGCCCTCGGCGTACTTGTTCGTCATGACCGACCCCTGGGCCTCCATGACCGCCGAGGGGGCGAAGTTCTCCGACGCGATCATTTCCAGGGTCGACTGCTGGCGGTCCAGCTCCGCGGAGACTGCGGCATGGACCTCGGGGTCCACCTCGGCGAGCGGCGCGTTCAGCGGGTTCATGCGGCGTTCCTCTCGGCGGCCTCAACGACATTGGCGAGCAGCATGGCCCGCGTCATGGGTCCTACGCCGCCGGGCATGGGCGCGACCCATCCGGCGACTCGGGCGGCATCCGGGTGCACATCGCCGATCAGCCCCTCGTCGGTGCGGGTGATGCCGACGTCGAGCACGACGGCGCCGGGCCGGAGCATCTTGGCGGTGATGAGTCCGGGCGATCCGGCGGCCGCGATGACGATGTCCGCCTCGCGTACGTGCCAGGCGAGACCCTTGGTCCCGGTGTGGCACAGGGTCACGGTGGCGTTCTCGGACTTACGGGTGAGCAGCAGCCCGATCGGCCGCCCGACGGTGATGCCCCGCCCGATGACGCAGACCCGCGCTCCGGCGAGGGGGACGTCGTGGCGTCGGAGCAGTTCCACGATGCCGCGCGGGGTGCAGGGCAGCGGGGCCCGGACGCCGAGGGCAAGGCGGCCGAGGCTGACGGGGTGCAGACCGTCGGCGTCCTTGGCCGGGTCCATGCGTTCCAGGACCGCGTTGGCGTCCAGGCCCCGGGGCAGCGGCAGCTGGACGATGTAGCCGGTGCAGGCGGGGTCGGCGTTGAGGTCGTCGATGACGGCCTCCACCTGCTCCTGCGTCGCGTCGGCGGGCAGTTCGCGCCGGATGGAGCCGATGCCTGCCTGTTCGCAGTCGCGGTGCTTACCGGCGACGTAGGCGTGGCTGCCGGGGTCGTCGCCGACCAGTACGGTGCCGAGGCCCGGTGTGATGCCCCGCGCGGCCAGCTTGGCGACGCGCTCGGCGAGTTCGGTGCGGATCGCCGCCGCGGTCCGCTTGCCGTCCAGGATCCGTGCGTTCACATCGCTCCTCTTCTTACGGGTGGGGGCTCAGCCGCGCAGGCGGGACATGGAGGGGTCGAACAGCGGCTCGTCGGCGACGACCGCTTCCACGCGCCGGTCGAAGGAGCCGATGTGCAGGGCGGTGCCGGCCGTGGCGAGCTCGGCGGGCAGCCAGGCATAGGCGATGCCCTTGCCGATCGTGTAGCCGTACGCGGCACTGGTGACGTAGCCGACGGGGCGGTCGCCGTCGTACACCGGCTCCTTGCCCATGACCACGGCCTGCGGATCGTCGATGGTCAGACAGGTCAGGCGGCGGCGCACATCGGCCTTGCGCCGTTCCAGCGCGGCCTTTCCGATGAAGTCGTCCTTGTCGAGCTTGACGGCGAAGCCGACGCCCGCCTCGTAGGGGTCGTGCTCATAGGTCATGTCGGTGCCGAAGGAGCGGTAACCCTTCTCCAGACGGAGGCTGTTGAAGGCGCCGCGACCGGCGGCGATGCCACCGAGGGGCTGGGCGGCCCGCCACAGGGTGTCCCACAGTTTCAGGCCCATGTCGGCGGTGGTGTACAGCTCCCAGCCGCGTTCGCCGACGTACGACAGGCGCATCGCGGTGACGGGGACGGAGCCGATGTGGGCGCGCTTGGCGCGGAAGTACTTCAGACCGTCGCCCGAGAAGTCCGCGTCGGCGAGCGGCTGGAGGACCTCGCGGGCCAGTGGGCCCCACAGACCGATGCAGCAGGTGCCGGCGGTGATGTCGCGCACCTGGACCGACCCGTCCGCCGGCAGGTGCCGGCCGAACCAGTCGAGGTCCAGGTTGCCGTTGGCGCCGACCTGGAAGTGGTCGCGGCCGAGGCGGGCGACGGTGATGTCGCTGCGGATGCGTCCGCCTTCGTCGAGGAGCAGGGTGTACGTCACCGAGCCGACCGACTTGTCGACATTGCCGGTGCACAGTCGCTGAAGGAAGGCGGCGGCGCCGCGACCGGTGACTTCCAGGCGCTTGAGTGCCGTCATGTCGTACATCGCGACCGTCTCGCGCGTGGTCTGGGCCTCCGCGCCGACGATGGGCGACCAGTAGCGGGCTGCCCAGTCGCCCGGCGTGGGAATGGCACGCCCGGCTGCCAGGTGCTCGTTGGCTCCGTACCACTGGGGCCGCTCCCAGCCCGTGGCCTCCAGGAAGACCGCGCCGAGTTCCTGCTGGCGGCCGTAGAAGGGGCTGGTGCGCAGGGGGCGTGGCGCGCCGGCCGGCTGGAGGGGGTGGAGGATGTCGTAGACCTCGACGAAGTTCTGGCAGTCGCGGGCCAGGACGTACTCCGGGGAGAGCTGGTGCGGCTCGAAGCGGTTGACGTCGCACTCGTGCAGATCGAAGGACGAGCAGTGACCGTCCACGAGCCATTCGGCCACCGCGCGGGCCACGCCGGCCGAGTGGGTGACCCACACGGCCTCGGCGACCCAGAAGCCCTTGACGTCCGGTGATTCACCCAGCAGCGGCAGTCCGTCGGTGGTGAAGGAGAAGAGGCCGTTGATGCCCTCTTCGATCTTGGTTTCGCGGGTGGCGGGCAGCAGTGCCTGCGTCTCGGCCCAGGCTTCGGCGAAGTCGTCCTCGGTGAACTTCAGGACGGAGGGCATCTGCTCGGCCTCGTCCACCGAGGCGATGTCCTCCGGGTCGACGGGCATGGGCCGGTGGCCGTAGTAGCCGATACCGATGCGGTCGAAGCGGTCGCGGTAGTACAGGTCCGCGTCCTGGTGGCGCAGGATCGGCCGGACGGCCTCCTCGGCCTGGCCCTCAAGCGCGGGGACGGGGCCGGTCCAGGCGAGCTGGTGTGCGAGCGGGGTCAGCGGCAGGTTCATGCCGACCATGCGGGCGATCTTCGGGCCCCAGATGCCGGCGCAGCACACGACGATGTCGGCGGGGATCTCTCCCGTGGCCCGCGGCGTGGGGGATCCCAGGTCGGTGACGACGACGGCGCTGACCTCGCCCTCGCTGTGTACGACGTCGAGGACTTCGTGGCGGGCGAGGAAGCGTACGCCGCGCTCGGTGGCCCGCCGGATCTGGGCCTCGACGGCGAGTACCGCCTTGGCCAGGCCGTCGGTGGGGACCAGGAGGCCGCCGAGGACGCGGCCGCGGTCCACCAGCGGGTGCAGTTCGATGCACTCCTCCGGGCTCAGCAGCCGGGACTCGACACCCCAGGCGGTGACCCAGCCGTGGCGGCGGTGCAGCTCGGTGAGGCGCTCGGGGGTGGTGGCCACCTCGAGTCCGCCGACCTGCAGGAAGCAGGGCTGTCCGTCGACGTCGAGGCTGCAGAACTTCTCGACGGTGTAGCGGGCGAGCTCGGTCATGGTCTTCGAGGAGTTCGTCTGGAAGACCAGCCCCGGCGCGTGGGACGACGAGCCGCCGGTGGCGGGGAGGGGCCCTTGGTCGACGACCGTGATGTCGGTCCAGCCCGCGAAGGACAGTTCGTCCGCGAGCGCCGCTCCCACGACGCCCGCTCCGATGATGACCACTCGGGGTCCCGCCATCGCCGCACCTCCGCCTTTAAGCAGTCCAGTTGCTGTGAGCGCAACATGCTTCAGGTTGCGCAACTCACGATGCCGGTCGCCGAGGAGGGTGTCAAGGGGCCTTCACGGCCGTGCCCGGGGCAAAAAAAGAGCCGTGCCCGGCGGGCTGTCACGGCAGCCCGCCGGGCACGGTTGACGCTTCCCGGCCCCTCTGGTGGATCAGCTCTTCTTCAGCCAGAAATCGACCTTGTCGCGGTTGGCGTCCACCCACTTCTTGGCCGCCGCCTCCGGTGTCATCTTGTCCTCGGCGATGTACTTGGCCACGAGGTTCTGGTCCGAGTTGGTCCAGGTGAAGTTCTTGACGAGGTCATAGGCGGGGCTGCCCGAGTCGGCGAACTTCTTGCTGACGATCTTGTCCAGCTCGTACTGGGGGTAGTCGCAGGCAACCTTCGCCGCGTCCGCGTCACAGCCCTCCGCGTACGGTGGCAGCTTCACCTTCACCAGCTCTATCTCCGACAGGAACCACTGCGGAGCGTAGAAGTACCCGATCACCCAGGACTTCTTGGCCTCGGCCTGTCTGAACGCCTGGATGAGCGCGGCCTCGCTGCCGCCATAGACAACCTTGTAGTCCAACTTGAGATTCTTCACCAGTGCGGCGTCGTTCGTGACGAACGACGGATCTCCGTCGAGGAACTGGCCCTTGGCACCCGACTCGGAGGTCTTGAAATTGGTGGCGTACTTGTTGAGGTTCTTCCAGTCGGTGATGTCCGGGTGTTCCTTGGCCAGCCACGGCGGCACGAACCAGCCGATGACACCCGTGTTGCCGGTCGCCCCGGCCGACACGGCGGTCTTCTGGTCGGTGATGTACTTCTTCTTCAGGTCGTCATGGCCCCAGTTCTCGACGACCGCGTCCACCTCGCCGGTGCCGAAGCCCTGCCAGGCGACCTCTTCCTTGAGGTCCTTCTTGGTCACCTGACACTTGAGGTCCTTCTCGGCGACATAGGCGATGACCGCCGCGTTGGCCTCGTAACCGACCCAGGGGTTGACCGCGAGGTTGAACGTGCCGCACTTGCCGGAGGCACCCCCCGCCTTGTCCGAACCCGACTCGCCGACCTTGGCTCCGCCGCAGGCGGTGAGCGCGGCCAGACTCAGCGCCGCCAGCCCGGCCACCGCGGCCCGCTGTCTCGCGGGCCGCGACTGCGTAATGAAGTTCCCGATCATGTACTGCCTCCTGTGCTGCATCCTGTGGCCGCTGAGTGGTGTCCGGCCTAGCGGGCGCCGGGCGCTCTCGTTGTGCGCCGTGCCGCTGCCTGGGTTATCCGGTCGAACATGACCCCGAGCAGAACGATGGCAAGACCCGCCGCGAGGCCCTTGCCGTACAACTCGCCCTGGGAGAAACCGGCTACGACGTCGTAGCCCAGGGCGCCCGCACCGACCAGACCTCCCACGACCACCATGGACAGGACGTAGATCAAGCCCTGGTTGGTCGCGAGGGTGAGGGCGCTGCGTGACATGGGGAGCTGGACCTTGGTGATGATCTGCCAGGTGCTGGAGCCGGCAGCCGTGGCGGCCTCCACCGTGGTCTGGGGCACCGCTCGCACACCATCCGCGATGATCTTGATCGTCACGGGGGCCGCGAAGACGACCGCGGCGATGATCGCGGTGAAACGAGTGGCCCCGAACAGCGCCAGGAACGGCACCAGGTACACGAACGACGGCATGGTCTGCCCCGCGTCGAGACTGGGTCTGATCAGCCGGTCGACCAGCGGACTGCGGCCCATCCAGACGCCGGCCACGACGCCGAACAGCATCACGATCAGAGTCGCCACCGCCGTGGAGGCCAGCGTCGTCATACTGTCCGACCACACTCCGGTTCCGACGAGCAGGGCCACACAGAGCGCCGCCGTGACACCCGCGCGCCACCCGCCGAGCACCGCGCCGATGGCGACGAGGACCACGCCGACCAGCCACCAGGGGGACTCGGTGAGGAGCGTCTCGAAGGGATTGAGCAGGGCACTGGTGACCAGGTCCCTGGTTCCGTTGGTCAGTGGGCCGAAGGTGTCCTGCGTCCACAGGGTGACCGAGTCCGTCGTGCGCGCGATCGCGCCGCCGACTCCGGAGTCCCCGGGGAACTGGGCTGCCCACACATAGGTGTGGGACAGCCACACGCATACCGCGGCCACCGCGCCGCCGGCCAACAGCAGCGGCCGACGCCACTTCGTGAAGCGGCCGGGGCCGCGCTTCCTCGCGGCCTCCACGCGTTCACCCGCCGCGGTCGTCACCCGGTCCAGCACGATGGCCATGACGACGATGGCCAGGCCGGCGTTGAAGGCGACACCGACGTCCAGGGTCTGCAGCGCCTTGACGACCGTCTTGCCCAGACCGGGCGCGTCGATCAGGGCGGCGATGGTGACCATGGACAGCGCGGCCATGATGGTCTGGTTCACGCCCATCACCACGGTCTGCTTGGACATGGGCAGCAGCACCTTGGTGAGCGTCTGCTGCCGGGTGGAGCCCAGCGACTCGGCGGCCTCGACCGTGGTGGCGGGCACCGAGCGGATGGCGTGCGCGGTGATGCGGATGGCGGGCGGCGCCGCGTAGATGAGTGTGGCGATCGTCGCGGACGCCGGGCCGATGAGGAAGATCAGGGTGAGCGGAGCCAGGTAGACGAAAGTCGGCATCGTCTGCATGAAGTCCAGGAACGGCGTGATGGCACGGTTCACCCGGTCGGAGAGCCCCGCCCAGATGCCGAGCGGAATGCCGATGAGCAGGGAGACAAAGACCGCAGAGAGGGTCAGGGCCAGCGTGTCCATGCTCTCCTGCCACAGTCCCTGCAGGCCGAGGAAGACGAACCCGGCCACGGCCAGGGCCGCGACGCGTATGTTCCCGAACGCCCAGGAGATGTAGCCGGCGAGGCCGACGACGCCCAGCCAGCCGATGGCGGGGACCGGACGCCCGCCCTGCGGCTGGGAGATCAGCGACTGGATGAAGGTGACGAGATTGTCGATGACCAGACGGATCTCGTTGAAGAAGTAGAGGAAGAGCGGGTTGCTGTTCCGGTTCGCCCCGATGCTGTCGTTGACCGAGTTGAACCAGCGGTGCAGGTCCGTCAGGTCGGCCGCCGCCAGCGCCAGGGTCTGCCGCCCACGCAGGGCGGCGAACAGCACCAGCCAAGCGATCACGATCGCGGCCACCACGACGCGGCGGCCGACTCGGCGCGCGGCCTGGACCGGGGCGGCCACGTCGGCCGCGACAGCCATCACCTGCCGCCTTCCTGTCCGGCGACGACCGCGAGGATCTCCTCGTCGCCGACGATGCCCAGCAGCCGCCCGCCCTCGACGACCTTGACCGGCCTGTCGGCGGCCAGCACCGCCCGCGTCGCCTCGCGCACCACGACGTCCGGGCCCAGCTCCGGGCCGTCGAGGGCGTCGCCGGGCTCGGGCTCGCGCATGATCCAGCGCAGGGTCAGGACTTCGGCGCGGGACACGTCCTTGACGAACTCGCGGACATAGTCGTCGGCGGGCGCGCCGACCAGCTCGTCACCCGTGCCGCACTGGACCATCTTGCCGTCGCGCATGATGAGGATGCGATCGCCGAGCTTGAGCGCCTCGGACAGGTCATGGGTGATGAACACCATGGTCTTGCCGACCTCGTGGTGCAGGCGGATGACCTCGTTCTGCATATCGCGGCGGATCAGCGGGTCGAGCGCGGAGAACGGCTCGTCGAAGAAGAGCACGTCCGGATCGCCGGCAAGCGCGCGGGCCAGGCCGACGCGCTGCTGCATGCCGCCGGAGAGCTGGTCGGGGTAGGAGTTCTCGTATCCGGCCAGGCCGACCAGTTCGACGACCTCCATGGCCCGCTTGGCGCGCTCGGCCCTGCCCATGCCGCGTATCTCCAGGCCGTACGAGACATTGTCGACGACCCGGCGGTGCGGCAGCAGTCCGAAGTGCTGGAAGACCATGGAGAACTTGTGGCGCCGCAGCTCCCGCAGCCGTTTGGCGTCAGCGCCGCGGATGTCCTCACCCTCGAAGTTGACTTCGCCCGCGGTGGGTTCGATCAGCCGGGTGAGACATCGCACCAATGTGGACTTGCCCGAGCCGGACAGACCCATCACGACGAAGACCTCGCCGGGCGACACGTCGAAGCTCACATCCCGTACGGCGGCGGTGCATCCCGTGCGGTCCATGAGCTCGCGACGCGTGAGCCCGCACAGCTCCTCGGAATCCGGCACCTGGTCGGCCTTGGGCCCGAACACCTTCCACAGCCCGCGCACGGAGACGACCGGCGGTCCGTCCTGGTTCTGGGATGTGCCGCGCCGCTGCGGCAGTTCAGTCTGCGTTGGGGTCACGGTCGACCTCTCTTCGGCGTTCAGCCGCGGAACCAGTGCTGCGGCCGGGGTTGGATGTTCTGCCAGATGTGCTTCGGCTCGCGGTATTCGTCCAGGCCCGTCGGCCCCAGTTCCCGGCCCACGCCGGAGTGCCCGAAGCCACCCCATTCCGCCTGCGGCACATAGGGGTGGTAGTCGTTGATCCACACGGTGCCGTGGCGCAGCCGTCGCGCGACCCGCTGGGCCTTGCCGGCGTCCTGCGTCCATACGGCTCCGGCGAGTCCGAACTCGGTGTCATTGGCGATGCGTACGGCGTCGTCCTCGCCCCTGAAGCGCTCCACGGTCAGCACGGGGCCGAAGGACTCCTCATGCACCACGCGCATGTCCTGGCGGCACTCGTCGAGCACGGTCGGCGGGTAGTAGTAGCCGTCCTTGAGTGCCGGGTCCTCGGGGCGACTGCCGCCGCAGCGCAGTACGGCGCCCTCGGCGAGGCCCGCCGCGACATAGGCCTCGACCTTGTCCCGGTGCTGTGCGGAGACCAGTGGGCCGGTGTCGGCCTCGGCATCGAAGGGGCCGCCCAGACGGATTCGCCCCGCGCGGCGCACGACCTCGTCGACGAAGGCGTCATGGAGGGAGTCTTCGACGATCAGGCGGGCGCCGGCCGAGCAGACCTGTCCGGAATGCAGGAAGACGGCCGTGAGAGCGAAGTCCACCGCGGTCTCGAAATCGGCGTCGGCGAAGACGACGTTGGGGTTCTTGCCGCCCAGTTCGAGAGCGACCTTCTTGACGGTCGCGGCGGCTGTGGCCATGATCCTTCGACCGGTGTCCAGGCCCCCGGTGAAGGAGATCATGTCGACGGCGGGATCTTCCGACAGTGGCGCGCCCACCTCGGGACCGGTGCCGAGCACGAGGTTGGCGGCACCGGCCGGCAGACCGGCCTCCTCAAGTGCCCGCATCAGCATGATCGTTGTGGACGGGGTGAGCTCGCTCGGCTTCACGACGATCGTGTTTCCGGCCAGCAGAGCGGGGGCGACCTTCCACGAAGCCTGGAGCAGCGGGTAGTTCCACGGGGTGATCAATCCGCAGACTCCGACCGGCTCGTACGTGACGCGGCTGACGGCGTCGTCGCGTCCGGTGTCGACCACCCGGCCGGTGCTGGTGCCCGCGATCCCGCCGTAGTAGCGGAAGCAGGAGACCACATCGGCGATGTCGTACTCGCTCTCCACCAACCGCTTGCCGGTGTCCAGCGACTCGGCGCGGGCGAACTCCTTGGCGTCGCGCTCGATCAGATCGGCGGTACGCAGCAGCAGCGCGCCGCGCTCCCGCTCGGGGGTTCTCGGCCAGGGGCCTTCGTCGAACGCCCGGCGGGCCGCCGCGATCGCGGCCTCACTGTCGGCCCGCGTCCCTTCGGACACGACCGCCGCAAGCGTGCCATCTGCGGGGCAGAGGATCTCCCGGTGGTTTCCGGCCACCGGATCGCACCATTCTCCGTCCACATACAGGTCTGCCACGAGCGGAACCCTTCGACCGAAGTTCGTTGCGCATCATGCACCGCATTGCTTGTGGTGGAACCCTGGCCGAACGTGTGACCCACGTCAAGAGGGCGAGACGGGCGGATTTCACCCCGAGGTCCAGTTGTCCCTCTTCTCTTGACCACGGACCCGCGAGGGACGGACCATGTTGCGTATCACTCACCGCGTTGTGCAATACGCACCAACGGAGGCCGCGTATGTCCCCTCGACCGCAACCTGGCCGCGAATACGTCCTCACCCTCTCGTGCCCGGACCAGGCCGGACTGGTACACGCCGTGAGCGGCTACCTGGTCAGGAACTCCGGCAACATCCTGGAGAGCCAGCAGTTCGACGACCGGCTCCAGGACCGCTTCTTCATGAGGGTCCACTTCGCCGTGTCCGATCCCGACACCGATGTGAAACATCTGCGTGACCGATTCGGCCCCGTTGCCGAGGCCTACCGGATCTCGTGGACCCTGCGGGACGCCTCGACCCCGACCCGCACGCTCATCATGGTGTCGAAATTCGGCCACTGCCTGAACGACCTGCTCTTCCGCCGGCGCACCGGCGCGCTCAACATCGAAATCCCGGCCATCGTCTCCAACCACGACGAGTTCGAGGAGCTGGCCGGGACGTACGGCATCCCCTTCCACCACATCCCGGTGACCAGGGACACCAAGGCCGACGCCGAGGCACGTCTTCTGGAGCTGGTGCGTGAGCTGGACGTCGACCTGGTGGTGCTCGCCCGCTACATGCAGATCCTCTCCGACGACCTGTGCAAGCAGCTCGAGGGCCGGGCTATCAACATCCACCACTCCTTCCTGCCCAGTTTCAAGGGCGCACGCCCGTACGGGCAGGCGTACGACCGCGGTGTGAAGCTCGTCGGCGCGACGGCGCACTATGTGACACCGGACCTGGACGAGGGACAGATCATCGAGCAGGACGTGGTTCGCGTGGATCACTCGCTCGACCCGGACGAACTGGTCACGGTGGGGCGGGACGTGGAGGCGCAGGTGCTGGCGCACGCGGTGAAGTGGCACAGCGAGAGCCGCGTCATGGTCGACGGGAGCCGGACGGTTGTCTTCCGCTGAACCGGGGCTCCGCCCCGGACCCCGCGCCTCAATCGCCGGCGAGGCTTGATCAGCCCGTCCGGCGATTGAGGACACGCCCGAAGGGCGTACGGGGTCCGGGGCTTGCCCCGGTTTCGGGAAAGCGCGGGTGGGCGCTAACACCCGTCGAGGCGGTCCAGCATGGCCTGTCGCCAGCGCTCCGTCTCGGCGATCTGGTTGAACGTGAAAAGGTGCAGCCCCGCCACCGCCGCCGAGGGCGCGGTCAGCGCGGGCGCGCTGCGCCGCAGCAGCCGCTCCGGCGCGTAGCCGCCCGGCGCCGCGAAGCGCACGAACCAGGAGGCGTGCCGGGCCAGGAAGCGCGTCGACTCCCCCACACCGATCTTCGCCGCCATCGCAAGCAGCTTCGTACGCTCGACGGGCCCGGCCACGCCCACATACACCGGGAGCGTGACATCGCGCCGCCGCACCCGTGTCACCCACTCCCCCAGTACGCGCGGGTCGAAGCACAAGTTGCTGACTATGTACGTCGCGTGGGCATGCTTGTCCCACATCGCCTGGATGGTGATGTCGTCGTCGATGAGCGGGTGTCTCTCCGGGTAGCCGGTGATGCCGACCCGGGCGAAGGGGCTTCCCAGCTCCGCGAGGTGCCGTAGCAGGGGCAGCGCGCCCTCGTACGGGCCGACGGGCGGATCGGCGTCCCCGGCAGGTACGAAGACGTCATCCACGCCCGCCTCACGCAGCCGGTGGACGACCTCCGCCACATGGGCACCGTCGCGCAGCAGCCGGGCGGGAACGTGCGGCACGACGCGGTAGTCGTGCGCGGCCAGCCGGGTCGCCAGGTCCAGGGTCGGCTCCAGGCCCTTGACCGGCGACGCGGTGACCGTGACCACCACGTCGTGCGGCACATCGGCGAGGACCTTGTCCTCGGTGGACTTCGCCGGCAGGACTTCGTACCGGACGCTCTTCAGCAGCGTTCTCACCGCGGATCGCGGTGCCTGTAGTACACGGCCTTGGAGGACGGCAGGGGGTCCTTGCCGAGAATGAGGTCGGCGGCCTTCTCGGCGATCATCATCACCGGCGCGTAGATATTGCCGTTGGTGACATAGGGCATCACCGAGGCGTCCACCACGCGCAGTCCCTCCAGACCGTGCACGCGCATGCTGGCGGGGTCGACGACGGCCATCTCGTCGGTGCCCATCTTGCAGGTGCAGGAAGGGTGCAGGGCGGTTTCGCCCTCCTTCGCGACCCAGGCGAGGATCTCCTCGTCGCTCTCCACGGACCGTCCGGGCGAGACCTCTCCGCCGTTGTACGGGGCGAGCGCGGGCTGGTTGAGGAGCTTGCGGGTCACCCGGACCGCCTCGACCCACTCGCGGCGGTCCTGTTCGGTGGACAGGTAGTTGAACCGCAGGGCCGGGTGCTCGCGCGGGTCCTTGCTCCTGACCTTCACGGAGCCGATGGCGTCGGAGTACATGGGTCCGACATGCACTTGGTAGCCGTGCCCGCCGGAGGGCGAGGAGCCGTCGTAACGGACCGCGACGGGCAGGAAGTGGAACATCAGGTTGGGGTAGTCCACGTCCTCGTTGCTGCGGGCGAAGCCGCCGGCCTCGAAGTGATTGGTGGCGGCCGGGCCCTTGCGGAAGAGCCACTGGAGGCCGATGAACGGGGCACGCCACTTCGCCATGTACGGCTGCATGGAGACCGGCTGCTTGCAGGCGTACTGGACGTACACCTCCAGGTGATCCTGGAGGTTCTCGCCGACGCCGGGGAGGTCGTGGACGACGTCGATGCCGAGCGCGCTCAGCTCCTCCGCGTTGCCCACGCCGGAGAGCTGCAGCAGTTGCGGGGAGTTGATGGCACCGCCGCAGAGGATCACCTCGCGGGCACGGACCTGCTGGGGCTTGCCACGGCCGCGCCGGTACTCGACACCGACGGCGCGCTTGCCCTCGAAGATCACGCGAGTGACCAGGGCACGGGTCTTCACCGTGAGGTTCGGCCGCCTCTTCACGGGCTTGAGGTACGCCTTGGCGGCCGACAGACGGCGGCCTCGGTGGACGTTGCGGTCGAACGGGGCGAAGCCTTCCTGCCGATAGCCGTTGACGTCGTCGGTGCGGGGGTAGCCGGCCTCCTGGACGGCCTCGAGGAAGGCGGGGAAGAGGGGGCTGGAGGCTGGGCCGCGTTCGAGGACGAGGGGGCCGTCGTGGCCGCGGAACTCATCGTCCGGGTCGGCCGCCAGGCAGTTCTCCATCCGCTGGAAGTACGGCAGGCAGTGCGCGTAGTCCCAGGTCTCCATGCCCGGGTCGGCCGCCCACCGCTCATAGTCCATGGGGTTGCCGCGCTGGAAGATCATGCCGTTGATGCTGCTGGAACCGCCGAGCACCTTGCCGCGGGCGTGGTAGACGCGGCGGCCGCCCATGTGGGGCTCGGGCTCGGATTCGTACTTCCAGTCGTAGAAGCGGCTGCCGATGGGATAGGTCAGCGCCGCCGGCATGTGGATGAACACGTCCCACGGATAGTCGGACCGGCCGGCCTCCAGCACCAGAACGCTGTTGTCCGGATCGGCGGAAAGCCGGTTCGCCAGTGCGCTGCCGGCCGATCCGCCGCCGACGATGACGAAGTCGTACTGCTGGGGAGCCATGGCTGCCTCGTCTCGATCGCGCCGTTCGATACGCCCGGCATGGTAGTACGAGTAGCGTTATACGCACCAGGTTGCGAGCCACGCAACTTACGGGGAGGTGCGTTCCTCTACGCGGCTGTTGTTTACTGCGCGTATAGTTTCGTTGTGAGCAACTACAGTCCAGATACCGAAACGACCGGTTCGCAGCCCGGCGGGGTCCAGTCCGTCGACCGCGCCATCAGCGTGCTGGAAATCCTTGCCCAACAGGGCGAAGCAGGCGTCAGTGACGTGGCAGCCGAGATCGATGTCCACAAATCCACGGCGTTCCGCCTGCTCGGCGCACTGGAATCGCGCGGTCTGGTGGAGCAGGCGGGCGAGCGCGGCAAGTACCGTCTCGGCTTCGGCATCGTGCGCCTGGCCGGCGCGGTCACGGGCCGCATCGACATCACGCAGCAGGGCCGCCCGGTCTGCGAGCGCCTCGCCGAGGAGATGGGCGAGACCGTCAACATCGCGGTCATGCAGGAACACTTCGCGATCAACCTCTTCCAGGTGCGCGGGCCCGCGGCGGTCGCGGCGCACAACTGGGTCGGCCAGCTGACCCCGCTGCACGCCACCTCCAGCGGCAAGATCCTGCTGGCCCACCTGCCCGCCAAGGAGCGCGCCGAACTGCTGGCGCAGACGGGCCTGAAGAAGATGACCCCGCGCACCCTGACGGGGAAGACGAAGCTCGAGAAGAACCTCGCCGACGCCAGAGAGCACGGCTACTCCTGGACCCTGGAGGAGCTGGAGCTCGGGCTGCACGCCATGGCCGCGCCGGTCCGCAACAGGGACGGAGAGGTCATCGCGGCACTCAGCGCCTCGGGCCCTTCGTACCGGTTCACCGAGGAGCGCATGCGCGAGCTCGCCCCGTTGCTGATCGAGGGCGCGGACGAGATCAGTCACCGGATGGGCTACCTGGGCTGACCCGGGCGCGCTGCAGCCGGATCCGCAGGCAGGGCGTGCGGCGTCGTCGGGGACTCCCTTCGGCCCAGGTCTTGCTCCCGCTGTTCTCCAGGTCGTCGTCGCCGGGTTTTCGGGCGGCGGCGCCGTTGCGTGCCGTCATCGGTCTACTCCAGTTGCCGGGTACCGAGGCGCTCGTGGATCCAGTCGTGGAACGCGCCGATGTGGTGCTCGCTGGGGACGAGTACCCCGCCCTTGGCATACAGGCGGGAGCTCATCGCGGGCTGGCAGCGTTCGCAGGCGTCGAAATCCTGCCGGTTGACCCGGTCGAAGAGCTCCACGGACCGGCTGACATCCCTGCCACTGTCCACCACGTCCTTGAGATAGAGCCAGTCGCACTCGACGATCGTGCGGTCGACGGCGACCGGGTACATCCGGTGGAAGATCACGTGGTCGGGGACGAGATTGATGAATACCTGCGGTGGGACGGTGATCGCGTAGTAGCGGCGGTCCTGGTCCTCGGAGACCCCGGGAATGCGGTCGAGCCCTTCGGAGCCGTCCACGGTGAAGCCCTTGATGTCCGCGCCGAATTCGGCGCCGTGGCCGACGTAGTACTGCGCGGCATAACCGTCGGCGAACTCCGGCAGAACCTCGGTGAGTTCCGGGTGAATCGTGGCGCAGTGGTAGCACTCCATGAAGTTCTCGATGATGAGCTTCCAGTTCGCCTTCACGTCGTAGACGATCCGCCTGCCGACTTCGAGACTTTCCATGTCGTAGCGCTCGATCGACTCCACGTCACCCAGCCGTGCGACGACCTCGCCGACGACCTGTTCCTCGAAGGAGGGCGGGGTCTCCGCCGGACAGACCCAGACATAGCCCAGCCATTCGCGAACGGCCACATTCGCCAGGCCGTACTCGACACGGCCGACGTCGGGCATCTTCGTGAGGTTGGGCGCCGCGACGAGCTTGCCCGTCAGGTCGTACGTCCACGCGTGGTACGGGCACTGAAAGGCCCGCTTGACCTCGCCGGTCTCCTCCGTGCACAGCTTGGCGCCGCGGTGCCGGCAGACATTGAAGAAGGCGCGGACGGAGTTGTCCCGGGCCCGGGTGACGAGGATGCTCTCGCGGCCCACCTCGACGGTCCGGAAGGCGCCGGGCCTGGCCAGATCCGAGGAACGCGCGACGCAGAACCACATCTCCTCGAAGATGCGCTCCTGCTCCTGGGCGAAGATCTGGGGATCGGTGTAATAGGAGCCGGGGAGCGTGGCGATCAGGCTGTCCGGCAGGCTGGTCGAGCTCATGGTGCACTCCTCGCGGGGTGACGTCGTCGGTCGGTCGTCGCGCCCGGGACGAGGTAGTCCGAGCGGCGTGGCGCGGTATGTATGAAGGGCGTGATGAGCAACAGCAGGCGACGCCCCACGAGTGGCGTCAGAGCGTGGTGGCGGAGAGCTGCTTGCGCCAGCGGGTGAACAGGCGCGGCTGGTTCATTCCGAGGACAGCGACCGGATGCCCCGACCGCCGGTAGACCGCCAGGAAGCTGCGGTCGTCCGGGAGCCCCTCCTCGACCGTCACACTGTCGGCCCCGGCGGAGTGCCCTGCGAACTGGATCCGTACGCCGTACTGGTCCGACCAGAAGTACGGCGGCTTGGGCACTCCCGGCGTGGCCGCGCCGCCGGACAGCAGCGCGGCCACGGCCGCATCGGGCCGTTCCCGCGCGCCGGTCCAGTGCTCGACGCGACGGTGGACCCCGGCGACCGGGTCGTACCAGGACGCGCAGTCTCCGACCGCGACCAGACCGGACACGCTTGTGCGGCCGTCCGCGCCGCACTTGACGCCGTTGTCCAGTACGACGCCACACCCGTCCAGCCACTCGACGCACGGGCGGGCGCCCACGCCGACGACGACGGTGTCGGCCGGGAGGCGCCGTCCGTCCTCCAGCAGGACCGCCTCTACGCGGGCCGCCCCGCTCAGCCCTTTGACGCCGACGCCGCACAGCAGGCGTACGCCGTGATCCGCGTGGAGTGTGGAGACGACGCCTCCCATCAGCTCGCCGAGCGGCCCGGCCAGCGGAGTCGGCGCGGCCTCGACGACCGTCACGTCAAGCCCCAGGCCGTACGCGGTCGAGGCGACCTCGGCGCCGATGAACCCGCCACCGATCACCACCAGTCGCCCGCCCGCGGCCAGGTCGGCCCGCAGGGCACGGGCGTCGTCCAGGGTGCGCAGCGTATGTACCCCGGCCAGGCCGTCACCCCCCGGCAGCATGCGTGCGGTCGCACCGGTGGCGATGACGACCCCGTCGGCACGGACGGACCTGCCGTCCGCGAGCTTCACGGAGCGGTCACCGGGGTCGAATCCCGCGGCACGCATGCCGAGCAGCCACTCTGCCTGCAGGTCCTCGCCGTTCGTCTCCAGCGCGAGGTCCGCTTCGCCGATCGCGCCGGCGAGGAACTCCTTGGACAACGGCGGTCTGTCGTACGGCCGGTGCGGCTCGTCACCGATCACGACGAGCCGTCCGTCGTAGCCCTGCTTCCGCAGGGAGCGTGCGGCCGACAGCCCCGCGAGCGAGGCGCCGACCACGGCGACAGTCCTCACGCGGGACCCCCGGCGAGCCGCGCCACGATACAGGGCGGCAGATTCGGCGCATCCGTGGACGGCTGTACGTAGATCATGCCGTCCTCGATCAGCACCTGATGGGTACGGACCGGAAGCTTGGCCGGCGGTGAGTCGACGGCCCCCGTCCGGAGGTCGAACTTCGAGGCGTGCAGCGGGCATTCGACCTCGCACCCCTCCAGCCAGCCGTCGGCGAGCGACGCGTCCTGGTGGGTGCAAGTGTCGTCAATGGCGAAGACCTCGCCGTCATCGGTATGGAACACCGAGACGGGCGGATCGATGTCGAGCCGGTGGGCCTCACCTCGCGGCAGATCCGCGAGACGGCACGCGGGAATCATCATGACACCTCGGGCGCTCGGGTGCATATAGCGGAACGGATTGCGGTTAGCGCAACGCCAGTTTGAAGTCCCCCAAAGCCCGTGTCAAGGCATCCCCCGGACAGGCCGACCCCTTGTTCCATGTTTCTTTTTACGCAACGCTGTGCGCAGTACACAACTCCCGACCCGGAGGGAACGACGTGGCGATCAGCGTCTTCGACCTGTTCAAAGTGGGTATCGGGCCCTCCAGCTCGCACACCGTGGGGCCGATGAAAGCAGCCCGCCTCTTCGTCACCGCACTGAACGAGGACAGCCTGCTGGCCCGCGCCGTCTCGGTGCGGGCAGAGCTCTTCGGGTCCCTCGGCGCCACCGGCCACGGTCACGGCAGTGACAAGGCGGTACTCCTGGGCCTGGAGGGCGAGGAACCCGAAACCGTGGACACCCACACCGTGGACGACCGGGTGCGCCGGATCCGCGAGACGGGCCGGCTGCGACTCCTGGGCGTCAAGGACGTGGACTTCCGCGAGCGCGAGCACTTGGTGCTGCACCGCAGGCGCACCCTGCCGTTCCACCCGAACGGCATGCGGTTCCAGGCTCTGGACCACGACGGCGGCGAGCTGCGGACACGTACGTACTACTCGGTGGGCGGCGGCTTCGTCGTCGACGAGTCCGCCACCGGAGCCGACCGGATCAAGCCCGACGACACACCCGTACGCCTCCCCTTCCACTCCGCGTCCGAACTGCTGCTGCGCGCCTACGAGTCCGGCCTGCCCCTGAGCGGAGTCATGCTCGCCAACGAACTGTCCTGGCGGAGCGAGAGCGAGGTGCGAGCCGGCCTGCTGCGGATCTGGACCGTCATGCGGGAGTGCGTCGACCGCGGCTGCTCACGGACCGAGATCACCCTGCCCGGGCGGCTGAAAGTGCCACGCCGCGCCCCCAACCTGCTGCGCAGGCTCGCCGGGGACACCCGGCCCGGGGACCCGCTGAAGGTCATGGACTGGGTCAATCTCTACGCCTTGGCCGTGAACGAGGAGAACGCCTCGGGCGGCCGCATCGTGACAGCGCCCACCAACGGCGCCGCCGGGATCGTGCCTGCGGTGCTCCACTACTACACCCGCTTCGTCCCCGGGGCCGACGAGGACGGAGTCGTCCGCTTTCTGCTGGCCGCCGGAGCGGTGGGAGAGCTGTTCAAGGAGAACGCCTCGATCTCCGGCGCGGAGGTGGGCTGCCAGGGCGAGGTCGGATCGGCGTGCTCCATGGCGGCCGCCGGCCTTGCCGAGGCGCTCGGCGGCACACCGGAACAGGTCGAGAACGCGGCAGAGATCGGCATGGAGCACAACCTCGGACTGACCTGCGACCCGGTCGGAGGCCTGGTCCAGATCCCCTGCATAGAGAGGAACGCGATCGCCTCGGTCAAGGCGATCAATGCGGCGCGGATGGCGCTGCGCGGCGACGGCACCCATGTGGTCTCTCTCGACAAGGTCATCAAGACCATGCGCGAGACCGGCGCCGACATGAAGGTGAAGTACAAGGAGACCTCGCGCGGCGGCCTCGCGGTCAACGTCATCGAGTGCTGAGGAGATGGGCCCTGACCAGCGCCTTCGTCTCTTTCAGCGCTGTCAGGACCTTCCCTGCTTGCACAGCGGAAAGTCCCTGCAACCTCCCTGGCACAGTCCTGAAAGTCCCTGAAAAGTCCCTGGGTTGTCCCATGTTCAGCGGTGGCTTCCAAGGCAAGCGTGAGCCTATCCCTGGGCCCGCTTCTCTTCTCGCCTGGCTCGGCCAGGCGTCCGGCCACCGGCTGGCCACCAGGACGGGCACTGCTAGTGACAAGAAGGAGGGTCGCCGAGGTTGTCGGCTTCCACAAGCCCTCCTGCGGACAGCCGTCCGGGACCCGAGTTCCCGGGCTGAATGCGGGAGAACACCGCAACGCGGGCGGCCGATCCGAAAGAGGAGATGAGTCCGATGACCGTTTCTGTCCGAATCCGCCGACTCGGGGAAATGGTGACGGCCGGGAGGTGGTCGGCTCGGGCGAGCTGACAGCGTCCGAGGCAGGCGTCGCACACGCCGTAGAGGCAGGTGGCCATACCCAGGAGGACGTCGCGGGCAATCGCCGGTGACGACGACTCCGCCGCTGAGTAGGCGGGCCAGTAGGTCGATGAGTGCGACCTGTCGGTTCGGCAGGGGCTCCAGCACGGATGGCCGGTCGGCTTCAGTCATGGGCTTGCGCCTTCTGACGCGTCGGGAGATCCAGCAACGGGCATGGCGAAGGGGTACGGCGCCCATGGCCCGTGACAATCGGCCCTGACCCCTGGGAGTCCGTCTCGGCGTGCCTGTGCCCGGCCGCCTCCACCCGCTCATCGGCCTGCTGGGCCGCGCTGTAGATGCCGTCCGTGACACTCTGCTGTTCCCTGCGGTTATGGAGATAGGCGCGCCCGGGGTGACGCCCGCCGCCGGAGCGTTATCGGGCGCTAGTCGAACACCACCCCGAGCCCACAGCCCCGCAGGCAATTCAGTTCTGTCAGCGCTTCTGGCTGGTCAGGGACGCCGCGAGCTTCAGCCAGTTCTTGAGTGTGGCGGCGGCGGCGCCGCTGTCGATCGCGTGGCGCGCTTCCTTCAAACCAGTCGCGAAGGCGTCATGGAGGCCTCCGTCGAGTCTGCGGTGCGCAGCGAGGGCCCCGGCGGCGTTGGCGAGGACGGCGCCACGGGCGGCACCCAGCTCACCGCCCAGGACCCGGTGGACGACCAAGGCGTTGTAGGTGGCGTCACCGCCGCGGAGCGCATCGGGTGTGCTGCGGGCGAGCCCGAAATCGGCGGCGTCCAGCGTCTCTTGCCGGACGCCGCCGCTGTCAGCGATCCAGATGCTGGTGGGTGCCGCGGTGGTGATTTCGTCGAGGCCGTCTTCTCCGCGTACGACCAGGGCGCTGGTGCCCCGTTCTGCGAGCACTCCCGCCAGGACCGGGGCGAGGGCGGTGTTGGAGCAGCCGACGAGGGCAGCGCGGGGGCTGGCGGGGTTGGTCAGCGGCGCCACGTAGTTGATGGCGGTGGGGACGCCGAGCGCCTTACGTACCGGGCCGGCGTGGCGCAGCCCGTGGTGGAAACGCGGGGCGAAGGTGAAGCCGATGCCGACTTCGCGCAGGCACCGGGCGATGTCGTCGGCAGTGAGGTCGAGCGGCAGGCCCAGGGCTTCAAGGACATCGGCGGAGCCGGCCTTACTGGACACCGAACGGCCGCCGTTCTTGACCACCGGGGCGCCTGTGGCAGCGACGACGATCGCCGCCATGGTGCTCACGTTCACCGTGTGGGCGCCGTCCCCGCCGGTGCGCCCACGATGTCGACAACGTCTGCGCCGTCGACTGGAAGGGGCACGACCCGTTCCATAAGGGCGCCGAGCATGCCGTGGAGTTCTGCGGTGTTCTCTCCCTTGGCGCGCAGGGCAACCAGGAATCCGGCGAGCTGAGCGGAGTCGGCGGAGTCGTCCATGACCTGCCGCATCGCCCACCGGGTGTCGTCCGCGGTGAGATTCTGCCCGCGCAGGAGGGCTGCGAGCAGGTGTGGCCAGGAGCGGGCGCGCTCAGACACGGGGATCCTCTCGGTGCGGCCGCTGCGGGCCGGCAGTGAATGAAAGCGTAGTGACTGGCGCGAGCCGGTTCGACTGCCCCGAGAGTGGTGTAGATGACAGTGGAGACCGTGTGCGTGAGTCACCGCATCGCCGGCCGGGCCGCAGCCCCCACCAAGCCAAGCACACCGAACTCGTCCTGACTGCACAGGAGATGGGCGCGGCGCCTGGTTCCGTGACAGCGATGGGACATTGCTGGCCATCCACGAGCCGATCGTCTGAGCAGGGCACCCGATCGGCGCCCGTTGCCAACATGGCGCTGGAGAGGGCCGAGTATCACCGTGACGAGGTGCTCCGGCCTTGTATCCGTCGGCATTGCGGTCGGAGATCGATGCGATGAACGAGGCGGTCTACAAGGACGTGAACAACGGGGTCTACCGGGCCGGCAGTGGTTTTCAAGGGCTGCTAACGAGGCGGTCTGATTGAGGAGTACCTGGGTGCGTCACCTTGCACACTTCTGCAACACGCGCTGGTGGCTGTTCGATCACGTGGATCACGGAAAGCGGCAGCAGGTCCGCCCAGCCGAGCAGCTGCATGGCGACGATACCGTGCGGGTTTCGGTGAACCTGCAGTCCAGGAAGATCGGTCGCGCTCCACGGTGTCTTTTCCTTGTTCATGCTTGATTGTGCGTCCCCCGACCAGGAAATTGAGGGACGCGGCCGTGCTCCGCAGGAGGATGGACCCCGGGCACAGCACGGTTGCCGTGCGGGCTCTGATACAGCCCGAGTCGCGGGGAGGATCGTCCGGCAGAGTGACCTGAACGAGCCCTGAGTGCTACAAACGCTAAGGCAGGGTGATCTCGACAAAGGACTCCCGGTCCGCGGGTGGGTCCCCCCTCACCACGGCGCCGGCTGGCGTCGGTGGCCCCGGCCGCGCGCTTGCGCGCGGCCGGTCGTAGCCTGCTGCCATGGCCGAGACCTTGACACCAACTCCCGATGATGCGTTCGAGATGCTGCTGGCCGGCAACCAGCGGTTCGTGGCCAGCTCGCCCGAGCACCCCAACCAGGACGCCGCACGCCGCACCGAGACCGCACCGGCCCAGAGCCCCTTCGCGGTGCTGTTCGGGTGCTCCGACTCCCGGCTCGCCGCAGAGATCATCTTCGACCGGGGCCTGGGCGACCTGTTCGTGGTCCGCACCGCCGGGCACGTGGCTGGTGCGGAGGTGCTGGGCAGCATCGAGTACGGGGTGAGTGTGCTGGACTGCCCGCTGGTCGTGATCCTGGGCCACGACTCCTGTGGGGCCATCGGGGCTGCTCTCGCCGCCGTCGACGGCGGCAAGGCGCCCGCCGGTTTCGTTCGGGACGTCGTCGAGCGGGTGACCCCGAGCGTGCTGGCGGCCCGTGCTGCCGGACGCTATCTGCCCGAAGAGATCCTTGACGAGCACATCCGGCACACCGTCGACCTGCTGCTGGACCGCTCCCGCGTCCTGGCCGAGCGGGTGGCCGCCGACCGCCTTGCCGTGGCGGGCCTGTCCTACCGGCTGGCCGACGGCAGTGCGCAGCTGGTCGCCTCGCACGGCCTGACCAGGGCTGCTGCCCCCGCACGCTGAAACCTACCGCCGGATGGCCGTTCAGCGTTCCTGGAGGTCGGGGGCGGCGGAGGGCCGGGGCCCTGCGGCACGGCGGAGCCGGTTGGCGATCGCCAGTCCCAGCCCCTCCTCCACCGGCAGCGAGGCGATGATGAGGTCGCACCCGTGCTCGTCGAGCTCGCGCAGGAACCCGTACAGCCCGCGCGCATAGGCGGCCATGGACGTGGGGAGGGCCACCACCGCGTGCGCCTTCAACAGGGCGGCGGCAGTGGGCGGAAGGAAGACACCCACCTGGTGCCCCAGTTCCTGCGCGTGCTCCGCTTCGGCCACGACCTTCTCGGGCTCGACGAGGACGACACGCGCCCGCGGCGCGTAGTGGGACGGGTGCTGGCCCGGCACCCGAACGCGGCTGGTCGAAGGGACCGCGATCGGGCACCCCAGCACCGCTTCGAGGTCCTCGCGTGTCACTCCGCCGGGCCGGAGGACGCTCGGCACACCGCCGGTGACGTCGACGATCGTCGACTCGACGCCGACCTCGCAAGACCCGCCGTCCAGCACGAAGTCGACCGCCTCGCCGAGCTCCGCACGGACGTGGTCCGCCGTCGTGGGGCTGACCGCGCCGAAACGGTTGGCGGACGGGGCCGTGACGCCGCCGCCGAAGGCCGACAGCAGGGCGAGCGCGACCGGGTGGTCAGGCACGCGCACGGCCACCGTCTCCAAACCACCCGTCGCCTCAAGGGGCACACGGCGACCGCGCCGCAACACCAGCGTCAGTGGCCCCGGCCAGAACCGTTCAGCCAGCAGTCGTGCCGTTGGGGGCACGTCCTCGACCCAATCGCCCAGGTGCTGCGCGCCGCCAATGTGAACGATCAGCGGGTGAGAGGGCGGCCGCCCCTTGACCTGGAAGATGCGCGCGACCGCGGCAGGGTCTTCGGCGTTAGCGCCCAGACCGTAGACGGTTTCGGTCGGGAGGGCCACTAGCCCTCCAGCGCGCAGCACACCGGCCGCCTTCTCGATGTCACTGGTACTTGCCGTCACCCTCGCAATTGTTCCACTGATCCCGCTCTCTACGTTCCACGTCCTCGTCGGCGCATGACGACGCACCAAGGCCGATGGCCCCCCTTGGGCTTACCTCGGCGATGGGAGCCGCCGTGCGATCTCCGCCTTCGTGAGGTGTTGCGCTGAGCCGGTGTGGCGGTCGCCAGCGGCCCGTCGGCGGTCGTAGTGGGCGCGGGCGCCCGAGGACGCTTGCAAAGATGCGAACGCCCAGCTGAAGCCGACGGCAGCCAGCCGCTGGTTCTTGACTCTGCGGCTGGTCACCACGTGACTCTTACCGCTGGCGCGGGTGACGGGCGCACTGCCGGCGTAGGCCTTCATCGCGCCAGCGTGTGCGAACCGGCTGCGGTCATCACCGATCTCGGCGAGCACTCGGGCTCCGGTTAAAGGGCCGAGGCCCGGAAAGCTGGTGATGATTGACGCGTCCGGGTGCTGTTCAAAGGCTTCCGCGCTTGCCGCTTCGAGCTGTTCGGCGTTGTCGCAGGCGGTGTCGAGCTGCCTCAGCAGGGCGGCAGACTGCCGCCCGTACGCCTCCTCCACCTGGCGCAGTTGGTGCAGGTACTCGCGGCGGAAGACCTCATAGAGCCGGTCCGTCTCGGCATCGATGCCGGGGAGGCGGCCGGCGCGATTGAGCAGAGCAAGCAGCTGGCGGCGCGTGAGCTTGGCGGCCGCGGTCGGCGTCGGGGCCGCCGCCAGGATGGTGCGGGCTCGCGCGAGCTCAGCCCGCTGCGGTGCTCGGCGAAGGCGGCCAGGATGGCGGGGTAGAACTTCCGCAGCTGGGAGCGGAGTTTGTTGTGTGCCTGGGTGCGGTCCCAGACCGCGTCGTGCTGAGCCCGCGCGAGCACGGCGATCGCCTGGGCCAGCTTGGAGTCTGCGGGAAGTTGCCGGTGGGCGGCCATATCGGTGCGGAGGATGTTCGCCAGAGCGGCGGCATCGATCGCGTCGGACTTCTTCCGCGCGACGGAGTGGCGGTCGCGGTAGCGGGCCACGGCCAGCGGGGTGATGGCGAAGACTGGGCGTCCGGTCGCCCGCAGGCAGGCGACCAGCAGCCCGCGGGAGGTCTCGATGGCGACCGGAACCGGGTTCTCCTCAGTGTCGCCGTGCTCGCCGAGCAGGGCAGTGAGTTGCGCGAATCCGGTCGCGTCGTCAGTGATCCGCTGCTTGGCGAGCTGCCGCCCGGCAGCATCGACCAGCGCGATGTCGTGGTGGTCCTCCGCCCAGTCCACCCCGCAGAAGACAGGGACCGGTAAGGCTACAAGCTCCATCATGGTCTCCTCGTACTGTATTTGTGCAGGCCAGAGCCTGTGCGGGGTGCGCGTGCTCCCTAGCTCAAGGCACGACATTCCACTAGCCGTTCGCAACCCCAGCGGGCCGTATGGTCCTCGGTCTGCGTAAGAGCTGTGTTGCTCGCGGCGGCCCTGTGCCAGCCAGGGGGCGGCATCGACCCGGTCTAGATATAGGGCTCAGACCCAGGCTGGCCACAGAGCTCGATGCTGCCCCTTCAAGCCCCATTAGGTACCTGTGCGGTCAGAGCACTAGCCGCGCTCTCCGACACCGAGAACACCGCTGAGCCGAAGAAGGTCACAGCAGCCGTCTGACCACGCCTGCCGACCGCGCCCCGGAAGCTCACACCCCACCGGGGCATGTGCTGTCCCGCCCACATGCCGCAGCACCGCTCCATCGCCGCCTGTCTCGTATGGGGTCGTTTCGCGGTCAGCACGTCCAGTCGACCGAACACTGGTGACACCTTGGGCAAGGCATCCACCAACGAGCCGCACCGCCCGATCGCCGCCGGGAGCACGGCGAGCGTCGGGGGTGTAAGCAGGAGATATGCGCGTCCGGAAGGGTCTTCCCCGCCTCCCCCGATATTGGCAGCCGAGCACCGGGCTGGTCGCCATTCCCCTCGCGATCATCGCGGCGGTCACGGTGATCGACATCAGCATCCCGACGACCGTGCACCTGGGCCCCTTCCTGGTCGCGGCGCCCGCGATCACCGCTTCGTTCGCCGGCCCCGCTCTCACCGGCGCCATCGGAGCCCTCGCCGTGGTGGCCCAGGCCCTCATCGGCCAGCTGCATGGCGGCCTGACGACAGCGAACCACCTGGCCCAGATCGCCGCCCTATTGGTGATCTCCATACTGGTAACGGTCTTCCGCTATGTGCGCGACCGGCGTGAGCGGAAGCTGGAAGAGGTACGTGCCGTGGCCGCCGTCGCACAGCGGGTTCTGGTGCGGCCGCTACCCCGCCGGACCGGACCACTCCGGATCGAGTCCACGTACATCGCCGCCGAGGCCGAGGCCCAGATCGGCGGTGACCTGTACGCGGCGGCGCCCTCCCCCGGCGCGACCCGACTGATCATCGGCGACGTCCGCGGCAGGGGCCTGCCCGCCATCGATCAGGCCGCCTCACTGCTCGGGGCCTTCCAAGGCTCGGCCTATCGGAAACTTTCGCTCGCTGGCATCGCGGCACACCTGGGCAACGCCGTGTACTGGCACAAGACCCACCTCGCCAACGGCGATCCGAACGCCGAGGAATCATTCGTGACCGCGCTGGTGCTGGACATTCACGACGACGCCCCCTTCATCGACATGGTGAACTGCGGGCACCCTGCACCGCTGCTGCTACGCGACGGCAAGGTCCGGTCCCCGGAAGCCGACGAGCCCGCACCCCCGCTGGGCCTCACCGCCCCATCGGAGAGCGACTACAAGGCGGAAACGTTCACGTTCGAGCCCGGCGACCTACTGCTGCTCTACACCGACGGCGTCATCGAAGCCCGCGACCACAACGGCACCTTCTACCCACTGGCCGAGCGCTTGGCCTCCTGCAACGCCATCGACCCAGACTCCCTTGTACGGCACCTCCACGACGACCTGCTCCGACACGCCGGCGGAAATCTGGGCGATGACGCGGTCGTGATCGCTATTACCAAGGGCCCCTGAGCCCCACTTGGGTTCTAGTGGTTGTCGCAACACAGCTTTGCGCACGGCATCCCATCGATGGTCCGATCAGGGGAATTCCGGTTTCTGGTGCAATCATCTTTTGTTGTCGTGCCGAAATAGTGGTGACGGCCCAGCTGCGGGCTGTAGCCGAGCGTGGGAGCCGCGGTCGGCGGATCAGACACTGTGGAGGTAGCGATGTTCCGTCTCATCAAAAGCGCAGGGGTGGCGCTGGCCGTCGGGGTGGCAGTGATCGGCGGTGCCTCGTGCGCGTCGGCCGACACTGGCGCCGAAGGCGTGGCAGCGAACTCCCCGGGAGTACTGTCGGGCAATGTCGTTCAGGTGCCGGTCCATGCCCCGGTCAACGTGTGCGGTAACTCCCTCAACATCATCGGCATGCTCAACCCGTCGGCAGGCAACGTCTGCGTCAATGGGGAATCAACCGACAGCGCGTCGGCCGACTCATGGGCCCAGGGCGTGGCGGTGAACTCGCCGGGAGTGCTCTCGGGCAATGTCGTTCAGGTGCCGGTCCATGCCCCGGTCAACGTGTGCGGTAACTCCCTCAACATCATCGGCATGCTCAACCCGTCAGCAGGCAACGTCTGCGTCAATTCCTGACGAGATACGCGCCGGTCCGTCGTCGGTCACGGCGCCGACGACGGACCCGGATCGATGTGGGCACAGCACCCGGTTTGGGCCTTGACTGGGATCGCGCTGCCCTCGGCGCGGGACAGCCCGCTCCGTGGGAGTATCCCGGGCGGGCTATCTGTGGGTGCGTTTGGTGTCAGAGGCAGATGCTGGCGGCGCAGACGTTGACGTTACTGAACTTGCTGGCGTGATGTCGTCAAGGTGAGGCCGGTTTCAGCGAGGCATCCATCGACGAGGTTGCTGCGGTACTGGATCTCGCGGAGGCCTTGCCGAAGAACGCGCATCAGGTGGTCAGGGTCGGTGAAAGCGGTGTTGGCCTGGCTGCTGCGTCGCAGCAGCGACCAGATGCCCTCGACAGGGTTGAGGTCCGGTGCGTAGGCCGGCAGGAAGTAGCAGGTGATCCAGTCGTGGGTGTCGATGAACTCCCGCAGCCGGGCGTCTTTGTGCACGTTCAAGTCGTCCCATATGAGTACGATCGGCCGCGCCGAGTTGTTGGTGGGCGGCGGTCAGCAGGTCGCGGTAATCGGTCCAGGCGAAGCTGCGTCTGCCGCCCCGCTTGTGATCGGCGTGCCGCTTGGGCCGATAGATCAGGCGTGAGCGTTGATCCTGCTTGTAGCAGGCCAGAGAAACGGCGCTGGGAGCGTCCCCGCACCCGGATGACAGGTGTGTGTCCGCGCCTGGCCCAGGTGCGTACGGTGGGCGGCGTCATCGAGAACCCGGCCGGACTGCTCGCCTGGGGCCTTCTGCTGGAGCGGGTGACGGGAATCGAACCCGCGCTCTGAGCTTGGGAAGCTATCGTCATTTGCGGATAGTTGGGGTTCTGACCGGGGTGCATGGCTGGGCGGACGCCTCGTCGGGCGCGGTGGCTTTCGCCGTGATTCCTCGGTGCTTCCCGCTGGATCTGGTGCGCTTGTGGTGCAGTGCTGCTGTGCCTCAGGCCGGGTATGCATCCGTGCGTGCCTGCCATCGCTGCAGCGACCGTTTGTCGGCGACGCTTTTCCAGCCGTCGCCGACAACCGTTTGGGCGTTCGCGGTGAGAGTCTGGTCGCGCTCTGACTGTGGGCTGGTACTTCCGGCATCTGGATAGGCGTCTCATCACGCCATGCCCTCCCGTACGCTACGGCACACGGCATGCCGCCCTCACAGGCACGGGGAGCGTGATGGCGCAGCTACAGCCGGGCGTCCGGCCCAGCAGGTCTTGTCAGGACAAGCCTGGTTCTGCCGCTGCGCGAAGGAGACAGCTGCGTGGACACCCTCTCGGTAACGCTGGTCTCGGCGTTAACCTCAGGCGCCATCTCCATGGGTCTCGTGTGGCTGACTGGCGAACAGCAACGGCGGGATAGCAAGCGCACTCAAGGTGAGACCCACAACATGTCGTACCTCAACCCCCTCAGATGGCACACGGCGGAAGCACACCACCGGCTCTCCCTCTATGCCACTTTGGTCGACCGGCACGGCTTCTACAGACCTGCTCAGGTCCTCAACGAACCGCAGGAGATCGACGGCAGAAGCGCCGCTTGGTTCGCTGGAACGGGCGTTGCGCTGGTATCCAGCGTCTGGATGACTGCCTGCCTGTTCGCTCAGATGACTCGCACCCGTCACGACATACCGTTCCTGCGCCTGCCGGGCAAGGACGACGACACAAGACTGGCCGCCCTGATACTGAAGGTCCATGTAGCTTTCGCCGGCTGTGACGTCTACTACGCGACACAGTCCAGCATCGGCACCGACGTCATCCTCGAACCCGAAGGACGACTCAGGAGCTACAGAGAGTTCTGCGACCTCCTTTCACAACCAGATCGGAGAGTGTGGGCCGACCCCCTCGTCTGGTTCCACATTGCTATCGCCAACGGCGAGCGTCGCCCCAACCTTCAACGTGTCTTGGATGCCCTGCACGAGTTATCTGGGTTCCTCGACGACAGCCTCGCTGGTGGGGCGTCACTACGAGCGCGCTGGGATGCGGAGCTCTAGAGCAGTCCGTGACGATGGCTTCCAGGCCATGAGCTCGGGAATTCCTGAGCAGCATCCACGAGAACGGCCGTGGCCTGCATCTGAGCAGGCTCTGCCCGGCTCATGGCGGCGCCTCGGTACCGCCGTTGACCGTGACTGTCCGCCATAGATGGTGCGGAGTTGGTGCAGCGCGGTGCGCCCGAATCTGGGCACCCTGCTCGGGTCTACCGTGGGGCGGGGGCACCACCGGATTCGTCGCCCTGCCCCGCCGCTCGGTCGTCGAACGCACTCTCGCCTGCATTGATGCACGCTCCCAGGGCACGCGCGGGACTACGAACGACTCGTCCAGCACTCCGAGAACCGCAACGTCTCCGGCACCCGCGCATCGCGCGCCGCACGCTGCGCGATCAGCGCCAGGATCCAGCCCACCGCACTGTAGGGAGCCTTGGACGGGGGCGGGAACTGGGCCTGCAGCGCGTGCTCCCAGTCGAAGAGCACCTCGGTCAGCTCCACCAGACCGCCGTCCAGCCGCACCAGCCCCGCATCGACACCGCGCCGAGCAGCCCAGGCGTCGGTGAACGCAGCGAACCGCCGCACGGCGGTGGCCTGCTTGCCCGGATCCCTGATTCCGGTCGCCTCGGCGTAAAGGACCCACTCGTCGGCCAGCTGGGCCGCCAGCAGTGAACACGCGAAAACTGCCGGGTCGATGTGCCACGTCCGCTCTGCGCCCCGGCGCTCCACCATGAGTCGGCGGACCCCGATCCGGGACGTCTCGGCCGGCCGCACCGTGCGGGCTATGGCCGCCGGATGCGCGGTGCGCTGTCCTCGCCGCGGCATCACAAGCCCCCGCGTCCGGCCAGCAGCAGTGCGTAGTCGGCGAACGTGCGGTCCGCCCGCGTCCACTCCTCCGCAGCTTGGGCCACGATCGCGCTCAGGTCCTCCTGATAGCGCAGGTACTTCATGGTCGAGCGTGGATCACGGTGACCCAACAGGCGCTGCAGAACCAGCAACGGACCCGCGCGATGTGCTCGAAGAGGTAGGCCTGCGGCCCGCCCCTGGCCAGTCGCTCCGTCTCGGCCCGCACCAGCTGCAGCGTGAGGATTTTGAGCATGTAGACCGCGAAGGTGTGCCGCAGATCATGGATCCGTACCTGTCGCGGCATCACCACGTCGCCGAACTCCGCCGACCGCCGACGGGCACGGTCGGAAGCGGCGGTGAAGATCTGCTCCCACCGTGACTTGCCGATCATCCGGCCGCCCCGGCCGACGAACAGCGCCATCGGCTCCAGGCCCCGCTCGCCCTCGATCACCGTGATCCGGCGCAGCGCCGCCGACATCGCCGGCACCGCGAACGACCGCCGCCTGCCATGGAGATACCCGGACAGCCGCATCCGAGCTGTATCCACCGAATCGACGATGAACAGCTCCGCCCGCCTTGTCCACAAGGCTCGCCCACTGCGGGCCACCACGGCGGCCCGCTCGGTGCGCCGGTACAAATCCAGCGATCGCAGCACCGGATGCTGAGCGACCGTCTGGCGGGCGAACCCGTATTTCGCGATCGCCTGCAGCTCGACCGTGGCGGGCTCCCGGTCCGGGCGCGGGGCGGCCACCTCGATGTCCAGCAGGCAGCTGAACTCCCTCAGCCTCATCCCGCTGGTGACCGCGAGCTCGCCGGCGGCCATGTTGCGCAGCCGGTCCCCGCCCCGAAACGACAGGTCCGGACTGCCATCGGGCAGATCGCCGCCCAGCCCCACACGGTGCAGCAGAACCCACTGCTGGCGGGTCAGGTGGCGCACGTCCAGATCCTGTACCGGCCCTCCGGACAGCGCATCGCGTCCGTCGCGCCGCACCCGGTAGGGCCGCGCCTCCATCAGGCCGGTGTCCACCGCCCAGTCGTAGAACCCGTCGATCGAGACCCGGTTGCGCCGCCACGTCGCCGGCTTCACCGGCGAAGGCTGCAATGCTGTGCGGTAGCGGCGGTAGGCCACCAGATCGTCCTCGGTCGCCGACAGCAGATCTGCAGGCGGATCGAGGACCGTGCCGAGGAAGTCCTCGAGCGCCATCACGTCGTAGGCGTAGTCCTCCAGGCTCCCCGCTCCTACGTACTTGGCCAGATCGAAGAAGTACGACGTGATCGGCTCACGCGGCCGCATGTCGTCCCCGACGAAGAACGGCGTCCCCTCCGGCAGCGCGCCCGGCCGCGTCACCAGGGCCGCAGCATCCAGATCCACGCCGGGAATCTGAGGTGGGAATTGCCGGACCTTGCTGGGCGAGACGAAGAAGTAGTGCACGAGCGCCCCTCTACGACGACGAGAGAGGGAAGCTACCAGCGCCGAAGAGACCAGTTCGGCGCTGTTCGGATGAAATGAGACAGGTACAACTCCTGGACCTAACCCGCAATGTCTCCAAAGTGCGCTCCCCGCGAAGGCGGGGGTGAACCGCCCGAGCAGTTCAACGCCGCTGTGCAGCAGGCGCGCTCCCCGCGAAGGCGGGGGTGAACCGGCGATGTCGCCGGAGTTCAAAAAGCTCCAGCAGCGCTCCCCGCGAAGGCGGGGGTGAACCGGCTGCCTTGCCGTGCTGCCGGCCGATCCAGCGCTCCCCGCGAAGGCGGGGGTGAACCGTGGGTGGCGTTGCGCTTGCTCTCCTCGTCGGCGCGCTCCCCGCGAAGGCGGGGGTGAACCGATCCGCCGGGTGGGCACCGACATGCCGCAGGCGCGCTCCCCGCGAAGGCGGGGGTGAACCGCTGGTCTACCTCGTGATCGGCTTCTTCGTCGCGTGCTCCCCGCGAAGGCGGGGGTGAACCGCCTCTCGGACCTGATGGTCATCCACCGCCTCAGCGACCTGCTGGCCGCAGGCGATGCCGGCTCCCGGGGCCGCGCCCTTGCCGAGGGCCTGCTCACCGACTGTTCCACCCGGATCATCTACCGCCCAGGAAGCCGACCAACTCGCCTCGGCTGCTTCCCTGTTGGGGCTCACCAGCGTCGAGACCCAGGCCGTATCCGCGCTCACCAAGGGGCGCGGTCTGTGGAAGGTCGCGGGCCGATCGTTCACTACTCAACATCTCCTCCATCCGCGTGAGCGCGAGTTGTTTGACTCGGACGCCCGGATGTCCGAGATCCCCTTCCTTGATCATCCCCGCCGGTCCGGAGGAAGAGTGGGTGCCGCGCCCCGTATCAACACGATCTCGGCCAACGGCGTTCCCGGCCATATCTCCTATTAGCCAGAGCAATCCGAGTCCATGAGCTTGCGGATCAATATCGGGAGCTCGGGGCAGTCCCAGTAGACCGAGTGGGTCCAGAGCCCAGCGCGCGCCGTGTGCGGCAGCGGGACGTCGGACGGAGACGAGCCGTCGGCCAGGCGAAAGACGCGAGAGGCTGCGAACGCCAGCATGTCCAAGGGCTGCCACAGGTTGGTCCATCGGGCGAGCGACGGAGGCAGGGTGGCCGGAGCGGCGTCGGAGTATGTCGGGAGCTGCCCCCCGCGAGGGTCACACAGATGGAAGTAGGCGGCCTGCGAACCGAACGTCAACAGGGACGAGGTCCACAGCGGAGTGTCGGCGGTGGCCATGTCGACGGCAATGACGCCGCCAAGGCTGTGCGCGACGATCCGCACGGGCCGATCGGCATCCTGGCCCAACTGCGGGTGGACGGCCGCGATGTGCTCGCGTACCCGGGCCTGGATGGTGGCACGGTGGCGCTGGTAGACCAGCACATCGCCCAGGAAGCGGGTGGTCGCCGGACCGAAGCGGGTGCGCAAGCCACTGTTGACCCGTCCGGCGACAGTCTGCATCGCAGCGCCCGCGATCCGGTCCAGCTGCGCCAGCCGACGACGGATCAGCGCGCGCAGCCCATCCTCGTCGGCCACGGTGCTACGCAGGCCTGCCGCACCGGTTTCCGCCTCGCCCTGGACGGCGTCGGCAATGGCCGTACCAGTCTCCCGCAAGAGAATGGCGTCGTCGGTACGGGACAGCCAGCGCGTGCTCGGCCAGTCCTCGGCGAGCACCTCCAGGACAAGTCGCTCGACATCCGGGTCGCCGGGGCCGGTGCGTAGGCCGGACGCCGAATCCGTGCCCAGTCCGGCCTTCACCGCTGCGCTTACGGGCTGCGGCAGGCCACCTGTCCAGGAGGCCGGCATGCCGTTCATCAGAGCGGTCAGCAGGTCGACCGCTTCGGGGTCGGACGGGTCCTCGTCTCGTAGTCCGGAGCGCCGCAGCTGAGGCAGAGACAGTTCGACGAAAGCGTCGTCGGCGCCCAGATCACCCCAGTAGATGGGATGCAGGCGTAGTCCGGCCGTGGTTTCGAGCGCGCTGACGGTGGCGGCGAAGGCATGCGGATCGCGGTTGCCTACGCCGTGGATGACGAAGACCGGCTCGTTCATGTCCTCTCCTCGTGGCGTGGTCGGGGGAGTCGACTGCTATGCGGCGACCACACGAGCGGCTGGACTGCCATACACCGCGTAGGCCAGCCATGTGGGGTCGCCCCCGTGGTCGCGGATGGCCCGGCGGGCCCTCATCGAGGCCTCGCCGAGCGGGAGTCCCCCGCCCACGAGGTGGTCGTAGAAGGCATCTGCGAAGGTCAGAGCGGAGTCCGAGCGCACGGGCCACAAGGTGCCTACGAACGCCCCCGCGCCCGCTCTGAGGAATTGCGGCGCCCAACCAAGCGTGCTGGAGTACCAACTGATCTCACCGGCGCTGCGGCAGGCGTTGAAGAACACCAGTGGCCGCGTGGCGCGTAGCGCCTGGGAGCCGCGGGCGTAAGCCAGGTCGAGGGGGTCGAACCCGCCGTCCTCCATGGCGACCCGGGAGCCCGTCGCCGTGAAGGTGTTGTGACAGGCGAAGTGCAGGACGCCGGCCAGTCCCCCGTCGATGAGCTCCTTAATCTGGCTGCGCCGGGTGAGCGTGCCGCCGTCGGCGACGGCCGGTCCGAACTTCGCCCGGAGCGCGGCAATCTCCTTGTCGGCCTCGGGAGGCGAGCCGGGCGGAACCACGAATGCTGCTCTGGGCAGGGGAAGTTCGCGTACGCGGGCCTGCCCGAAGACACGACGGACGATGGGCAGCCACTCCGCGAGGAACCCGTCGCCCTCCTGCGCGCCGTCCACCGGATAGAGCAACTCCCAGGGCACCACGTCGTGGGCGCCGAGCACCGTGAAGGAGCGGATCCGATCGGCCTCCTCCCAGAACTGTCGGCGCACCGCGTCGGGCACGGCGTCCTCCCACAGCGCCACCCCGAGGTTCCGCAGCCGCTCCCGTGCCTGCCGCGGGTCGGCCGTGTGGGCTGCGGCGGCGGAGTCCCGCAACTCCTGATAGATGTGCTCCGTGATGCGCTCTGGGTCCCCGGCGAGCATCCGGAAAGACTCCGGGGCGTAACTGGTCTCGCTGAGCAGCTGGAAGCTGTAGCTGCCATCCGCCGCCTTGAGGACCTGCAGGGTCACCTCACCCGGATCGAAGGCGAGCGAGTCCAGTGGCGCGCTGATCCGAGGCCGGTCTCGGGCAGGCACGTCGGCCTGCACGGAGATCTGCGTCCGCAGCTCACCGAGGAACGACCCGCCGGAGAAGGCACGTACGGTGACGGTGTGCAGCCCCGGTGCGGCAGTGCGCAGACCGAACCGCAGGACGTCGGAGTCACGGCCGGCCGCGACGGTGAGTTCCTGCTGGAGGTCTCCGAGGGCGAGAAGTCCCGGCGCATGGACGGTGACCAACAGCCGCATCCCCTGGACGGGGACGGCGAACCCGCGCAGCGCCACCCCGACTCCCACCTCGGCGTGCCCATGGACGATCTGTACCTGCAGCGGCACGTCCCGGCCGGGCGGAGCCTGTTCGGCCAGTTCCGCGACGAGCCGCCGTGGCTCGAACGAGGTGAGCTGTCCTGCACGGGAGGGGCCTGCAGCCGGCCGCCGTTGATGGGGCGCTTCCGGGGGGCGCTCGTCGACAAGGGTGTCCGCGATGCTGCGGTCGAGCAGGCCTCGAGCGCTCAGCTGCCGGAGAAGGCCGATCACCTGGATCAGGCTGGGATCCTCCTCCCGCATGCCTGCCAGTAATTGGACGTCTTCCGGGTGCTGGACGATGTGCTGGGCGAACGCATGGAAATCTCCCTGCCTGAGGATCCGTTCGTAGAGGGCGATCCTCTCCTCGCGATGAGCGCCGTCGCGCAGTTCCATGCGCCGGGAATAGAGAGCGAGTCTGGTCGGATCTCCTCGAAGCCTCAGTGCGCAGGTGCCCCCCAGGCCGACGGACACCCCGAGTGCCTCCGACATGGCGATCATTTTCATCAGCTCGAGCTCGGCGGCCCCGCTGTCACCGACTGCGAATCGACGGGTCACCGGCCGGGCCGCCTGCTGGAGTTCGCCGAGGAGCAGAGCGGGCACGTCCCGATGTCCACTCGCCACGAACCTAGCCGGATCCAGGACCTGCCAGGACATGTCGGCTTTCGCCGCGAACTCGAACGCGTCACTGTCACTGGGCAGTGTCAGCTCGGCCGAGTAGAGGTGCACGCCCATGTCCACCTCGTACACGGCCGTGAAGCGCTTGGCCGCGATCTCGGTGCGGGTGGGCCGACAAGGCGGCAAGTACGCCTCGTACGTGCCCATTGCGGTGACCAGGACGAGCGCGGTGTCGAAGCGCGACGGCGCCTTCACCGACAACTCAAAGCGCGAGAGCTGACGGATGGCTACGACCGGGTCGACCACTTGCGATTGCTCGGGTCGAACGCGGTCAGAGCCGGTCATGGCGCTCGCCTTCCCGGCTCGACGTGTTGCCTATCATGCTCCCCCGCTGTGGCGCGACTGCCGCTCAGTATCCAGGCAACGGGCACCGGCCGTCAGCCGATGCCCAAGATCCCGGCACGGGATCGTCAATATGAGTGAGTCCGGATGTTCTCAGTAGTCCCAAGCGGTTAAAGATCACCAACTTCGAAGCTATTGCAGGTGCGCTGGTCCCGGACCACCACCGCACGGCGGGTCGGCTTCGAGCGGCTCCCCGGCAGCCGCCTGTACGCCCTGACCGAGCCGAACCGCGACCTGACGCGGCGCGGGCAGCAGGCCGTCCAGTCGTTGCGCGCCGCGCAGTACAGCGTCACCTCCGACGCCGCGGACGACCTCAAGCCCGCCACCCGGCTCGACCTCGGCCGAGGTCTCCTCGACGAGCCGGAGAACAGCCCCGTGCGCTTGGTCTCGTACTCCACGCCCGGCTCGTCGCCGGGGCGTGGTGGATGAATCGGCTGGCGACAGGACACTCGGGCTGCGCTCAGCGAGTCGGACTGCCCGATGCCGTCGCGGCGGTCAGCGAGCGGGTGATCACCACTTCGCTGGAGTCGAGAGCGGCTGACAGGTCGCGATACAGCTCGTCCTGGAGAGCCCCCGCTTCGAGACCACAGGTACGGACCAAGTCGTCGCAATCCTGTACCTGGCGGTCCGTGGCGAGTGCGATGAACAGAGGGTGCGCCAGGACCTCGCGGGCCGCGTAGCCGTCGCCCACTTCCGTAGTTCGTCGTACCAGATCCTCCACGAGGCTTCGGGCTCGGGGATGCTGGGAGGACGCGACCGCATCGAGGGCAGTAAGTCCGAGGCGGATGTCGAAGACGGTCCGCCCCGGACTCGCTTCGTGGCTCAGGTAAGTGTCCACCAGGTCGGCCAGGCAATCATCGACGTACTGTCCTGCCGTGCGGCGGCACAGCACAGTAAGGCAGGCGGTGACAGCTTGCTCCCATGGCTCACCAGGAGCCGTGCTGGTGAGCAGTTCCTCAGCGCGTGAAGTGTCGCCAACGGTGAGGGCCGCGACTACGGCGACTTGGCGCCCGTCGAGCATCCGTGTGCCCACGCCCCGGTGCTGCTCGATATGGGCCAGGGCCTCGCGCCAGCGTCCTGTGGTGGTTAGGGTGCGCGTGCCGTCAGCGAGGAGAACGCGCCACAGCCACGCGTGTACGTCCCGTCGGTCCTCGGCTGTGCACGTGAGGTCGGCCGGGACGGTGATGTCCTCGAAGGCAGCGGCGTCGCCCGCGCCGACGGCTGCGTACAGGTCCAGGAGTCGCTGGCGGCCGTCATCGGTGCGGCCGGCACGGATCTGCAAGCGGGCCAGGTTGACGAGCGGTTCCAGCCCACGGATGGCACTCATGGCGGGCAGTGGGCATGCGTGCAGGTAGGCCGCAGCGTGCCGGTGGCACATCGATCGGGCGACGTCGGGAAGGCCGAGATCGGAGGCGGCAAGCGCCGCCTGGTTGAAGACGGCAGAGGCCAACCCCTGTTCGTCCTGCTTCCCCGCCTTGTCGGCCAGTTCAGCCAGGCCCCGCACACGGGCGGGCAGCGGCAGGCAGGCGGGCCGGAATCGGGCGACGAGCGGGAATCGCCTTGCTATCGGGCCGTGCGGATCCATGTGTCCCCCAGCGGCGACAGTGGCGCAATGGAATGGGTACGAACCGGTGGTACCCGCCGGCCACGCCGACAGGTACCACCTCGTTCACATCCGGGCTGGCATCACCGCCAGTCGATGACGATGCGGTTCAGCGGGGTGTCGAGGGCGAAGAGGCCGGGGCGCTGCTCGATCCCAGGGGCGTCGAGGGGTTGGATCTCGAATGTCGCCTCACGACTGCGGTACTCGCGGTCCCAGGTGCGAATGGCGTCCGCGACCTTCGCGGCCAGCTCCTCACTGCCGGGGCCATGACCGATGACGCCGAACTCCCAGAGCTTGCCGCCCTCCGCGGTCTTCTTCTCCGAGAGACGGCGGGCAAGGTAGGTGACGGCGCCCTTGTCGACGGCGGCAGTCGAGGAGGGATAGGGGTCTTCGGTGAGGACCGTGCTCTTGGCTTTCTTGGGGAAGAGCATGCGGATCAGGCCGGACGGCAGACTGCAGGAGACGAACAGCTCCATCCACTCAGGGCTCTCCATGGCGCGGACCATCATGCCGGTCCACTCCTCGGTGCGCGGCTGTTCCAGCACTCCGGCCAGTGCCTCGGCGTCGATGTGCCGCCCGGCGGGGGCCTGGAGCCGTACGGAGCCGTCCGTGCTGAGCGGGATGACGCGGCGGTCGTCGTCGGCGATGCCCCTTCGCAGCGGCATGAAGGTGTTCATCTTGCTGCTGACGCTGGTCCAGTGGCCCTCTCGCTGCTCGTAGGCGATCGAGCGGGAGACGCTGCCCTTGAGTCGCTGGGGAACCACGAGCCGTCCACCGGGAGCGAGTTGGTGCATCCAGGCGTGCGGGACGCCGTGCGCGCCTACGGTAGCGATGATCCGGTGATACGGGGCGCCGTCGGCGTGGCCGACGGCCCCGTCACGGGTCAGGGCCTCCGTGTTGGTGAACCCGGCGTCGGCCAGGTGCGCGCGTGCTCCTTCCACTAGGTCGTCGTCGACGTCGATGGTGGTGACGTGGCCGGTCTCGCCGACCAGGTAGGCGAGCAGCGCGGCGTTGTAGCCGGTGCCGGCGCCGAGTTCGAGGATGCGTTCGCCGGGCTGGGCCTCCAATTGGTCCAGCATGAGGGCGACGACTCCGGGTTGGGAGGCGCAGGAGATCGACGTGCCGTCGGTGTCGTACTTGATGTTGACCGGCACGTTGGCGTAGGCGTCTTGGAGGGGTGCGTCGGGCACGAACAGGTGGCGGGGCACGGTGCGCAGCGCGGTCTCGACGGCGGGCGTGTGGGCGTACCCGGATTCGCGGATCTTGTCGACCAAGGCGTTGCGGAGTCGTGCGGCCTCGGCCTCGGGGGTGGCGATCGCGTCGGTTTTCACCGCCCTGACGCTAGTGGTCTCGGGCGTGCCCTCGGCGGACGACGCGGTGTTGTCACTCGATCCCATGACTGCCTCTCGTGCGGTGTTGAACAGGGCGCTTTGGTCGTCCGAGGGGAGACCTGCGCGGTTGGCGTGGAAGATCACGTGGTGGACGATGACGGCTCGCAGGCCGCGTGTGAGCCCGCCGTCGGCAGCGAGGTAGGCGAGCGTCGTACCGGCCCCCTCGAAGGCAGTCACCCACTCGGTGTGCCCGGAGAGCGGGCCGTTCGGGCGGCACAGGCTGCGGGCGTCTACTGTCATCAGCTTCTGCATCGCCGGAAGCAGGGTGGCGGCCCGCTCGGGAGCGAGGACTTCGGTTGCCGGTCGGAGTGCGGCGGCCTTCGTCCACACATCTCCCTGCTCGAACCAGTCCAGATTGGCGCGCCGCATCATGGCGCTGATCAGAAGGACGGCGGTCTCCCGGCGGCCCAGCCGCCCGGGGCCGGGCTGGTAGGTGAGCAAGTGACGACTGTCCTCGTGGAACAGGTCGTGAGCGGCGTCCATGGCCTTCGTGCCGCCGAAGGCAGTTGTCTCCGGCTCGTAGATGCCAGGCACCCACGACCACACCGTGCCGGCGTCGACAAGATCGCTCAACAAGGACTCGACCAGTGGGGACGGCTCGGCAGCGCGGTACCGCAGCGGCCAGGGCTGCTTGTTCATGAACCACCAGCCGTTGAGCTGCCCGTCTTCCTCGGCCGCGAGCAGGGTGGGGCCGAGGCGTTCGGTGATGGCACGCTTGCCGGTCGCACGGTCGGCGAAGGTGACGTTGTGCTGGTGCCAACGGTTCGGGGGCATGACGGAGGTCCTTCGGTCGGTGGGTCAGACGATGAGCAGGCAGGCATCCCAGGCGGATCGGGGCGGCTTGGCGGTAGCAGGGGACAGGAGCGCCAGGGCGATGCCAGCGGCGCCGTTGAGGAACCCGGGCCCCGCTTCCTCGTCCCGCACGACCGCCATGGCCGCGTCTGCTGGATCGGTGCCCGGCGGGCAGACCACGGCAAGGAGTGCCGTGATCGCCGCACGGAGTTGACCGGCGGTGGAGGGGTGCGCGTGGTCGGCGGTCCGGGCTGCGACGTGGGCGAGGCCGGTGTAGCCGTGGCACAGGCCGTTGTCCGTGGTGACTTTGAGCTGCGCGGGGTCGGTGAGGGCGGCCACGAGTGCGTTCTCCGCTTCGACCTGGCGGTCGGTGTCGCCGAGGGCGAGGGCGGCGAGTTGCTGGGCGCGGGCGAGGCCGACGGTGCCGTAGCACCAGGAAGGCCGCCGTGGCGCGGATGGGGCGAGGCGGCCGATGCGCAGCTCATCTCGTGTGACCCAGTACGGCCAGGCATGGCCGTGACCGGTCTCCTCCTGCCAGCAGTCCAGCCAGGCCAGGATTGTACGGAGGGCTTCGCGGTGGCCGCCGACGGTGATGCCGCGCCGGGCGGCGAGGGCAAGCAGCGCGAGCACGCCGCCGATGCCGTGCGCCATGCCGCTGTTGGCGTGCCCACCCGGAAAACGGTTGTCGGGCCGACCGGAGGGTCCGGTCTGCGTCCACCAGCCCGGCATGACTTCGCCCTCGTGGGTGATCGGTTCGGCAAGACGTACGCAGTAGTCGAGGACAGCGTGTACGTCGGCACCGGTGAGTTCGTAACGAAGAACGTAGGCGCCGTAGCCCGCCAGTCCTCGGATCGTGTCGAACTCGGCGAGTTCCGGCAGGCGCCCGGTGTCGATGCGGCGGTGCGCTGCTGCGAGGCGGCGGCGGACGTCGGCGGTCATCTGCCGGTCCAGGGTGTCCCGGGCGCGCTGGTAGGCGCCGGGCAGGTGGTCGGCGACACAGGCCAGGGCGTGCGCGAGGGCGGGCGCTCCGTAGAAGGGGTGGCTGTCGGGGCCGCTGGTGAACGTCTCGCTCGCGGCGGCGGCGAGCCAGTCGTGGGCGCGCTGCCACGAGCCCACGCCGGCGGCAGCGCGCTCGATGTGCAGCAGCGCGATGCCGGTCGGTCCGTACGCGAGGTGCTGACGGTGCAAGGACGGAGCGTCCGATCCCGGCGGCGCGGTGGCGGGGTCGGCCAGGAGGTCGGCGACGGCGTCCACCATCTTGAGCGCGCGAGGGTGGTTCATCGTGCCCTCCGGGACATCCAGGCCAGGGCGGTGGCGCGCGTGAGGTAGAGGCAGACTTCTTCCTCGGGGAAGTCGACCGCGACGTGCCGTACGAAGTGGACGTGCAGCAGCGAGGAGAGGACGTCGTCCAGGCGGATGCCCTGGGTATCCGGGCCGGGGAAGTGTGGCCGGTAGGCGGCGAGCGCCGCGTCCCGGTCGGTCCACGCCTCCACGATGGCCTGTCCGCCGGACACGTCGCGTAAGGCAGCCCAGCCGCCGGACGGGTCGGCCAGCCGTACGGTCTCGGTGAACTGCGGGCGAGGCACGGGTGTGGGCGCGGTGGGCGGAATGTGGTCGATCAGCCAGCGCATCCCAGCCTCAGTGCTGCCGAGGAACGCGGTGGCGACGGCGATGGTGTGCGCGGCCACCAGCGCGCGCTGGTGGGGGCGCTGGGGCTGGGAGAGCTGAGTGACGATGGCACGCGAGTCCGCGCGGAACACTTCCTCGGCCGCGTTCCAAGCGGCGCCGGAGCCCCAACGGCCCACCTCCCGGTAGGAGGTGGGAAAGCGCATGTCCGACAGCAGTCCAGCGGTCCGCAGCTCGTCGGCCCATGTGCCGATCGTGCGGGCCGTCTCGGCGAAGGCATCGGGTTCGGGCAGCGCGATGCGCACCCGCAGGTGCTGATCGGGGTCGCGGAAGCGGATGAACCACCATGGCGGGCCGCCGAGTCGATCCAGCAGGTCCGGGAGATGCTGGGCGAGCAAGGTGTCCTGGCGGCGCAGGTCGCCGTACAGGGTGGCCAGCAGCAGGGAAGAGACTCCGGGCGTTTGGATCTGCTCCGGGGAGAAGGTGCGGGCCGGTGCAGGGGTCGGCAGGAGCGGCCACGCCGGTGGCCGCGTCGCCTTGAGCGGCACGACGACCTCATGCGCACGGCCGTCGCACCAGCCGTACGCGTCGGCTTCCGGTTCTTCGACGAGGACGGCCAAACGGAAGCGGTTCAGATGCTGGCGCAGCAGGGTGCGGTGTCCGGCTTGGCCAAGGTCGAGGTGCAGGCGCCGGTCGTCCTCGGCCAGGTCGACCCGCTGCGGCATCCGCCGCCGGGTCCGCCACTCCTCAAAGGCGGTGTCCCACTGGGCCTGGGGGCGGTCGCGGCCGGGCAAGTCAGGCGCTTCCAGCCGCCACCGTGCGGGGGCGAGCACCGTGCGCCCGTAGCGCAACCGGGGCAGGAACGGCATCGCGTTCGCGGCGCCCCAGTCGAACAGGGTGACCTGCGCGCACTGGGCGCGGGACAGCTCGGTGAGGAACCGGACCAGCGGCGGGGTATGCGTGGTGAGGTTCAACGCATGCATCCCCACGGCCTCGATCCGGTGCCCCCGCTCAGGCGCGGCCAGATACATGCGGCGCCCGTCGCATGCCACCGCCAAGTCGTCGGGTGCGAGTACGTCGCCGCCTGTGGCGCGGTGCTCCTGGATGCTGATCACGGTGGGCAGGACCTGCGGAGCACGCGTGACGTGGGCGCCCGTGGGCAGCAGCGGCGGGAACGACAACTGGGCGGCGACAGTGCCGGCGTCTGCGGTCGGCAGGTCAGCGAGTTCCGCTGACAGCCGCTCGCGGTCCTCGGGAGCCAGCACGCCGAGGAAACGGCCGGTGGTGACGCCAACGCCACGGGACACGCTCGCAAGCTCCAGCCGGAACCGCCCGCGGTGCAGCTCCACGGTGCTGGCGGCGTGCACGCGGACACCGACCTCCAGGTGCGGTGGCACCCTTGGGCGCTCCGGTCCCAGGTCCATCGCGGCGACCAGCTCGTCGGTGAGGACCACCTCGTCGCGACCGTCGAAGACGGCAGCCTGCGCCAGCCGCACCAAGGTGTCGTCCCGCACGGAGCGGCGGGAGCGGCGGCCGTCAGCCGGGGCGCCCGGATACCCGTCGGGGAAGCCGGTGCCGCTGTCCGCGACGACTTCATTGAGCGGCACCATCGTGCCGATGCCGAATCGCTCGTAGAACCGCCGCTGGTACGCCTTCCATGCCGCAGTCCCGTACGGGTGGGCGCTGACCCGGGCCAGGACGCTGGCGGCGCGCTCGATCTCGTGGGCGACCTCTTCGGGCAGCTCGACCTCTGCGTCCAGGCGCAAGTCGAGAGCGAGAGGATGGCGGCTCAGGCCCGGGACCAAAGCCCGCATCCGCGCGGCGGCGCGGGCTCGGCCGCTGCGGGAGCCGCAGCCGCTTAAGTCAATCTGCACGGCGTGCAGTTCGCGGACCATATCGGCGACCGGCGCCACGCTGTCAGCGCCCGCGGCGTCGAGCTGGCTCAGCAGGTATTTCAGGGCGTCGGTCTCGGTGCTCGGTGCGTGCAGATTGGTGATCAGTACCTCGTGCCGGATCAACTCCTGCACGAGCCGCTGGGCCTTCCCCGGCCCTGCTGCGGGGAACTCCCCAGCAAGCTTGTCCGTGAGAACACCGGCGCGGATCGGTTCCCGGGCTGCATCCAGGACCACCCGCACCGGCCCGGTCAGGGCCATGGATGCCTCGACCGGACGCCTACGGTCACTTTGGGGGTCCGACTTGTACGGCACGATCAGCCGATCACCACGTCTCGTAACAGTGTTGTTGAGGACCACCAGAAGGCGCTCCAGCAGTTCGGGGCACGACTCCAGCCGTTCGACTACGGCAGTCAGCCACTCCGCACTCGCCCGGCCGACGACCGTGTGGTCCGAGCCCCACAACATCTGCGCCCGTGGGCCGATGGCGGCCGAGGCCACACCGGCGAACAGGCCGAACGGCGTCGCCCGGTGTTCGGCACGCAACACGTAGCGGGCCACTGAGGCAACGGCGCGCCGCACATCCCGCGCGGCCGGGGTATCGGATGAACATAGGGCGCGCACCTGCGAAGCGAGAGCAGGGCTGGCGTGCTCCAGGGCCTCGGCAATGTCCTCCTCGGACCACACTTCGCGCAGCCACGCGAGCCGGGCAGCCGCGCTGCGGGGGGACGGGTCATCAAGGTCAGGGCACGGGGAAACGGGAAGTTCCGGCCGAGCGACCGCACGGAGGAGAGCGGTCTTCCCGGCGCGGAACGCGGTGCTCGAAGCCATCACAACCTCCGTGGTCCAGGCGGGCGGGCGGGGGCGGGGGGCGCGGGGGGGGGCCTGGGCCCGGGCGGGGGGCGGCGGCCGCCCGCGGAC
>NZ_JBSFUK010000019.1:80383-114781 GCF_053591755.1 Streptomyces sp. NPDC002926
GCGCGTGCCGCGGTTGTCGTCCACACCCACCCGGCCTGGGGTGACGTACGCCTCAGGTCAGGCCACGTTGGTGGTGCAGGCGCCGCAGGTCTCGCCGCAGCCGTCGTCCGTCAGGCTGATCAGACCGGCGGAGTCGGAGACCTCGACCAGAGTGACGTCCAGGTCGAAGCCGTCCGACGTCGTGCCCGAGCCCTGGGGCTTCACCTGCGTGGTGTGCGTGATCTGGGGACTCATGCGAACTCCCGTGTTTCGGAATCGAATTGCGGATGGTGATGCTGCCGGGTACCTACGTGCGGAGCGTATGAAGACCACTACGCCGCAGAGGTGATTCCCGGCCACCGGCCCGAGGTGCCATGCCCCTCACGTGGGAACGTGCAGAGCCGCCTGTCCCCGGGTCGGGGTTCTTGCGCGCCCCGGTGAATCAGGCTCGTATACACCGATTCACCGAGGCGGCCGTCTAGAGGCGGGCAGCCGCGATCTCCCGTTCGAGGTCGATGGCAGTGACGCCGCGCAACTCGCGCACGAGCTGCGGGCAAGGAACCAGGGGCGGGCCCTGGTCCAGATAGCACAGCCCTCCACCTCCGGGGCGAAAGCCGAGCATGGCGGCGGAGTCTGGCTCTTCGCCGCGGCGGTCGGTGATGTGCGGGACGACTGCAGACCAAGGCATGGAAGGGTCATGTCGCAGCCCCCGCACGTTCGAGAGCGGGCGGTGCGGCTCGATGATCCGGCCGTCCGCCAGTAACTCGCCAGTGTCTTCGAAGATCAGCACGCCGTTGGACAGCGTCCAGCCCTGGGCGGGTTGATTAGCTGCTGCACGAGCGGCCTCACAGTCGGTGGCATCTGCTGGCGGACAGAGGGCCTGGTGCTGGCACATCCGATTCCTCATCGACGGCCCCTCTCCACCAGTTCGTCTCGGGGGTCCAGCGCGAACCGGTGGAGAGGGAGATTGGCGCAGCAGCAGGTGGCTGCCGGACCGTGGCGAGGAGGCGTCAAGCGGCTGGCGGGCTCGGCTACGAAACCGTCGGAGTATCCGTAGAAGCGAACCCGTTCAGGGCTGCAGAGCGGCCAGTCCGAGGCACGGTCACCCCACTCAACGACCCAGTGATGCGAGCCCGAGGACGAAGCCGAACGGACACGCAAATCGGAGAACCCGGGACGGCCCTGGAGTGCGTCGCGGATCGCCAGAGCGACGGTCACCGGTCCGGCGCCTATGCGGCCGCCGCGTCGGCAGCCGCCGACAGGCACTGCCAGGAGCGGAGCACGGAAGACGCGGACAGCGACGCTGCTATGCAGAAGGCAGTGGTCGTGAAGACGGGAGGCCACGAACTCGTAGTCGTACGCTTCGGCAGCGGGCACCAGTGTGATGGTCAGCTGCGGGAGTTCGCGCTTTCTGCGATGAGCGACGCGGGCGTTCACGGCATGTCCTCCAGTAACTGGTCGAGCAGGTCTTCAACGGCTATGGCCAGCCGCCGGAGGTAAGCGCGGGCGGATAAGAAGTCCTCGGGGGACCGCTCGACCAAGAGGGCGCGAGTGCGCTCGATCGCGTCAGGGGCCACTCCCCCGTTGGACCGCACTGCCATCCCGACGATCCGGCGAAACGCGCTGTGCAGACGAGGAGTCAGCTCCTTGATGTCTCTTGCCGTAAGGTCGGCCTGCTCGCCGAGCACGGATTCCAGATCGTCGAAGACGGCCTCCAGCACGGGGAGTTCTGCTGAGTCCTGGAGGGCGTACTCCCTGAGCCTGGCCAGCACCCGGGTGTGGGTTCCGACGTCGTCCGAGAACGCTCTGACAGGCGAGGGGCTCGGATCGGCGGCCACTGAAGCCTCGATCACGGGGGCGGTCATCGGCCCCTCCTCCTCGCCGCGGTGGGCGTCGTAAGGGTGCACCAAGTCCTCGCCTCGTCCTCGCTTACGCCCCAGGAGGCCGCGATGGCGGCGACGAGGAGCATGCCGCGGCCGCTCTCTTCGTCAGGTCCCGCCTCTCGGATCTCCGGCCGACCGGGCGAGCCGTCGTCCACTTCCAGCACGACCACATCTGTGCCGACGATGAAGCGGAACACGATGTGTTGCCCAGTACCGTGCATCAGGGCGTTGGTAACGAGTTCGCTGATCAGCAGCTGTGCGTTGTCGACCAGGACCGAAAGGCCCCACTGGTTGAGCTTCGCGGCGCCGATCCGGCGGAGGCGTCCTACCCAGACGCCGGCGGACGCCGCCACGTCTGCACCCTCTGGTGGGTATGTGCGTTCGATGGTCAAAGACAGGACGTCGAGAACGGTGGGCAGAGAGTCCGTCGCACTACCCGCGTACAGCTCCGCAAGGCGTTGGGTGGAGCGCGTCGTCATTGCGGATCGCCTCCCCCGGCACCGGGTTCTGGTGGTTCGGTTGGAATCACCCAGCCGAGCACCTGTCCGCGCGGCTTGCTCGGCGTTGTCATCAGGTGAGGCGGCATCGGTGCGTCGCCCGCTGGTCAGAGTGGGTCGTCGTCATTTCAATCCCTTCCGGTCGCACGACTTGCGCCAAGAGAGGGCCACGTGGGGCCTGTGAGTAGCCAACCGCCCATGCCCCACGCAGCCCAGGAAATTCCAGCCCCAACCAGCACTCCAACAACCGGAAACTTTTACCTACTTCGCTGTCACCAGCAGAGCTACCGTGGTCGCATGACGGGGAACGTGTTACTCGCGGCCCGTATGGCAGCTGCCGGACTGCAGCAGCAAGAACTGGCTGACGCCCTCAACCGACGGATCGAAGAGTTCACCGGCCGTCTCGGCACCGTCTCCGACCGGCAAGTCCGTAACTGGCTGACCGGAAAAACCCGTTCACGCGAGCAAGACAACGTCGCGCGCTCGAAGAAGAATTCGGCTGCCCAGCCGAAGAGTTAGGGTTCGCGCCCACCGCATCCGGCTCAACGGACCACGCCCAGCCAGCACCACCGGAGGATCCCGTGCGGCGACGCACCTTCGCCAGCACCGCGGCGGCCCTCGCTGCCGCAGCTGTCCTGCCCCCCGCTCCAGCTACGGCCGCTCCACGGGTCGGCATGGCTGATGCAGATCGCCTCGAGACGGCATTCGCCCAGCTCGTCGCCGCCGACAACCAGTACGGCGGCACCATCAGCCTGGAAACCCGTGCCCTTGCCTTCGCCCACCACGCGATGGAGCTTCAGTCAGTGGGCCAGGCCACGCAGCGCGTCCGAGCCCGCCTCTACTACCTAGCCGCAGCCTTCACGGGCACCGCCCTATGGTCCACCGTCGATGCTCACCAACCCGAGCGAGCGCAGCGCCATCTCGACAGGGCCATGACGCTAGCTGGCCTTTCCGGGCACCCGGAGGTAACTCTCCGCCTATGGGGTCACGCCGCAGTCCTGGCTACTCAGCAGCAACACCACCAGCACGCTCTTGCCGCAGCTCTTGCAGGACGCGCCTCAACTGCGTGCCGCCGAGATCCCCTGTATCGCTCCCTCGCCAGTGCGCGTCTCGCGGGCATCCAGGCAGGAATCGGAGAACAGCTCGCTGCACTCAGAACCCTCGAACACGCCACCGATGCCTTCGACCGAGCCGACCATTCCGCCCCAAGACCAGCGTGGATGGGCTTCTACGATCGCTCAGAGCTTGACGGTCTAGGAGCCCTTGTCATGGCTCGCATCGGCGAGCACGACAAATCCGAGGCGTACTTGCACCGCACCCTGTCTCGGCTGCGTCCCGAGTACACCCGCAACCGCATTTACTACAGCGCCCACCTCGCCCTCGCGTAGCTCCGGCAGGACGACGTGGAACAGGCATGTCTGACGGCCGCCTCTGTACTGCCTGCCAGCAGCGGTGATTCACTGACGGGACGCACTGGTCGGCTGTTGGACACCTTTACGCGCGAGTTGTCCACGACCGCGCCACGTGCGCGCTTCACCATCGAGTGGACAGATCAGTACGCCAGCAGACAGGGAGGCCACCCGTGACCGTCGAGATCAGGCACTACACAGCCGAGCAACTGCCCGAAATTCGGCAGACGCTCCTCGACATTCACGTGGAGGTACGTCATCACGATTTCGGACTGATCGGACCGTTCTACGAAGTCGATCGATTCAACGAGCGCCTGAGCAGTTACGCCTCCCGCCCCGGCTGGGCCGGCGTAGTCGGATACGAAGACGGTGAAGCCGTCGGATTCTGCTTCGGGGTCCCTCTGGCTCCCGACACGCGTTGGTGGCAGGCCGTGACCACCGAGCTGCCCCAGGGCTACACAGACGAAAACGGTAAGCGCACCGTGGCACTCAACGAGATCGTTGTACGCAGGCCGTGGCGGGGACGAGGCGTGGCCTGGCAGATTCACGAGGCGTGGTTGTCTCGGCGCCCAGAAGAACGCGTGACTCTGCTCGTCAACCCCACAGCCGGTCAAGGCGCTGTCCAAGCGGTGTACGAGGCTTGGGGTTATCGAAAGGTCGGCGATCAGCAGCCGTTCCCTGACTCGCCTGTCTTCGCCTCCATGACGCGCCCCGTGCACCAGTCCTGACGCGCCCACGGCTTCACTCGCCCTTTGGATCCTGATCTGGCGCGTCGCGGTGGAATGTGGTCCAGGTGAAGGCCGCGCCCAAGGCCTCGGCGGCAGCGCGTCCACCTTCCCGCTCTTGGGAGAGGTCGCACTGCGGGACGTCGACGCGTCGGCACTGCGTACATGCAAAGCCGAGCTGCTGTCCCGGGTGGAGGAGTCGACGGCCGAGGTGATCTGGATTCATCTCACGACGATCTTCAACGCTGCTGTAGACGACAAGCGCCTACTCAAGAACCCGTGCAAGTCCACCGCACGGTCAAGCCTCCGAAGCGGACACAGAAGAAGGCGAAGGCGTGGCAGCGCGGGACCGTGGATTCGGCCCGGACTGTACTGCAGGAGCGCTACCGATTCGCCGTGAACCTCGGTCTTGGACTCGGCCTGCGCCAAGGGGAAGCGTTCGGCCTCGACGAGGACGACTTCGACCTTGAAGCCGAGGTCGTCCGCGTGCGGCGGCAACTACGGTGGGACTCGAAGGGGCGGCCGTACTTCTGCTTGCCCAAGGGAGGCAAGACTAGGGATGTACCTCTCTCCCCCACCCTCGCGCTCCGCGCCCGTGAGCATTTCCGGCGCTTCCCGTCGGTGGAGTGCACGCTTCCCTGGCGCAACCCCGACACACCGACGACCGCACTCGAAGCTCGGCAGCGAAAGCCGATCGCGGTCCGGCTCGTCCTGAGCAGCTCGCAGGGCAACCGGATCAATTACCGGACATGGAATGAGCGGAGTTGAAAGCCGGCGCTGGTAGCTGCCGGCGTCATCTAGGCGGTGGGCGAGAAGGTCCAGCAGGACGGCGGCCGCACCCGCAGGAACCCCATCTTTGAGCTGTCGCGTGAGGACATGTTCCACGTCCTCCGACACACGTATGCGAGCGTTCAGCTGGAGGTCGGCGAGTGCATCGTGAGCCTCTCGGAGTGGCTTGGCCACTCCTCACCGAAGATCACTCGACCACTACGCTCACTTCATGCCCGGGGCAGGCAAGCGGGCTCACGGCCATGGACGCCTGGCTTACGCAAGATCAACAGCAGAAGGTCCCTGAGAAGTCCCCAGCGACCCCCTGGATCACGTCGCTGACGGTAAACCCACAGGTCAAAGGCCTGATCAAGTCAGCCGAACACGTGAAGGTGAAGTACAAGGAGACCTCGCGCGGCGGCCTCGCGGTCAACGTCATCGAGTGCTGACCGGAGGCCGCCGCGAGATGGCCCCTCGGCGGGTCAGTGACCGCGGTCGATCCACTCCTGCAGATGCGGTGCTTCCGCGGCGATGGTGGTCGTGTCCCCGTGGCCGGTGTACACGACGGTGTCCTCCGGCAGTGCCAGCAGCCGGTCCCGGATCGACGCGATGATGGTGCCGAAGTGGCTGTACGACCGCCCCGTCGCCCCCGGCCCGCCCGCGAAGAGCGTGTCCCCGCTGAAAAGGGCGTTCAGAGACGGCGCGTACAGACAGACCGCTCCGGGGGCGTGGCCGGGGGTGTGCAGCACCGTCAGATCGACACCCGCCACCGTGACGGTCCGGCCGTCGGCCAGTCCACCGTCGGGCAGCCGGTCGGGATGGGTCTGCTTCCACAGCGGCAGGTCGTCCTGGTGCAGCAGGATCGGAGCGCCGGTCCGCTCGGCGAGCACGGGGGCGGCGTCGATGTGGTCGTTGTGGGCGTGCGTGCAGACGATCGCGCGAAGCGCGCGCCCCCCGAGCGCGGCCACGATGGCATCCGCGTCGTGCGCGGCGTCGATGACGACGGCTTCCTCTTCGTCGCCGACGATCCACACATTGTTGTCGACGTCCCAGGTGCCACCGTCCAGGGAGAACGTGCCCGAGGTGACCAGTCGGTCGATGCCCGCGGACATCACAGCACCACCACCGAGCGCAGCACGTCCCCATGACGCATCCGCTCGAAGGCCTTCTCGACATCGTCCAGCGCGATGGTCTCGGTCACGAACGCCCCCAGATCCAGGCGCCCCTGCAGATGGAGGTCGATCAGCATCGGGAAGTCGCGGCTGGGCAGGCAGTCCCCGTACCAGGACGACTTGAGCGCACCGCCGCGGCCGAAGACGTCCAGCAGCGGCAGCTCCAGCTTCATCTCCGGTGTCGGCACCCCCACCAGGACGACAGTCCCGGCCAGGTCGCGGGCGTGGAAGGCCTGTTTGTACGTCTCCGGGCGGCCGACGGCCTCGATGACGACGTCCGCGCCGAAGCCGCCGGTCAGTTCGCGCACCGCCTCCACCGGGTCGGTCTCCTTGGAGTTGACGGTGTCCGTGGCGCCGATCTTCTTCGCGGTGGCCAGCTTCCGCTCGTCGATGTCCACCGCGATGATCTTCGCCGCGCCCGCCAGCCGGGCCCCGGCGATCGCCGCGTTGCCCACGCCGCCGCAGCCGATGACCGCGACGGAATCGCCGAGCCCGACGCCGCCGGTGTTGATCGCGGCGCCGATGCCCGCCATCACGCCGCAGCCCAGGAGCCCGGCGACCGCGGCCGACACCCGCTCGTCGACCTTTGTGCACTGCCCGGCGGCCACCAGCGTCTTCTCGGCGAAGGCGCCGATGCCCAGGGCCGGGGACAGTTCGGTGCCGTCGGCGAGGGTCATCTTCTGCTTGGCGTTAAGGGTGTTGAAGCAGTACCAGGGCCGCCCCCGCAGACAGGCGCGGCACTGGCCGCAGACCGCACGCCAGTTCAGGATGACGAAGTCGCCGGGTTCGACGTCGGTGACGCCCTCGCCGACCGCTTCGACCCGGCCCGCCGCCTCATGGCCGAGCAGGAAGGGGAAGTCGTCGTTGATGCCGCCCTCGCGGTAGTGCAGATCGGTGTGGCAGACCCCGCAGGCCTCGACGTTGACCAGCGCCTCACCCGGGCCGGGGTCAGGGACGATGATCGTTTCCAGGCTGACGGGGGCGCCCTTCCCCCGCGCGACAACAGCACGGACCTGGTGAGTCATGGCCACTCCTCGGCTGATACGAATCCTGGGGCACGCGTTGCTTATTACGGCACGCACCTCATGTGCCGCAACAACAGCATCATGGAGGCCCGACCTGCGGTCAAGGATCCCGCACATCGGGCACGGCCGGGTTCAGCCGTCCCACCCCAGGGAGCAGGTCACCCCTTCGGTGCGGGCCCTCCCGGCATCTCCGCCACCACGGCTACCCGGCGCTCCGCGCCTGGGACCGCCGCCGAGCCGTCCGGCGCTTGAGTGCCCGCCGCTCGTCCTCGCCGAGTCCACCCCACACACCGGAGTCCTGGCCGCACTCCAGGGCCCACTCCAGGCATCGCTCCTGAACCGGGCACCGCCGGCAGACGGACTTGGCCTCGGCGACCTGAAGCAGGGCCGGTCCGGTGTTGCCGACCGGGAAGAACAGGTCAGGGTCTTCGTCGAGACATGCCGCCTCATGACGCCAGTTCTCTTCCACGGAGAGCCTCCTCCATTCGCAGATGATTGTCGGTTCCCCTACGGGTCGCCGACGATCGCCCGCTGAAACTACCGATGCGCATGCGAATGCGGAATCTGCCCGAAATCCGATCCGTACGCACCGACGCGAGCATCCGCGACCTCGTTCCCCTTGCAGTGCGACGACGCCGGCACGGGCAACAGGTCTCCCGGGCCTGCGGGGATGATGCCATGACGAACACCCGCCCAACGGGATATATGCCGACCAATCCCCCCAAAGCCGGTGGGAGTCAGGTGGAACATCAGCGGGCCGGCCCCGCGGGCCGCGCAGCCGACGGGCCAGCCTCCTCGCGTTCACATTCGCGCAAGTGCCACCCGGTTCCCGGGACGACGGGGCCGATGGTGGGATTCGTGTCGTCCGTTCGGTCCTGTCCGGGATCGCCGACCCGGCGGGAATGACGACCGTGGCCCGACCGGTGTCACCTCGGCAGGGGACGCCGGCCGGTGCCCGTCAGTTCGTTGAGCGGTCCGTCGGCCAGCGTGGCGCGCTGGTCGATCACCACCGGCAGCCGCGCCATGGTGGAGGGCTCAATGAGCCCCGCCTGCCCCAGGACCGATGCCTGGTCCCAGTAGATGTGCTCGCTCGCGATCAGGACGCCGTCGAACGACACGACCGCGATGACCGCAATGCTTATCGCCCTTCCCGTCGCGGCCACGCCGGGAAGGATCCAGGGGACTTCGATGTCATGGGTGAACGAGACCAGCATCTCGTCGACGATTCGGTCGTCGCCGACGGTCCGCGTCAGGGTCTCCAGCGTGAAGTCCCGTGGATTGCGGCCGACGAACCAGCGACGATAGAAGTCACGTACGGGCTCCCTGCCCCGGGCACCCATGGCAGTGGGCACATGGAGCACCGCTGGTGTGTCCGTCATGGTCTCCATCGTCGCGTCGACGTCGAGCGTGGTGAACTCGCTGCTGGTGTGGAGCTCCCACACGCCCTCGAGCCGCGAGCGGACAGGTGCGTTCGTCATGGAAAGGCCTCCTCGGGCTTCCATCCCCAAGCGGTGATCAGCCCGGGTGAGAGTGCGGCGCATTCCGGCGAGTCCAGAGAACGGATGGCCGCGTCGATCGTCTCTTCGTCGACCTGCCCGGTGTCCACGATGGACGCCCTCGCCCGGTCCCAAGTCTCCGCCCAGAAGCGGCTGATGGGGCTGCCGGGCAGCAGCGGAGGAACATGGATCTCCGCCGCGACGGAGGTGAGACCGGCGTCGCACAGCAGTTGTGGATACCGCGGCACCCAGGAGACATCGGTGCCGATGGTGTTTCGCAGCCCGTGCCACATCGCTCGCATGACCTCGGTGTACGGAGAACTGGGGGCCCCTGCCGTCGTCAGGTCGACGGCGTCGCCGAGAACCAGCACACCGCCCGGGGCCACCAGCTCGGAGAGCTTGGTGATCATGCGCCGGTAGGAGGGGAGATGCATGAGAACGAACCGCGCGTGGACCAGGCGGAAGCGGCCCGGGTCGAAGTCCGGCGCGCTGATGTCGGCCTCCAGTACCCGGAGCCCGGCAGTGGGGGACGCCGCGAGGAAGCGCACGTCGCGGTCGACCGCGAGCACGGAAGCGACCCCGGCCCGGCTGAGCAGCTGCCTCGCGACTGTGCCGGTACCCGCGCCCACGTCCAGGCAGTGCCAGCCCGGGCCCACTCCCAGCGCTCTCAGCCGGGCCATGGTGGTGGCGTCATAGGTGAGCCCGCCGAGGTCAATGCGCTCGGCCTCACCGCTCCGCTCGGGCCTGAATACCGCTTCTCCATAGCCCCTTCGGAACGGAGACCGAGCAGCATCTTCACGGCGGGGTGCAGGCATATACGCGTCACCAGCTTGCCTCGGGGCGTCGCGCGAGCAGGGTGCTGCCGGGTGGGGCGACATGGGGCGGCCGCCGGCCCGCACTCCTTCATTATGACCGCTGAGACCAGTCGCTTCCTGTCGCGCCCGGCCCGGTACCCGTCGGCCCGGGAACGCCGAGGGACGCCCGCGTACGGACGCATCTCATGAATGTGAATATTCCCCCGCTCGAACTATTGCAAATCCACATTCACTTCGGCAGGATCTGCCGAGGCCACGCCGGTCAGCCGCATATTTGGCTGCCCGTGGACCCATGCGTCGCTGAAACGACACACCCTGACCTCTGCGTCAGCCCCTGGCGGGCCTGCTGTCCCCTGGGAGAGCACCGCCCGGCTGCGCCGTTGTGGTTTCTCTTGAAAGGCACGTCCGTTGAGCATGAGATCCGGCACCGGAGGCGGTCTGCGGGCGGATGCCCTCAGCACGTACGACATGGTGGTCATGGCCGTCGCGGGATGTGGTCCTGCGTACACGGTCGCCGGAACGATTCCCGCGCTGATCGCCGCCGTCGGGGTGGCGAGCCCCGCCGCTCTGCTCTACTGCGCGATACCGGTGATCGGCATCGCCCTGGCCTACCGGCAACTCGGCCGTGTGGACCCCAACGCCGGGGCCGCGTACAGCTGGGTCGCCCGGTCACTGCACCCGTTCCTCGGGTTCCTCTGCGGCTGGTCGCTCGTGGTCGCCTGCGTCGTCTTCATGGCGTCCAGCACTGTGCCCGCCGGCAACGCGACGCTGTCACTCGTCGCGCCGAGCCTGGTCGGTGACCCGGTCCTGGCCGCGGTCGTCGGCTCGGGCTGGTTCCTCCTGATGGCAGGAGTGGTTGCGTACGGAGCCCGGATCGGGGCACGCGCGCTGGCCGTCATCACCGCCGTACAGCTGCTCCTGCTGATCGGCTTCGCGGTGACTGCGCTGCTGTCCGACGGGAGCGGGACCGAGTTCTCCCCGTCCTGGTTCGGCTTCAGCCACTTCGACGGACAGGAATCCTTCGTGACGGGCGCGCTGATCGCGACCTTCGCGTACTGGGGATGGGACGTGACCAGCAACCTGGGTGAGGAGACCCGGCGCGGCTCGCGTGGTTCGGGGTTCGGCGGGGTCATCGGTGTGGTCCTGGCGTTCCTGCTGTTCGCGCTGATAGCCGTCGCGGTCAATGTCCTCATGACGCCGACCGCCGTTTCGAACACCCCGGACGGCATTCTGATCGAACTCGGTCAGCAGGTCTGGCCGGGTGTGGGCGGCACGCTTCTGGTGCTCGCGCTGCTGCTGTCGACCGTCGCCATGCTGGAGACCGCCCTCATCCAGGCCAGCCGCACCCTCTTCGCGATGGGCCGGGACAGGACCCTCCTCCCCATCCTCGGCCGTATCCACGCCAAGCGGCATACGCCGTGGGTGGCCACCGCGACCATCGCGGTGGCCGCGAGCACGCTCGCCATCGTCGAGGCCGCCCGACTCGAGCCCGGCGAGTCGCTGCTCTCGGACGCTGTGAGCGGAGTCGGTCTGCACGTCACCTTCTACTACAGCCTCGCCGGACTGAGCGCCGTCGTCGTCCACCGCAAACTGCTGCGCACCTCCGCGTCCAACTTCTTGCTCATGGGACTCTGGCCGCTGGCCGGTGCGCTGTTCATGCTGTGGATCATGATCGAATCCGTGGCCTCCCTGAGTACGTCGGCGCTGGTCATCGGGTTCGGCACGCTCGCCCTGGGACTCGCCCCGATGTTCGCCGCGTGGCTCCGGCAGCGGCCGTACTTCGAGCCCGGGCGTCTCGACGCCGAAAAGGCACGCGCCATGGACGATTCCTTCGGTGGCGCGGACTCCGACGAGACACAGGCCGTCAGCCTGGCCCGGAGCCAGGACGAGCTCCTCACCGACTTCTGACTCCAGTTCCGCCTTCTGATCAAAGGACGCCTGCCATGGCCCCGGCCTGGAACCGAAGACGCTCCGCAGCACCTCACTACGACCAGACCTTCGGCGACAAAGCGCTGTCCGCCGCGTGCGAGGACATGGTCATGGGCCGCTGGGAAGGCGCACACGACCTGCTGGCCACCGGCCCCCACAGGGACTGGGACCGCCGCAGTCACCGCATCCGGCTGCTCGCCCACACCGCCGCCGACAAGCGGATCGTGGAAGCCTGGCAGACCGCCCAGCCGAACAGCGCGGACGCCGTCGTACTGCGGGCGGACACCGAGGTGATGCGGCTCTTCGCGGCCGCCCGTATGGGAACCCCGCCGAGCGCCGGGAGCCTGGACCGCACGGCCCACATCTGTCTCAACGCCTCCGAGGCCTTCCCCGAGGACCCCCATCCCTGGGTGTCGCTGATCACGCTGGGCAGGCTGTACGGCAGCGGGACCCACTCGATGAACCGCTGGTGGCCCGAACTGCTTGCCCGCGACCGGTACCACCGCGAGGGGCACCATCAGGCTCTGCGCTACATGTCGGCGCGCTGGCACGGCTCGCACGGCCAGGCCTACGCCTTCGCCCGTGACTGCGCGGTCTACGCACCGGCCGGCTCTTCGTTGCTGGTCATGCCGCAGATCGCCCGCGCGGAGGAGTTCCGTCACCGCACCGAGGCCGAAGGGGCCAGGCCGCACACGATGGTCGGCTTCTGGGCCGGGGAGCGCTGGGACCTCCTGGAGACCATGGAACGCTGGATAGCGGTCCGGTCCCCGGTCGGGGCGGCGCAGGACGTCGCCGACCTCAACCATCTCGCTCACGGTCTCGCGCACGCCGGACTTCTCGTCGAGGCCGCTGGGGTCTTCGACCTGCTCAAGGGACGCGCCACCCGGGCGCCGTGGTCGTACACGGGCGACGCGGAAGCGGAGTACATGCGCTGGCGCGACCGGTCGTCCCGTGCGGCGGCGGAGCATACGGATCCCCGGAAAGGCTGACCTCTGATGCGTGCCGGCTCCTTCAACGAGTCCAGCCTGCTGGACCAGGCGGTGCAGGCTGCGTTGAGCGGTGCGAGTTTCGCTCCGTTCACCGAGGGGCCGGTCGGTGCCGTCGACCGTCGCCGAGGGGCGGCGCACAGTGCGGGAGCGGTGTTCCGGTCGATGCTCGGGAAGGACTTCAGCCTGGGGCAGCCCGGTGCCCGTGAACGGGTGGGGACCGAGTCGTCTCCGTACGGCCTCAGCCTGGGCGTACGTTATCTCCGTTCCGAGCCCAGTGAGTTGGTGGAGGCGGCGGTGCGGGCGATGGCGGGCTGGCGTGCGGCGGGACCGCGACGCCGGGCCGGGCTCGCGGTGGAGATGCTCTGCCGGCTCCACGACCGCAGCCATGAAATCGCGCACGCGCTGCACCACACCACTGGGCAGGCGTACACCACGGCCCACCGGTCGGGCGGTGCGCAGGCGCAGGACCGGGGACTCGAGGCCGTGGCCCATGCGCTGACCGAGTCGGTGCGCAGACCGGCCGCCCTGTCCTGGGAGCATCACGGCAAGTTGGGCGGCCCGGTGCGGATGGACGGCACGTGCACTGTCGTCCCGCGCGGCGTCTCGTTGCTCATCGGCTGCCCGGACTTCCCCACCTGGAACGGCTATCCGGGCCTCTTCGCAAGCCTGGTGACCGGGAATCCCGTGATCGTCAAACCCCACCCGCGGGCGGTCCTGCCGCTCGCGCTGACCGTACAGGTCGCCAGGGACGTACTGACCAAGGCGGGGCACGATCCCAACGTGGTGACACTGGTGGCGGAAAAGCCCGGTGAGAAACTGGCGTCCCGGCTCGCCACCGACCCCGCGGTCCGGCTCATCGACTTCACCGGCTCGGCCCGGTTCGGCGACTGGCTGCGGCGCAACGCCCGTCAAGCCGGCGTATACGCCACACCGATCGGGGCCAACACGGTGCTGGTGGACTCCACCGCCGACTACCGCAGAATGCTGCGCGAACTCGCGCTGTCCCTGTCACTGTGCAGCGGCCAGAGCTGCACCGCGCCGCAGAACATCCTGGTGCCTTCCAGCGGGATCACCACCGACGAAGGACACAAGCCGATAGGACGGTTCAGCGTTGATCTGGGCCGCGCCGTGAAGCGGCTCCTGGCGGATCCGCGGCGCGCGGCAGGGATTCTCGGGGCGATCGGCAGTGACCGCATCCGCAGCTCTCTCGCGCATGCGGCCGGATGCGGGGTCGTGGTGCACGAATCCCTGCCGGTCGCACACCCCGACCACCCGGCGGCGGACATCCGTACCCCGCTGATCGTCCGGCTGGAGGCCCACGACGAGCAGGTGTACTCCCGTGAATGGGCCGGGCCCGTCTCCTTCGTGATCGCCACCCGATCGACCTCCCAGAGTCTGGACATCTTCCGCCGCACCGCGCGCGGACACGGCGGCCAGTACGCCTCGGTCCACTCGACGGACCCGCTGGTCCTGGGGGCCGCCGAGGCGGCATCCCTCGACGCCGGAGTACATCTGTCGGAGAACCTCGCCGGGAATGTCTTCATGGACCAGTCGGCGGTGTACGCCGACTTCTGCGAGGCCGGCGCGCCGGCGGGTGCTCACACCGCCCTCGCGGACCCTTCCTTCATCACCGGCCGGTTCCGTGTCGTGCAGGCCCGCCGTCCCGCGGCCCCGGTACTGGGCATGAGCTCCGTCGGCGCGTAAGAGAGCGCAGGAGGTCGGTGGCTCGAAGGAGCCGAGTTTCCGGGCCTGTGCACCCGAATACGCGAATCGGACGCGGTCGGCGTCTTTGACCCGGTCGGCAGCCCAAGCCTGACGGTGTGGGTGAATGGCGGACGGGGCGATCAGCCGTCAGCGGTGCCGCCCCGTCCTGTGAAGCCCGCGCGCGGCGGATTCCCCGCCTGAATGTCCGTCCGAGGCGCAGTCGCACGAAACGCCACTGAGGCGCGATCATTGCCTGGGGCCGAGACACCGGTCGCGAAGGAGGAGTGGACTGATGCCGAACGAACGCGCGGGACAGCTGGCGCGGCCCGAGGATCTCATCGATGTCGCCCGGCTGGTGACCGCCTACTACACCTTGCACCCCGATCCCGCAGAACCCTCCCAGCGCGTCGCCTTCGGTACGTCGGGACACCGCGGGTCGTCCCTTGCTGCCGCGTTCAACGAGGATCACATCGCCGCGACGAGCCAGGCAATCGTCGAGTACCGGGCCAGTCAGGGCACCGACGGGCCACTGTTCCTCGGCGCGGACACCCATGCGCTGTCGGAACCGGCCCGGGTGACCGCGGTCGAGGTCTTCGCGGCCAACGGAGTGACCGTACTCATCGATACCGCGGACGGTTACACCCCCACACCGGCGGTGTCCCACGCGATCCTTGCGCACAACCGCGGGCGTGGCTCCGGGCCGGCCGCCGACGGGGTCGTGGTCACTCCCTCGCACAACCCGCCGTCGGACGGGGGGTTCAAATACAACCCGCCGCACGGAGGGCCGGCCGGCTCCGAGGCAACCGGCTGGATTCAGGAGCGCGCCAACCAGATCATCGAGGGGGATCTGAAGGATGTGCGCAGGCTGCCCTACGTCCGCGCGCTGGCCGCCTCGACCACCGGGCGGTACGACTTTCTCGGCTCCTACGTGCGGGACCTGCCGTCGGTACTCGATCTGGACGCCGTGCGCGCCGCCGGCGTGCGAATCGGTGCCGACCCCCTGGGCGGCGCGTCGGTCGCGTACTGGGGCCGCATCGCCGAGGAGCACCGTCTCGACCTGACTGTGGTCAATCCGCACACTGATCCGACGTGGCGGTTCATGACCCTGGACTGGGACGGCAGGATCCGGATGGACTGCTCCTCCCCGTACGCGATGGCGTCACTGATCGAGCGCCGCGACCGCTTCCAGATCACCACCGGCAACGACGCGGACGCCGACCGGCACGGCATCGTCACGCCGGACGCCGGGCTCATGAATCCCAATCATTACCTCGCCACCGCGATCGACTATCTCTTCAGCCACCGCGAGCAGTGGCCGGCCGGTGCCGGCATCGGCAAGACGCTGGTGTCGTCCGGCATGATCGACCGGGTGGCCTCCGACCTCGGCCGCGAACTGGTCGAAGTGCCCGTCGGTTTCAAGTGGTTCGTGGACGGACTCCTCGACGGCACCCTCGGCTTCGGCGGTGAGGAGTCCGCCGGCGCCTCCTTCCTGCGCCGCGACGGCTCGGTGTGGACCACCGACAAGGACGGCATCCTCCTGGCACTGCTCGCGTCCGAGATTCTGGCGGTGACGGGGCAGACACCGAGCGAGCACTACGCGGCGCTCACCGCCCGGTTCGGCGAGCCGGCCTACGCCCGCGTCGATGCTCCTGCGACCCGGGAGGAGAAGGCGGTGCTGAGCCGCCTCTCCGCCGACCAGGTGACAGCCGACTCCCTCGCCGGGGAACCGATCACCTCGGTGCTCACGCACGCACCGGGAAACGGGGCTGCCATCGGAGGCGTCAAGGTGACCACGGCCAACGCCTGGTTCGCCGCACGCCCTTCGGGCACCGAAGACGTCTACAAGGTGTACGCCGAGTCCTTCCTCGGACCCGAACACCTGGCCCTGGTGCAGGAGGAGGCACGTTCGGTCGTGTCCGCGGCCCTGGACGCCTGACACCGCTGCTCGCCCCCGCCGGGCGCACAGCGGACCTCTCCCTGGGTCGTACGGCGGTTGTGCCGCCGTACGACCCAGGGGCTCATTCCGTCAGCTGCGCAGCGGTCCGTCGCAGGAGTAGTCGGCGCTGCCGGCGCGGCCGTCCGTCCAGAGGTCGACCTTGCCGAAGTGGCAGTTCATGTCGGCCAGGTTGGTGGACGCCGGGCGAGTCCGGTCCAGGATGAAGTAGTCGACCGTCTCGGACATGTCCTTGAAGACCCGGTCGGGGCTCGAGGAGTCGGTGAGGTTCGCGGTGATCCGTCCGGTGCAGACGAAGCGGTGCATCGCCGGATCCGGTGCGGTCACGCAGGCGGGGCTGAGCTGGGTGGCGCCGACGAACGAAGCGCGGACGGCTTCGGCCGACGAGTCCCTCAGCCGGTCGTTCGGACTGAACGTGGTGTTCGGCACGAAGAGCTCGTCGACCTCGGCGATCCGTGCGTCCAGGAAGCCGTCGTACGCGCGCTGCAGAGCCGCGTCCCCGCCCAGCCGGTTCCGCCAGGCGTCGAAGCCGGCAGGGTCGTCGGCACGCAGGTACCCGTACATCTCGCGGATCAGCGACGGCCGCTCGGTCCACAGGAACTCGAAAAAAGTACCCGCGTAGTCGTAGAAGCGGAAGCCGTCGCCGTCGTAGGTGGCGTGCAGCAACTGCTGTACGGTCATGCGCGGTCCGCCGCCCGCCGTGTCCTCGATGACGCCCCACACCAGTGACTTGCGCACGGCGATGCCGTCGTCACGGGTGGCGCCGTCGAAGAACTCGGCCGTGCCTTCGTCCATCGCGGTCGTGCGGTCGTCCTGGTACCACGGACCCTCACCGAAGTAACCGGGCACCGCCCAGCGGCCGTTGAGGTAGTGCGTGTACTCGTGACGGAAGAGTTCCTCGAGCGTGAGCGAGGAGTCCTGCGGAACACGCCGCTGGTAGGTGTAGAAGGTCGCGCCGCGCTCGATGTAGACGCCGCCGTTGTTGGTACCCATCCCGGTGAGCAGCGGATGGTACGTCTCGTAGTCGGCGCGCGAGGCGTAGAGCACGATGTTCAGCGAGGTGTTGGTGTCACCGGCCAGCGGCGCGGCGGTGCCGAGCACACGGTGGAACTGCGCCTTGACCTGCTTGCTCGCGTAGTAGAGCTGGTCGACGGTGGCCCGGTTCAGCCCGGTGCGGACCTTCATGGCGCCGTTGTCGTAGCTGTAGGTGTACGGGAAGATGCGGCGCTCGATGTCGTCCTTGCACACCCCGTACGGCTTGCACGCTTCGTAGAAGTTGAGCCAGCCGGCCACCTTGGCCCACGGCTGGCTGCCCTCGCCGAAGTTGCGCGTGGTGAGTGGCACCAGCGCACCCAGGCCGGAGACGGTCTCGGTCCTCAGTGCCTCGACCTGGCCGAAGCGCCCGTACTCCCCAAGCGCGTCCCGCACCACCCACTCGTTCGCCGTGCCCTTGAGATGGGTGTGACCGGCGAACTTCTTGAAGGCGTTGCGGTAGGTCGAGTTCCGGGCGACCAGCGTGCGGAAGGAGGTGTCGTTGTTCCCGGGGTAGATGCCCAGGTAGTTGACGGAGAGCCCGGCGAGCGCGGCGCCGCCCCAGGCGGGGTCCTTGTAGGTGGTGCTGTGGTACTGGTCCATGGTGGCCAGCACCTTCTGGATCAGGCCGAGCTGGGAGTGGCGCAGCCCGGGGCCGCTGCCCGCGTAGAGACCTTCGCGCAGGGTTTCGGCGTTGGTGCGTGTCACGGTGAAGGAGCGAGCCGCTGTCCCGAAGGCGTTGATGGCACGGCGCATGGCCTCGGTGGTGGGCGCGTCGGTGACGTCGATCTCGCCCCGTGAGAAGTCGTGGTAGACCACGGCGTGGAGGTAGGTGAGCATCTCCAGCAGATGACTGCCGTTCTTCCCGTCGTGGGCCGGGGAGAGCGTGGAGATGCGCCGGGAGACGGCCTGGACGTGGGCATCGGACATGACGGGGGCGAGGCGGGCGTCCCAGGTCCAGATGAGGTCACGCAGACAGCCGTCGGCGGTGACGGCCGGATCGGCGAGGAAGTCCGCGAACTGCTCCGGGCTCAGACGGGTGATGCCGTCCAGTGTGCACGGCGCCGCGAGAGCGCCGGCTGCCGTCCTGGCCCTGCCTGCCGCACTGGCGCCGGGGACACGGCCCTGCGGCAGCCCGCCGGGCGCGGGCGCGGTACGGGTCGTGAACCTGGGTGCCCTGGCGAGGCGTTCCACCTCGTCCTGCGGGCTGTGGCGCTCGACGGCCCCGGCGGGAGCGGCTGCCCGCTTCGGCTGCGCGGGCGCCGCCGATGCCTGGCCGAGCGGTGCGAGGGGAGCCAGCAGCGCTGCGGCCGTTATCACCGCGGCCAGCAGGGGTCTGGGTGCATTTCTGTATCGAGACACCGATGTCTCCTGAGGGGGGTTTGGGGATGAAGTGCCGTGTCACAGGCGGCAGTTGAGGAAAGAGACCCGTATGCCGCCATGTGATGCGTAACGTAGTAATGTGAAATTGCACTGACAACCCCTGTGCACACACCAGTTCGCCGGAACCTTGTCCCAGGGAGACGAATCCGATGACCGAACAGGCACTCCGCACCGGAAGCCACGACCTGACGCCTTCCGCAGAGTTCCAGACCTTCATGACCCACGACTGGGCCGCCGGCCCGCTGTCCGGCGAACTCCTTCTGCCCGCCGCCCGGTTCACCCCCTCCCGCCGTGCCCGGCTGTCCGCCCGCTTTCCGGGCGAGCGGCTGCTGATTCCCGCGGGTGGGCTCAAGGTCCGTTCCAACGACTGCGACTACCGGTTCCGCCCGCACAGCGCGTATGCCTGGCTGACCGGTCTGACCGGCGAGGACCAGTCGGGGCATGTACTGGTGCTGGAGCCGTCGGGGCCGAGCGGCCACGAAGCCGTGCTGTACGTCCGGCCCCGCTCCCCGCGCGACGACGGCGAGGAGTTCTACCGGGACCGCCGCTACGGCGAGTTCTGGGTCGGCCGACGGCCCGACCTCGGCGAGGCGCAGCGGATGACCGGTATCCGCTGCGAGCACCTGGACGCGTACCGAAAGCCGCCCCCCGGCCGCGACGCGTCACACGACGCCGAACTCGCCTCCGTGCTGAGCGAATTGAGGCTGATCAAGGACGCCTGGGAGGTGGGCCAGCTCCAGCAGGCCGTCGACCACACCGCGTCCGGTTTCGAAGATGTTGTCAGGGCGCTGCCGCGAGCGCTCTCCCATCCGCGCGGCGAGCGCTGGATCGAGGGGGTCTTCGGACTGCGCGCCCGCGCCGAGGGAAACGGCACGGGTTACGACACCATCGCGGCATCCGGCGCGCACGCCTGCGTACTTCACTGGATTCGCAACGACGGCGCGCTGGACCCGCGGAAGCTGCTGCTGCTCGATGCGGGCGTGGAGACCGACTCCCTCTACACCGCCGACATCACCCGCACCCTTCCGCTGTCCGGGCGCTTCTCGTTCCTCCAGCTGCAGGTCTACGAGCTGGTGCTGGCCGCCCAGGAAGCGGGCATGGCCGCGCTCAGGCCCGGAGCGAGCTTCCGGGACTTCCACCGGGCGGGCATGCGGGTGATCGCCGAAGGACTGGCCGAGTGGGGCGTCCTGAAGAGCCCGGAGGGCGATCTGCACCGGCGCTACACCCTCTGCAGCAGCGGCCACATGCTGGGACTCGACGTCCACGACTGCGCGCAGGCCCGCGCCGGCACATATCTGGACGGTGTACTGGAAGAGGGCCACGTACTCACCGTGGAGCCGGGCCTGTACTTCCAGCCGGACGACGAGACGCTACCGGCCGAACTGCGCGGCATCGGAGTACGGATCGAGGACAACCTCGTGATCACCAAGGAGGGTGCACGGCTGATGTCCGGCGCACTGCCGCGGACGCCCGACGGGATCGAGTCCTGGATGGGCGCGCTCCTCAACGGCTGACTTCCCTCCATGGCGGGCGTCCGGCCGGTCCTCTGCGGGACCTTGGCAGAGAAAATGCCATGTGACATATTACTCCTGTGCCCACAGGAAAATCCCCGGACGTCGTCGTCATCGGGGCCGGGGTGATCGGCGCGGCCTGCGCCTACTACGCCGCCCGGTCCGGCCTCGCCGTCACCGTGATCGACCGCGGCCCCGTCGCGGGTGGCACGACCGGTGCGGGTGAAGGCAATCTGCTCGTCTCCGACAAGGAGCCCGGCCCCGAACTGGAACTGGCGCTGCTGTCCGCCGCGCTGTGGCGTGAGCTCGCCGAAGTACTCCCCCAGGAGGTCGAGTTCGAGGCCAAGGGCGGACTCGTCGTGGCCGCCGACGAGAACCGGCTGACCACGCTGGGAGAGTTCGCCGCGGCGCAGTCGGCGGCCGGGGTCGAAGCCGTGGATGTACCTGGCGCCGCGCTGCACGAACTGGAGCCGCACCTCGCGCCGGGACTGGCGGGAGCGGTCCACTATCCGCAGGACGCACAGGTCCAGCCCGCGCTCGCGGCGGCACATCTGCTGCACGCCTCCGGCGCCCGTGTGCGCCTCGGTGAGGAGGTCACCGGGATCCTCACAGGATCCTCGGGCGGGATTCGGGGCGTGCGGACCGCCTCCGGCGAACTGCACGCCCCCTATGTCGTCAACGCGGCGGGCACCTGGGGCAGTTCGGTGGCCGGCATGGCGGGCGTTCCGCTCCCTGTCCTGCCCCGGCGGGGCTTCGTCCTCGTCACGGAGCCCGTCCCGCGCCTGGTGCGGCACAAGGTGTACGCGGCGGACTATGTGGCTGATGTGGCCAGCGGTTCGGCCGGGCTCCAGACCTCGGCCGTGGTCGAGGGCACCCCGGCGGGCCCGATCCTGATCGGAGCGAGCCGCGAACGGGTCGGCTTCGACCGTTCGCTCCCGGTGGACGCCCTGCACCGCCTGGCCGCACAGGCGACCAGCCTCTTCCCGGTGCTCGCGGGCGTACGCGCGATGCGCACCTACGCGGGCTTCCGCCCGTACCTGCCCGACCACCTCCCGGCCATCGGCCCCGACCCCAGGGTTCCGGGCCTCCTCCACGCCTGCGGCCACGAAGGCGCGGGCATCGGCCTGGCCCCGGCCACGGGCCTGCTCGTCACGGCCGTCCTGACGGGCGGCGAACTCCCCATGGATACACACCCCTTCGCCCCGGACCGCTTCGGAGACCCGCGGTGACCGCACACGCTTCGCGGCAGGAAAGGACCAGCATGCGCACCCCCGCGGAACTCGTCCACGCAACGGCCCGGGTGTCGTTCGACATCACCATGGACGGGCACCCCGTGACCGCCCTGGCCGGTCAGTCCGTCGCCGCCGCCCTGTGGGGCGCCGGCATCCTCGCCTGGCGAACCACCCGGACCGGGAACCGTCCGCGCGGCGCGTTCTGCGGGATCGGCCAGTGCTTCGACTGCCTGGCCACCATCAACGGGCGGCCCAACCGGCGGGCCTGTCTCGTGCCGGCCAGGCCCGGGGACGCCGTCATCACACAGGAGGGGCACGGCCATGGCTGATCGGTACGACCTCGCGGTGATCGGAGCAGGGGCCGCCGGTCTCGCAGGCGCTGTGACCGCGGCCGAACTGGGGCTGCGTGTCGCCCTGCTGGACTCGCAGGCCCGGACGGGCGGGCAGTTCTACCGGCACCCCGACCCCACGCTCGGCGCCGTACGCCCCGACAGGCTGCACCACGACTGGGCAACATTCACCCGGCTGCGGCGTCGGCTCGCACACTGCGGCGCCCACCATCTCGCCGCGCACCATGTCTGGACAGTGGCCCAGGGGCAGGATCTGTGGGACGTGCATGCCGTGACCGGGGACGACGGGGACGGAGAGCGGCCCGTGCGGGTACGCGCCCGGGCCGTGCTGCTCGCCACCGGGGCGTACGAGCGACAACTCCCCTTCCCCGGATGGACCTTGCCCGGCGTCGTCGGCGCCGGCGGAGCACAGGCCATGCTCAAGGAGGGGCTGGTGCTGCCCGGCAGACGGATCGTCGTGGCCGGAAGCGGCCCCCTGCTGCTCGCCGTGGCCTCGTCGCTGGCCGCCGCGGGGGCGCGTGTACCGGAGGTGGTGGAGGCGTCCCGTTACCTCGGATACGCGCGCCGGCCACGCGCCCTCGGCACCAACCCGGGCAAGCTCAAGGAGGCCCTGTTCCACGGCGCGGCCCTGCTGCGCCACGGGGTCCGGGTGCGCACCGGCAGCGCGGTCACCGAAGTGCACGGTACCGACCGGGTGGAAGCCGTCACCGTCTCCCGGCTCGACCGGGACTGGCGGCCACTGCCCGGCACGGGCCGCCGGATCACCTGCGACGCCCTCGCCGTGGGGCACGGGCTCGTGCCCCGGATCGAACTCGCCACCGGCCTGGGCTGCGCCGCCCTGCGGACACCGGACGCCACCTTCGCCCTCGCCCTGGACAGGAACCTGGAGACCTCGGTGCCCGGCATCTGGGCCGCGGGGGAGACCGGCGGCATCGGTGGCGCTCAACTGGCGTTGACGGAGGGGGAACTGGCGGCTCGGGCGATCGCGGCACGGCTGTGCGGAGCACCGGCCGTCACCGCGACGCTGCGCCGCCGCCGGGCCCGGATGCGCGCCTTCGCCGACGCGATGGGCGTCGCCCATGCTCCCGGTCCGGGTTGGCCCGGCTGGCTCACCGACGACACCGAGGTCTGCCGCTGCGAGGAGGTCACCGCGGGCCGGATCCGTACGGCCGTGGACGAGCTCGGCGCCCGGGACACACGCAGCGTCAAACTCATGACGCGCGCGGGCATGGGCTGGTGCCAGGGCCGTATGTGCGGCCAGGCCGTGGCCTGCCTCGCCGGCGGAACCGAATCCCCCGAACGCCGACCGCTCGCCACTCCGGTCCCCCTCGGTGTACTGAGCGGACTCGACCCCACCGACTGAACCAACTCCGCGAACCCTTGCACGCCCCGCAGGACTCTTAATAAAATGTCACACCTCATCGAAGGGGATCCTTCATGACCTCCCACTCCTGGAGCAGCGCCCACCCGTGGCGCGGCATCATGGTCGCCACCGCCCTCCCGCTGCGCGACGACCTCTCCGTCGACTTCGACGCGTACGCCGAGCATGTCGCATGGCTCATCGCGAGCGGCTGCGACGGCGTCGTACCCAACGGCTCCCTCGGCGAGTACCAGACGCTCACCGACGACGAGCGCGCCCGCGTCGTCCGCGTCGCCGTGGATGCCGCCGGTGACGGAGCCCGGGTCATGCCCGGTGTCGCGGCCTACGGCAGCACCGGGGCCCGCCGCTGGGCCGACCAGGCCGCCGAGGCCGGGGCAGGCTCGGTCCTGCTGCTGCCGCCCAACGCATACCGCGCCGACGACCGTGCTGTACGCGCCCACTACGCGGAGGTCGCCCGGGCCGGACTGCCGGTCGTCGCGTACAACAACCCCTACGACACAAGGGTCGACCTCACCCCCGAGCTGCTCGCCCGGCTGCACGGCGACGGCAGCATCGTCGCCGTGAAGGAGTTCAGCGGCGATGTCCGCCGCGCCTACCAGATCGCCGAACTCACCCCAGACCTCGACCTGTTGGCCGGCGCCGACGACGTCCTGCTGGAACTCGCCGTAGCCGGAGCCGTCGGCTGGATCGCCGGCTACCCGAACGCCTTCCCGGCCACCTGCACAGAGCTCTACCACGCCGCCGCCGCAGGCGACCTCGACATCGCGCTCCCCCTCTACAAGTCCCTGCACTCACTGCTGCGCTGGGACTCCAAGGCCGAGTTCGTCCAGTCCATCAAGCTGTCCATGGACATCGCCGGCCGTCGCGGCGGGCCGGTCCGACCGCCACGTTTCCCGCTCACCGGCGCCGTCGAGGCCGCGGTGCGCGCCGCCACCGAGAAGGCCGTCGCTGACGGCCACCACTGACCACTTGGGGCCCACGCATGCGTACCCGCAATGTCTTCCACGCCGTCGACTCGCACACAGAGGGCATGCCCACCCGCGTCATCACCGGCGGCGTCGGCGTCATCCCGGGCGCCACCATGGCCGAGCGGCGGCTCCACTTCATCGAGCACCTGGACCACATCCGCACGCTTCTGATGTACGAACCCCGCGGCCATGCCTCGATGAGCGGCGCGATCCTCCAGCCGCCCACGCGTCCCGACGCCGACTACGGGGTCCTCTATATCGAGGTCTCCGGGCTGCTGCCGATGTGCGGACACGGCACCATCGGCGTCGCCACCGTTCTGGTGGAGACCGGCATGGTGCCCATGACCGAGCCGGTCACCAGGGTCCGCCTCGACACCCCGGCCGGTCTGGTCTCCGTGGACGTCCACATCGAGGACGGCGCGGCACAGTCCGTCACCCTCACCAATGTGCCCGCCTTCTGCGTCGGCCTGGACCGCACGGTGGATGCGCCGGAGTACGGGAAAGTGACCTACGACCTCGCCTTCGGCGGCAACTTCTACGCCTTCGTCGAACTCGACGCGCTGGGCCTGCCCTTCGACCGGGCACGCAAGGACGATCTGCTGGCCGCCGGGCTGGCGATCATGGAGGCCATCAACACCACCGACCGGCCGGTCCACCCGGAGCAGCCGGAAATCGGCGGGGTCAAGCACGTGTATCTCGCGGCACCCGGCTCGGACGCGCATCGATCCCGGCATGCCATGGCCATTCACCCGGGCTGGTTCGACCGTTCCCCCTGCGGGACCGGCACCTCCGCGCGGATGGCGCAACTGCACGCCCGCGGGCTGCTGCCGCTGCACCGCGACTTCGTCAACGAGTCCTTCATCGGCACCGAGTTCACCGGCCGGCTGATCGAGGAGACCACCGTGGGCGGGCTGCCCGCCGTGGTGCCCACAATCACCGGCCGAGCCTGGATCACCGGCACCGCCCAGTACTTCCTCGACCCGGACGACCCCTTCCCCGGAGGCTTCCTGCTGTGACCGCCGTCGCCCCGCATGTTCAATGCCCCGTACGCCGGAGGCGACTTCCGCCTGCCGCCCGGGGTGCGAGGTCGCCGGCCGCGTGCCGCGTGAACAGGACCGCGCGCCCCGGGAGTTCAGCCTGCCACGGCCGCGCTCACACCCACGCACCTGCGAAAGCAACGTGACATTGTACCCTGGTGATCCGCGGCAGCACGGAAGGAACACCATGGGGCACCTGAAGCAGCGCAACCTCATCACGGCCCGGGAGCGGCTGCGCGACCAGGTGGCCCACGCCCTGCGGGCCGCGCTCATTTCCGGCGAACTCCGCCCGGGCGAGGTCTACTCGGCACCGGGGCTCGCGGAGGACTTCGGCGTCTCCGCCACCCCGGTGCGTGAGGCGATGCTCGACCTGGCCCGCGAAGGCCTCGTGGAGCCTGTACGGAACAAGGGGTTCAGGGTCACCGAGGTCAACGAGCGCGACCTCGACCAGTACACCGAGATCCGCACCCTGATCGAGGTGCCGATGGTCGGCCGGATCACCCGCAGCGCCTCCCGCGAGGACCTCGAAGCGCTGCGGCCGGTGGCCGAAGAGATCGTCCGCGCCGCCCGTGAGCACGACCTCATCGGCTACCTGGAGGCCGACCGCCAGTTCCATCTCACCCTGCTCGGCCTCGCGGGCAACGAGCGTCTCGTCGAGACGGTCGGCGATCTGCGCAAGCGCTCCCGCCTCTACGGACTGACGGCCCTGGACGAGCGCGACCAGCTGCTGCCGTCCGCCGAGGAGCACCTGGAGCTCCTCGACCTGATGCTGGCCGGTGACGCCAAGGCCGCCGAGGCCTGCATGACCCGGCATCTGGGCCATGTGCGGTCCCTGTGGGCGGAGGGCCTCAAGGACACCGAGCCCGCCGCAGCGCGCCGTCCCCGGCGGAAGTCCGCCGCCGCGGGCTGACACGGCATACCCGAGTGGGCCCTGCCAGGAACGGCCCGACTCCTACGTGTTGATCTACCTTTGGTCTTGGCCAGTGCTCCGCCGTTTACGGCGGGGGGTAGGCCATCTCGGGCTTGCTCTGACCCGAAACATGTGCCCGGGTTCGCAGTGTTGTCCTCAGCCAGCAAGGCGCTGTTGGTTCTCGATGTACTGCTTGACGACCGTCAGTGGTGCCCCACCGCAGGAGCCAGCGAAGTAGGAGCCGGACCAGAAGTGACCGCCCCACAGGTACCGGCGTACATGCGCGTCGTACTCCTGGCGGAGCCTTCGCGAGCTGACGCCCTTGAGGCTGTTGACCAGCTTGGAGAGCTGCACTTTGGGCGGGTATTGCACCAGCAGGTGCACATGGTCCTGCTCGCCGTTGAACTGCTTCAGCTCGGCCTCGAAGTCCTGGCAGACCTCGCGCATGATCTCTTCGGTGCGAGTCAGCATGGCGTCAGTGAATGCCTTACGTCGGTACTTGGTGACGAAAACCAAGTGGGCGTGCAGGTGGTAGACGACGTGACGGCCAGTGCGTACATCAGGATTCTGATTCCAGCGCGGTGACATAAACCAACGGTAGTAGTGTGGCCGTCGTGAGCGAGCACGACCTGGAGAAGCGGCAGTTCGGGCATCGCGCCCGACTGGCACTGTCCCCTGCATGTGAGCGCAAGACCGACGGCCAGGCGCACGCCGCCCGCACGATGTGGAATCTCCTCCATGCGTGGTGGCAGATGATGCCGAAGGAAAAGCGGACGCTCGCGAGCGCGGATGCCGCGATCCGCCAGGCCCGTAAGGACATCGACTTCCTCGCAGTGCTCCCGGCCCAGGCCGCGCAAGCCGTGTTGAAAACGTACTTCCAGGCGTGGAAGAACTGCTGGGACGGCCGGGCGGATGCCCCGAACTTCAAGGGCCGCCTCCGGTCGGTGATGTCCGTGGACATCCCGCAGGGACGGGACCTGAACATCGTCCGTGTGCACCGCCGCTGGGGTATGGCCAACATCCCCAAGGTGGGCCGCGTCCGGTTCCGCTGGACCAAAGACCTCCCCGTGGGCAAGCACTCCAACAAAGAGAACCGCATCACCGGAGCGCGGCTGGTCAAAGATGCGCTCGGCTGGCACATCGCATTCCGTGTCCAGATCCTCGTAGCCGGGCCCGGGCCTCACCGGGGGCCGGAAGTCGGCATGGACGTGGGCGTCACCGTGCCCCTCGCCCTGTCGGACGGCATCACCAGGAACCACGGCGAGTGGCTGACCAAGCAGGAGCAGTCCAAGCTACTGGGACTGGAGCAGCGTGCCGCCCGGCGCAAGGAGCACCGCAAGCCCGGTGAGCGAACCAGCCGCCGTCTGCACCACACCTATGACCAGATCGCAGGACTGCGCGCGAAAGCCAAGCGTCGGGCTGTGGACTGGCAGCACCAGACGACCACCGCCATCGCCAAGCAGTACGGCACGATCGTGGTCGAAGCGCTCGTCATCACGAACATGGTCAAGTCCGCCAAGGGCACCGTCGGGTTGCCGGGGAAGAACGTTGCCCAGAAGTCGGGGCTGAACCGCTCCATCACCGGCGAAGCGTGGGGCCGTATGGTCACGATGCTGACGTACAAGACCGCCCGGTACGGCGGCACCCTGCACAAGGTCCCGGCCCCCAACACATCCCGGCGCTGTTCCGCGTGCGGCTTCATCACGCCCGGCAGCCGGGAGGACCAGGCCACGTTCGTCTGCAAGAATCCGGACTGCGGATGGTCAGGCAACGCCGACCACAACGCAGCCCGGAACATCTTGCATCTTTACCGGATGGGCCTCGCGCTCATCCCGGCTGCCGGGAGGGCAGTCGTCAGGCGCGCGAAACGCGTCAAGCCCGCTGCCGCAAGGTAAGTCAGGAATCTCCCGGCCTCAGCCAGGAGAGCACTTCAATTGGTCTCTTTGAAGCACACCACGAACGACTCGGCGCCGACCTGGGTGAGGGAACCCGTCGCGCCGGTGACGTCCGAGCACACGAGACCGGTGACCGCGTCCTTGAAGGTCTTGAGCACCGTGTAGTCGGCGTGGGCAGCCGTGCAGCCGAGCTTCTTGACCTCCGGGGTCTCTGTGGTCCCGGTGTTCTGGAAGCAGTCGCCCGCCTTCAGGGTCTCCACGTCGTCCTTCGAGTCGTGCGGACCGAAAACGGAGAAGGCCACCAGCCCCGCGAGGACGACAACCAGCCCCAGCAGAATCAGACGGTTGCGCTTGCGGCCCGCGTCCGTCACTGACGCGATCGGGTCCTGCAGGGGCGGAATCGCGGACACGGGTGGTGCTACCTCCGACGGTGTGATGGACCTACAGGCGCACGCGACCCTATCAACCCACCTGCCACCGCGGGTTTTTGGACCCTGCGTGTGAGCTTCTCCGTCCGCCTGCGTGTCAGAGCGTGCCCATGTGCTTCTCAGCGCGGTGCCCCAGCAGCTCACTGAACTCCGCGAAGGCTCCCGCCGAGCGGTGGCCACCCCCGAAGATCTCCGAGGCGCACTCTTCGGCACCCGGCCATCGGCTCGCCTCCAGGCGGATACTTGTTGGGTGAACGTGTCAGTGCCCGGGGTCTTCGACCTGCGGGAGCGACTGGGCAGCAGCCTCTTCACCCGCGTCGCAGGCCCCGCGGGCCGGGACAACCGTGCGCGTATTCATGACACACCGGGACCTCGCTGGTTCGGTCCGGACAGGCCGATCCGTACCGTCCACGGCGACGCCTCCATGTTCACCGGCGGACTGAGGGCGTTGTTGCTGCAGTCTCTGCACCCGCTGGCCATGGCCGCGGTGGCCGCTCACTCCGGCTATCAGGGTGACCCGTGGGGGCGGCTGCAGCGCACCAGCACATTCCTCGCCGTGACGACCTACGGCACCGCCGGCGACGCCCAGCAAGCGGTCGACCGCGTCCGGGCGGTGCACGACCGCGTGAAAGGGACCACCGCCGACGGGGAGACCTACCACGCAGCCGACCCGCATCTGCTCGCCTGGGTGCACATCGCCGAGGTCGACAGCTTCCTGCGGGCCCACCAGCGCTACGGCGCACATCCCCTGGACGCTACCGGGTGCGACGAATACATCGCCGACACCGCACGAGTCGCAGCCGCGCTCGGCGTGAGAGACCCTCCACGCGACCGGACCGAGCTGGCCGACCGGCTCGCCTCCTACCGCCCGGAGCTGCGCGCAACCCAGGAGGCCCGCGAGGCGGCACGCTTCCTGCTCCTCCACCCGCCCCTGCCCTGGATCGCCCGAGCCCCGTACGCCGTTCTCACCGCAAACGCCGTGTCCACACTTGCGCCGTGGGCCCGCGAGCTGCTGGGCCTGCCCTGTCTGCCGGTGATCGAGGAAACCTGCGTACGGCCGGCCGGTCACGCGCTGACCAGGACGATCCGGTGGGCCATGAGGCCTCCCCGGCCCACCGCGCACACGACCTGACCGGCGGACACTGCCCCCGGCTCGCAGTCGCTGCGGCCCCTGGTGATTCGGTTCGCCCCGACCTGGGCTCAGCGCCAGGGAATGTTCCGCCACGGGCTGCCCTCGTTCTCCGTCAGGAGACGGTGGGCGACAACATTCTGCTGGTAGTACGAGCCGTACTCCTCGTCGTCGAAGCGCAGCACCCTTCCCAGCGCGTACGCCGCGGAGAAGTCTTCCCACGAGTGGTAGGCCGATTTACTCAGCGCTCCCGCGTACACGATCGCCTGCTCGGCCTCGTGCGGATTGCAGAACCGGGCCGACAGCCCCCAGCGGGCCAGGTTCACGGCACGCCCGTAGTCATAGGCGACCGTGGTGGTGACCCTGCCGTCCGGTGCCAGCAGCCCGTCGGCGCGGAACCTGGCCTCGTACCGGATGATGCGTCGCACCAGTTCCTCGATGTTCTGGACCGCGCCCTGGCCCGCTCCGATGTCCTGGGCGTGCCCGGCGGCGGTCTCGCGCCACAGCTCGGCCGACGGCGGTTCGCCGAGACCGGCCCGCAGGTCTTCGCGCACCCGGAGGGCGAAGTCGGGTTCCGGCGGGCTGTTGCGTGCGTCCAGGAGGAAGTTCAACTGCCGTTGCCAGCCGGTGCGTTCATTGATGCCCCAGGATTCGCGCAGCGATTCGAGCTCCTGGGAGTACTCGTTGCAGACCGTGCCGACCTCGTTCCACGGCACACCGTTCCCGATCGCCAGATGCACGCCGCAGGCCAGACCGTAGGCGAGCGGCCCGTACAGCGCGCCGTGCCGCAGCGCGATCAGCCGGTCTCCGTCCGGCTGGTCGTTCTCCGCGTAGTACCGGAGCCACATCGCGCGGTGTTGCGGCGTGGCGGGGAGGAGGATCTGCGCCGGAGTACCGGTGTTGACCGCCAGCAGCTGCCGCGGATCCCGCCACTCGAACTCGGCGATCCACTTGAGGGAGACACCGTGGAACACCCACTCGGGGTGCCACGGCGGCAGCATCCCGCGGGTGAGCACCGGCTTGCAGCTCCGCCCCGCCTCGTCCCGGTGCGAACGCCAGAGAACCATGTCGGGTTCCGCGTCGACCTCGGCCTTCGGTGCGCCTATATAGAGCTCCGCGCCGGCCAGCACCCGTAGCTGCGCCTCTACGTCGCCTCGCATCCCCGCCTCGTACAGCCGGTGCTCGGTCTCGGACGGCGACACCCACGGGGCGCCGTACGCGGGGTTGTTGGGGTAGTGCGGCAGGCTGGGCTGGTTCATGACCATGGGATGTTCCGATAGGGGCTCGTGGGGTCCTGGGTGAGGATGCGGTGCTGGGCAAGCGACTCCTGGTACTTGGCCCCGGAGTCGTCGTCCTCGTCGAAGTGGATCAGCCGGGTCAGCGCGTAACCGAGAGAGAATTCCGTCCAGGATCCGTACGCCTGCCGCGCCAGTTCACCGATCCGCAGCACGGCCTGCTCAGCCTCGGGCGGATCGCAGTAGCGGGCGCCCAGCGCCAGCCGTACGACATTGACCGCACGCCCGTAGTCGAAGGCTGCCAGGGTGTCGATCCGCTCGCCGGCCGCGAGTACGCCGTCGGCGCGGAACCGGTCTTCGTACCGGACGATGCGCCGCAGCCACTCACCGGCCTCCTCCATCTCCGAGCCGGACGCGCGGCGTCGGGTCAGCCTTCCGATGACGCTGTCGGACCATTCCTTGTGCGAGGGCGCCCGCTTCAGCTGCCTGACGAGACCGTGCCGGGTCCGGAGTACGAACTCAGGGGAGCGGCCGATCAGCCGGGTGGCCATCAGCGAGTCGAGCGTCCGCTGGTAGCCGACGCGATTGCCGACGCACCACGGATTGCGAAGCCGTGCGATGTCCGTCCCGTAGTCCTCGTAGGCGGCGCCGAGTTGATTCCAGACAAGGCCGTTGTGCACGGCGAGGTGGGCGCCGAGGGCCAAGCCGTGCGCGACCGGTCCGTGCAGCTGACCGCCGCTGTGCGTGAGCAGCCGGCCCCCCTGCGGGCCGGCCGACTTGGCGTCGGCCTTCAGCCACGCCTTGCGGTGCGTCGGCCTGGCCGGCACCGCCGCCGCACACGGCGTGCCCAGGTTGACCCCGAGCCACCACTTGTTGTCCGGCCAGATTCTCGCGAGTTCGGCGAGCGTGGTCTGCCGGAACACCCAGTCCGGATGCCAGGGCGGCAGCATGCCGGGCGTCAGGACGGGGACGCATGTCCGGCCCGTCGCAAGATCGCGCTGCGACGGGAGCGGGACGGTGAGGCCGGGAGTATCGGCGTCGAGCCGGGCGACCAGCAGATAGAGCCGGCTGCGGGAGAGCGTGTCGAGCACCGCCTCCCCGTCGTCGCGCGTTTTCGCCTCGTGCAGCAGCCGTTCGGCCTCTGTCGGCGCCGCCCAGCCGGTACTTGCCCCCGTTGTCACGGTCCGATCCTACGAAACCGGGTCGGGGCCGCTGTGCGGCAGGTATCGCGGATACCGCGGGTGAGCAACTGCCCATCAGTCCATTGCGGAGCTCACAAAGGGCATCCGGGGCCGCAACCTGCGGTGACCGCGGGTTACCGGGTGAGGACCGCGCGGAATCAATTGACCTCAACGTTGGTTGAGGTCATAGCGTACCGGGTGCGCCCCTGGCCACGACGGCCGACGGGAACCGCGTCGGCCCACCAGATTCCGGAGGCACCCCTTGGACATGGAAGTCACCGCGTGGACATCGCTGCACAGCGCGATGAACGCCCAGCAGGACCGAAGGCCGTTCTCCCGGGCCACCCTGCGCCGCATCGTGGCCTTCGCCCGGCCGCACCGCCGGCAGCTGTACCGCTTCCTGCTGCTCAGCGTGGTCACGGCCCTGCTCGCCGTGGCCACACCCGTGCTGGCAGGCCGCGTCGTCGACGCGATCGTCAAGGGCCAGGAGACCGGCACGGTCATCCGGCTCGCACTGCTGATCGCCGTCATCGCCGTCGCCGAGGCGGTGCTCGGTCTGCTCACCCGCTGGCTGTCGGCCACCCTCGGCGAGGGGCTGATCCTCGATCTCCGCACGGCAGTCTTCGACCACGTCCAGCGGATGCCGGTCGCCTTCTTCACCCGCACCCGCACCGGCGCGCTCGTCAGCCGGCTCAACAACGACGTCATCGGGGCCCAGCGGGCCTTCAGCAACACTTTGTCCGGCGTCGTCTCCAACCTCGTCACCCTGCTGCTGACGCTCGCCGTCATGCTCAGCATCTCCTGGCAGATCACGCTGCTCGCACTCGTCCTGCTGCCGGTGTTCGTCGTACCCGCGCGCCGGATGGGCTCCCGCATGGCCAAGATGCAGCGCGAGGCGGCCAACCACAACGCCGCCATGGGCACCCAGATGACCGAGCGCTTCTCCGCCCCCGGCGCGACCCTCGTCAAACTCTTCGGGCGGCCCGCCGACGAGTCCGCCGAATTCGCCGCCCGCGCCCGCCGGGTGCGCGACATCGGTATCCGAACCGCCATGGCCCAGTCGGTCTTCATCACCGCCCTCACCCTGGTGTCCGCCCTGGCCCTCGCCCTGGTCTATGGACTCGGCGGCTATTACGCACTGCGCGGCAGCCTGGACCCGGGAGCCGTCGTCGCCCTCGCCCTGCTCCTCACCCGCCTCTACGCCCCGCTGACCGCACTGGCCGGCGCGCGTGTCGAGGTGATGAGCGCCCTGGTCAGTTTCGAGCGGGTCTTTGAGATCCTCGACCTGAAACCGCTGATCGCTGAGAAGCCCGACGCCCGCCGGGTGCCGGACGGGCCGGTGTCCGTGGAGTTCGACGGGGTCCGCTTCGGCTACCCCTCCGCCGACAAGGTCTCCCTCGCCTCCCTCGAGGAGGTCGCCACCCTCGACTCCCGCGCCGGCACGGAGGTTCTGAACGACATCTCCTTCCGCGCCGAACCCGGCCAGATGGTCGCGCTGGTCGGCTCCTCCGGAGCAGGCAAGTCCACGATCGCGCAGCTCGTCCCGCGGTTGTACGACACCGACACCGGTTCCGTACGGCTGAACGGCATCGACGTACGCGACCTGACCTCGGACTCGATCCGCGAGACGATCGGCATGGTCACCCAGGACGGACACCTCTTCCACGAATCCGTCCGCGCCAACCTGCTCCTCGCCCGGCCCGACGCCACCGAGAGCGACATCTGGGACGCCCTGCACCGGTCCCGCCTGAGCGGGCTGGTGACCTCACTGCCCGACGGGCTCGAGACCGTCGTCGGCGAGCGCGGCTACCGGCTCTCGGGCGGCGAGCGGCAACGGCTCACCATCGCCCGGCTGTTGCTGGCCCGCCAGCGAGTCGTCATCCTCGACGAGGCGACGGCCCACCTCGACTCCACCTCCGAGGCGGCCGTCCAGGAGGCTCTGGGCGAGGCTCTGGAGGGCCGTACCGCCGTGGTGATCGCCCACCGGCTCTCGACCATTCGGGCCGCTGACCTGATCCTGGTCGTCGAGGACGGCCGCATCGTCGAACGCGGAACCCACACCGAACTCCTGGCCGCCGGAGGCCGATACGAGGAGCTGCACCGCACCCAGTTCCGACGCCCGGGAGCGGAAGAAGCACACCCCGTCCACTGACCCACCGCACCGGCACGCGGTCTGCCGCCCGGCCGGCAGGCTGTCCCCGTATCCGCCACATCGGCAACCGACCGCGCCACCGACGACGGTGCGGACGGTGCCGGTTGCGGCGGATCCGCAGTGCCCGGACTCTCGCGAGGCGGCTGCGGGCGTGGGGCGCGGGGCGGGGGCCCCCCCCCGCGGGCGCACGGGGGGTGGGTGGGTGGGGCTATTTGTTTGGGTCCCGGGG
>NZ_JBSFUK010000020.1:0-104892 GCF_053591755.1 Streptomyces sp. NPDC002926
GGGGCGCGGGGCGCCGCCTCCGCGGGGGGGGGGCGCGGGCGCTGTTTTCGGGCGGGCCCCCCCCCGGGCCCGCCACACGCCCGCGCGCGCCGCCCCCCGCGGCCGGCCGGCCGCGGGCGCGGGGGGCCGTGGCTGAGCGCGGCAGGCACGGAGGGGACTGACGGAAGCCATCGCACATACCCGAGCCGACCGCAAAACTTTCGGTGACCATGGGGTGGGGCAGGATAATTTCCCAAGGCTCTACTTGTACGGAGGAACCTCGCATGGATACGGTGTCTTGACGCGAGGTTCTCCCGTAGAGGAAGTGACATGACGGAAATTCTTGTGCAGGACATTGCCGCAGGGGGCATATCCCCGGCTGCCCGGGTGATCGAGCACGCGGCCTGGCCGACGCTCAAGGATGCCGTCGAGCAGATCCGGCCGTGGCAGTCCAAGGACGGCTCCATAGATCTGGGCGCCGAGGGCGCCCCGACCCGTGTCGTCGTGGAGGCCGCGCTCGATCGCGTGATCGACGCGGTGGAGGAACTCTCCCCGCTCCTCCCGCACGACGCCGCGTACCACCGCGCGCTCGTCGCCGATCTGCACAAGTGGGCCGACAGCGCCTTCGGGGTCCCCGACTTCCTGGACTCGCTGCTCGCCTTCCAGCCCGCCGCGAACCGCGTGGACGGACTGCAGCACCTGGCCGTCTTCCCGATGTACACGCAGAACGGCAACCCGGACCGCAATCTCGAAGCGGTCGTGCTGCGCATGGTCTGGCCCGAGTGGCTCTCGGAGCTGGAGCGCACCCGCTACGACAATCCTCTCTTCTGCGGCATCACCTTCGAGGACTTCACCGCCGGCTACGACACCAACTCCGCGGTGCTCTTCCCGGAGACCATCGCGGTGCGTGAGGCCCCCGAGCGCTTCACCTGGGGCGGTATCTTCTGCGACCGCGAGGCCGCCCGCTTTCGCCGCGTGACCGACGAGGCGGTACGCGTCCTCGGCCTCGAACTCCCCAAGGACATCGAGGAGATGGTCGGCGACCAGGCCCGCTGCGAGCAGGCCTTCGTGCTCTGGGACATGGTCCACGACCGCACCCACAGCCACGGCGACCTGCCCTTCGACCCCTTCATGATCAAGCAGAGGCAGCCGTTCTGGATGTACGGCCTGGAGGAGCTGCGCTGCGACCTCACCGCCTTCAAGGAGGCCGTGAAGCTCGAGGCCGAGGGCAACGCTCACGGCCGCGACGTGCAGTACGCCGTGCTCTTCGACCGGATGTTCCGCTTCCCGGTCAGCGGTGACCGCGTGCGCAACTATGACGGCCTCGGCGGCCAGCTGCTCTTCTCCTACCTCCACAAGCACGATGTGGTGCGCTGGACCGACAACACTCTGAAGATCGACTGGGACCGGGCCCCGAAGGTCACCAACGAGCTCTGCGCCGAGATCGAGAAGCTCTACCGCGACGGTATCGACCGGCCCAAGCTGGTCCACTGGTTCGCCGCGTACGACCTGGTCTCGACCTATCTCGCACCGCACCCCGGCTCCCGCTGGGCCAAGGGCCCCGACGCCCTCGATCTGTCCCAGCCGCCCCGCAAACTCGTGGACGACGTGCTTCCGGACGAGTTTCCGCTCAGCATGTTCTATGAGGCGCTCTCCAAGAAGCTGAAGAATGTGATTGCCTCCACCAGGGGGATCACCGCGGCGAGTGCCGAGCGGGTGTCCGCGTGAGCGCGGGCGCGGAGGAGGCGACGATCATGAAGACAAACGGCAGCGGTTCGCTGGAGGGCGCCGTGGTCGCGGTGGCCGGAGCCGCGGGCCCGGCCGGCCGGGCCGCCCTGCTGCGCCTGGCGGAGGCCGGCGCGACAGTCGTCGCCTCCGATGCCGACGCAGCGCGTCTCGCCGAGGCGGTCGACGCCGCCCGGTACGCGCACGGCGGTGCGACCGTCACCGGGGACACCGTCGATCTTCTCGACCTGAAAGCCACACGGGAGTGGGCGGACAGGACCGAGAAGGAGTTCGGCCGGATCGATGGCCTGGTCCACCTCGTCGGGGGCTGGCGCGGCAGCGCCTCCTTCCCCGAGACCGAGCTTGCCGACTGGCAGCTTCTCGAGAAGCTGCTGATCCGTACCGTCCAGCACACCTCGCTCGCCTTCCACGACGGGCTGCTGCGCAGCGACCGCGGCCGCTACCTGCTGATCAGCGCGGCCGGCGCCAGCAAGCCGACCGCGGGCAACGCCGCGTACGCCGCCTCCAAGGCCGCGGCCGAGGCCTGGACGCTCGCGCTCGCCGACTCCTTCCGCAAGGCGGGGGGCGAGGAGGGGCCGAAGGCCGCGGCTGCCATCCTGGTGGTCAAGGCTCTCGTGCACGACGCCATGCGTGCCGAGCGCCCGAATGCGAAATTCGCGGGCTTCACGGACGTGACGGAACTGGCCGAAGCCATCACCGGAGTCTGGGACCGGCCCGCCCAGGAAGCGAATGGACAGCGCCTGTGGCTGACCCCCAAGCCGTGACACCGCCGAAGACCGATGCCCGACGCCACCACGATCCGTCCGTAAGGGGCTTCGCGAGCGACAATTACGCGGGCGCTCACCCGGAGGTCCTCGCGGCGCTCTCCGTCGCCAACGGCGGTCACCAGATCGCCTACGGCGAGGACGAGTACACCGAGCACCTCCAGCGGGTCATGCACAGCCACTTCGGCCCGACGGCGGAAGCCTTCCCGGTCTTCAACGGCACCGGCGCCAATGTGACGGCCCTCCAGGCGCTCACCGACCGCTGGGGCGCCGTGATCTGCGCCGAGTCCGCGCACATCAACGTCGACGAGGGCGGCGCGCCGGAGCGGATGGGCGGGCTGAAGCTGCTGACCGTACCGACTCCGGACGGCAAGCTGACGCCCGAGCTCATCGACCGCCAGGCGTTCGGCTGGGACGACGAGCACCGGGCGATGCCGCAGGTCGTCTCGATCACTCAGAACACCGAGCTCGGCACGGTCTACACGCCCGACGAGATCCGTGCCATCTGCGAGCACGCGCACGAGCGGGGGATGAAGGTCCATCTCGACGGGGCCCGGATATCCAACGCCGCCGCGTCGCTGAACGTCCCGATGCGGACGTTCACCAACGCCGTCGGCATCGATGTCCTCTCCTTCGGCGGCACCAAGAACGGCATGCTCTTCGGCGAGGCCGTCATCGTCCTCAACCCGGACGCCGTCAGCCACATGAAGCATCTGCGCAAGCTGTCGATGCAGCTCGCCTCCAAGATGCGTTTCGTATCCGTGCAGTTGGAGGCGCTGCTGGCGCGCGATCTGTGGCTGCGCAACGCCCAGCACTCGAATGCCATGGCCCAGCGTCTCGCACAGGGCGTACGTGCGGTCGACGGTGTGGAGATCCTTCACCCCGTCCAGGCCAACGCCGTCTTCGCGCGCCTCCCGCACGATGTGAGCGAGCGTCTGCAGAAGCGTTTCCGCTTCTACTTCTGGGACGAGGCGGCGGGCGACGTTCGCTGGATGTGCTCCTTCGACACCACCGAGGACGATGTCGACGCCTTCGTCCAGGCGCTGAAGGAAGAGATGGCGAAGTAGCCTCTGCATAGGTATGCGGCTGATCGGAAAGTGATTGACTTCCGGTCGGCCGCATCCTTAGGGTCGGCGGGCATGGAGCTGATCCAGCAGAACCCCGAACTGTCCGCGTATCTCGTCGCCGACGAGGTCGTCGACCACAAGCACCCGCTGGTGCGGGAGACGGCCGTCCGTCTCCGTCGCGACAGTCGCGATGCATACGCATACGCCAAAGCGGCCTTTGAATTCGTGCGCGACACCATCCCGCACTCCAGCGACACGGGGGATGTGCGGGTCCCGTGGCGCGCTTCCGACGTTCTCGCGCAGCGCACCGGCATCTGCTGCGCGAAGTCCCATGCGCTCGTCGCCCTGCTGCGCGCCGGATCCATCCCCGCCGCTTTCTGCTACCAGCGCCTGAATGTCGTCCATGGCCTGGTCGCGCTGAAGCTTCCGGGCAGGGAGGAGTGGGCGCGGCTGGATCCGCGCGGCAATAAGCCCGGGATCGATGCGCAGTTCTCGCTGGTGAAGGAGCGCCTCGCCTTCGATGTACGCCAGGAGTCCAATGGGATGGACTACCCAGTGCTCTATGATGCACCTCATCCGGCCGTGCTCGCCGCCCTCAGGGCGGCGCCCGACCAGGAGACCCTCTGGACCCTGTACCCGGCCGAACTGTGAGGCACGAAGAACCATGACGCTCACGCTCACCGTCTCCGACGAGGTCCGGGAGATCGCGCCCGGCTTCACCCATCTCGCCGTCGAGGCGCGCGGCCTGGTCAACGGGGAGAGCAACGCCGACAGTTCGGCACTGCTGGACGATGCCGCGCGCCGGCTCGCCGAACGCCTGGACGGGCGCGCCCCGCACGAGGACCCGCACATGGTGGCCTGGCGCGCGGCGTACTCCGCCTTCGGTGCCAAGCCGTCCCGTACGCGCAATTCCGCCGAGGCGCTGGCCAGGCGGGCGCTTGCCGACGGCGGGCTGCCGCGTATCAACCGGCTGGTCGATCTCTACAACGCGATCAGCGTGGCCCATCTGATCCCGGTCGGTGGTGAGGACACCGACCACATCCAGGGCGGAATGCGGCTCGTACGGGCCACGGGCGAGGAGCCGTTCGTCACCCTCGCAGGGGGCGAGGAGACGGTCGAGCGTCCCGAGTCCGGCGAGGTGATCTGGTGCGACGACGAAGGCGTCACCTGCCGGCGCTGGAACTGGCGCCAGGGCGTACGCACTCGGCTCACCGAGGAGTCGGTGAACGCGCTCTTCCTGCTCGAGGGCATGGCCCCCATGACGAACGGCGAGCTCGAGGCCGCAGCCGCCGAACTCGCCGAGTCACTGGAGAAGTTGAGCCCCGGGGCGCGGATCAGCGTCCGCCGCCCCAGTAACGGCTCGTGAGGTTTCAGCCCGCCTCGCGGACCTCGGCCGGAGTCGGCGCCGTACCCCCGAGGTGCGCGGGCACCCACCAGGTGTCGCTCGCGTCCTTGGGGCGTACGGGATAGGCGCGCTGGGCCGCTTCCAGCAGCTCCTGGCAACGCTCGCGCAGCCGCCGGGTGATCGCGCCCGCGTACTGGTCGGCGGGGGCCTCGACCGGCTCGCCGACGCGGATGGTGATGGGGATGTGGCTGCGCCTGAAGTTGCGCGGCCGGCCCTTGGTCCAGATGCGCTGGGTGCCCCACAGAGCCATCGGGATCAGCGGTACGCCGGCCTCCTGGGCCAGTCGTGCCGCACCCGACTTGAAACTCTTGAGTGTGAACGACTGCGAGATCGTCGCCTCCGGGAAGACGCCGATGATCTGGCCCGAGCGCAGCGAGTCGAGCGCGTGCGCGTACGCCGTCTCACCCTGCGTGCGGTCCACCGGGATGTGCTTCATTCCGCGCATCAGCGGGCCGGAGATCTTGTGCCGGAAGACGGATTCCTTCGCCATGAAGCGCACCAGGCGCTTCTGGGGGAGCGCCGCGAGTCCGGTGAAGATGAAGTCCAGGTAGCTGATGTGATTGCTGACGAGCACAGCGCCGCCCGAGCGCGGGATGTTCTCCGAACCCTGAGTGTCGATCTTCAGGTCCAGCGCCTTGAACAGGGTTCGAGCGGCGCCGATGACCGGCCGATAGACGAGCTCTGCCATCTGGAGAAGGCCCTTCTGTTGTGCCCGGGGAGGGTTCTCCCGGCGGAAGTTACGCAGCCGTAGGTTTTCGGCATTGGGCAGATCGTGCCCCATACGCGGCGTACTGACCAGCCCTGGCGGCTCGGGCGGGCGAGATTCTTGTCACGTGTTTACCTGTCCCGTCATGACCGGGCCGTGGTGGCGCGGCGGAAGAGCAGGTACAGCTCGCACCCCAAGCAGTACCCGAATACGGCGTTGAGGAACGCGGCGGCCAGGGCGCATCCGGTGGCGGCGAGAGCGAGCCACGACGGCCCCCAGAAATAGCCGACCAGTCCGAGCAGGGCGAACGCCAGGCCAACGGCCTGCGCGAACCGCGGCGGAGCCGGCGACTCGAACTCGGCCGGCGGCCCGACGCGCGGCCGTACCGCGGTGCGGAACACCCATCCGTACGGAGAACGCGGCACGCCGAACACCGCTCCCGCGGCGAAGCAGAGGGCCTGCCAGGCGAGCAGGATGCCGCTGCCCGTGACGAGAGCCGCGGCGAGTACGAGCGTGGTGACGGCGGCTCCGAAGCGGGGGCCCCTTGCGTCGATGTCCATGCCCGACAGCATCGCGCAGAAGATCCGCGTGCGGGACCGGGAATCTTTGCGGTCCTGTGAACGCTGCATCCGGGGATGACAGGACTCGTGGTGTGTGCGGTGGTGCTCGCGGCGGCGAGCGCCTTTGGGCTCTGGCGGCAGCGGAGCGGCGGGAGGCTGAAGGTGCGCGGTCGGGACGCGGAGAGACAGCTCGGTGCGGCCGAGTTGGGCGTGGAGCTGGGCCGACGGGCGACGCTTGTCCAGTTCTCCAGCGCGTTCTGCCGGCCGTGCCGGGCGACCCGGCGCACTCTCGCCGAAGTCTCGGACATGATTGACGGCGTGTCGCATGTGGAGATCGACGCGGAGGAGCGGCTCGCTCTGGTCCGTGACCTGAACATCCTCAAGACGCCCACGGTGCTGGTGCTCGACGCGAGCGGCCGCATCGTCACCAGGGCCTCGGGCCAGCCCCGCAAGGCGGATGTGATCGCCGCGCTCGGACAGGCGGTGTGACGTCCCGTGACCCGTGTCGCACATCCTGGGACACGCTTGACTGCACCAGCCATCAATCGTCACGCTGACGCTGTGCCTCAAGACCTCCTTCTCCACGGGCGGCCCCATGTGGACCTCGTCCGAAACGCGAGTGCGCGCTGTCCGGCTCTCTGAGCAGCCACGGCCGCCCCGTTCGTATCCACCGCAGAAGGACAACTCCATGACGGCTTCGCCCGATCTCGGCACCGCTCAGCTGGCCTCCCCCGACCTGCTCCGCTCCGTCTTCCGGCAGCACGCCGCGGGCGTCGCGGTGATCACCGCCCAGGGCGACAACCCCGTCGGATTCACCGCCACCTCCCTCAACTCCGTAGCCGCCGAACCGCCCTTGATCTCGTTCGGCGTGGGTACGTCCTCGTCCAGCTGGCCGGTCATAGCCAGGGCCGAGCACGTCGGCGTGCACATACTCGGCGAGCACCAGCAGGAGCTGGCCGCGACCTTCGCGCGCAGGGGCGCCGACCGTTTCGCGCAGCCCACCCGGTGGAGCACCGGTCCGGAGGGCGTCCCGGTACTCGACGGCGTACTGGCCTGGCTGGTGTGCCGTGTCGTCGGCCGCGTCCAGGCGGGGGACCACCGCATCGTGATCGCCGAGGCCGTCGTCGGAGACCCCGCGGGGGCCGGCCGTCCGCTCCTCTACCACCAGGGGCGCTTCAACGCTCTGCGCGACTGAGAGTTCCCGCAAGCCGCCGGTTACGGAGCGTTGGCAAGGTCACAGGCCTAAGCGCTTGCATATAGGGAAAGAGCTCGCTGTACTGACGAGTAATATTTCGTTCGGAGCGCGGGCCGCCCCGACCGGGATCCGCCCAGTAAGGCGCCTATGCTGCCAACAGAAGGCAGCTCAATAGAGACGATGCAGTAGGAGAGCCGGCGTGAGCTTGAGGATCGTTGTCTGTGTGAAGTACGTGCCCGACGCCACCGGCGACCGGCACTTCGCCGATGACCTGACTGTCGACCGCGAAGACGTCGACGGCCTGCTGTCGGAGCTCGACGAGTACGCGGTCGAGCAGGCGCTGCAGATCGCCGACGAGGCGGACGACGCGGAGATCACCGTGCTGACGGTGGGCCCCGAGGACGCCAAGGACGCACTGCGCAAGGCGCTCTCCATGGGCGCCGACAAGGCCGTCCACGTCGAGGACGACGATCTGCACGGCACCGACGTCATGGGCACCTCGCTGGTGCTCGCCAAGGCCATCGAGAAGACCGGCTACGACCTGGTCATCGCCGGTATGGCCTCCACCGACGGCACCATGGGCGTGCTCCCCGCGATCCTCGCCGAGCGCCTGGGCGTTCCGCAGGTCACGCTGCTCTCCGAGGTCTCGGTCGAGGACGGCGTCGTCAAGGGCCGCCGTGACGGCGACACCGCGTCCGAGCAGCTCGAGGCGTCGCTGCCTGCCGTCGTCTCGGTGACGGACCAGTCGGGCGAGGCCCGCTACCCGTCCTTCAAGGGCATCATGGCCGCCAAGAAGAAGCCGGTGGAGTCGCTGGACCTGGAGGACCTCGAGATCGACGCCGACGAGGTCGGCCTCGAGGGCGCCTGGACCGCGGTCGACTCGGCCGCCGAGCGTCCGGCCCGCAGTGCCGGCACGATCGTCAAGGACGAGGGCGAGGGCGGCAAGCAGCTGGCCGAGTTCCTTGCGAGCCAGAAGTTCATCTAAGGCTCACTGCCCCCAACTGCCCCCAGATACTTCGCATTCGCAGGAGAGCAATCCCATGGCTGAAGTTCTCGTCTTTGTCGACCACGTGGACGGCGCCGTCCGCAAGCCCACCCTTGAACTGCTGACGCTGGCCCGCCGCATCGGCGAGCCCGTCGCCGTCGCCCTCGGCGCCGGCGCCGAGGCCACCGCGCCCGCGCTCGCCGAGCACGGCGCGGTCAAGGTCCTCACCGCCGACGCGCCCGAGTTCGCCGACTACCTCGTGGTCCCGAAGGTGGACGCGTTGCAGGCCGCGTACGAGGCCGTCTCCCCGGCCGCCGTGCTCGTCCCGTCCTCCGCCGAGGGCAAGGAGATCGCGGCCCGCCTGGCGGTCCGTATCGGCTCCGGCATCATCACCGACGCCGTCGACCTCGAGGCCGGCGACGAGGGCCCGGTGGCCACGCAGTCCGCGTTCGCCGCCTCCTTCACCACCAAGTCCCGTGTCTCCAAGGGCACTCCGGTCATCACCGTCAAGCCGAACTCGGCCGCCGTGGAGGCCGCTCCGGCCGCGGGCGCCGTCGAGGCCCTGGCCGTCACCTTCTCCGAGGCGGCCACCGGCACCAAGGTCGTCTCGCGCACCCCGCGTGAGTCGACCGGCCGCCCCGAGCTGACCGAGGCCGCGATCGTGGTCTCCGGCGGCCGTGGCGTCAACGGTGCCGAGAACTTCCACATCATCGAGTCGCTGGCCGACTCGCTCGGTGCCGCTGTCGGTGCCTCGCGCGCCGCCGTGGACGCCGGCTGGTACCCGCACTCCAACCAGGTCGGCCAGACCGGCAAGTCGGTCTCCCCGCAGCTGTACATCGCCTCCGGCATCTCCGGCGCGATCCAGCACCGGGCCGGCATGCAGACCTCGAAGACGATCGTCGCCATCAACAAGGACGCCGAGGCCCCGATCTTCGACCTGGTCGACTACGGCGTGGTCGGCGACCTCTTCGAGGTCGTCCCCCAGCTCACCGCAGAGGTGCAGACCCGCAAGGGCTGACCTGCGTAAGTCTTCTACGGCCCGGGGCCGCGCGGTGAACACCACCGCGCGGCCCCGCACGCTTTCGGGTGACCATTGACGCAGGTCGCGACCGCCTATTAACTTCGCTATACGGATTGTTGATTCCGTGGAGCGGAAAACCGGAGGGTCCAGGATGGGTCAGCAGGAGAAGGTGGCAACGAGCCTCGCCGGAGCGGTCAGCGAGGGCATCAGCGCCTCCCTCGCGCCGGTGGACGAGGAACTCGCCCGCCGGTACCCGGGAGACCCCGGCACCCGCCAGCCCGTCCACACCGTCTACGTACCCGGTGACGTCTTCGCCGCCGACACGATCCGCTCCTGGGGCGACCGGGCGCTGGCGGCGCTCGACGAGCACGCCCCGGACGCCGCGTCCTTCGCCGCCGTCCTCGGCATCGGTGACGAGCTCGCGGCACCGGTGTACGACCGCGTCCGGGCCAAGCTGGAGCGCGAGCCCGTCGAGGACCTGCGCGTCGACTTCGAGGACGGCTACGGCGGCCGCGGCGACGCCGACGAGGACGCCGACGCGGCCCGTGCCGCCCGTCTGATCAATGAGGCGTACGCGCGGGACACCTCCCGGCCGGAGGCCGGGGGAGGCACCGCGGCCCCCTACATGGGCATCCGCATGAAGTGCATGGAAGCAGCCGTACGCGACCGCGGCATCCGTACCCTCGACATCTTCCTCACCGGGCTGATGGAGTCCGGCGGTCTGCCCGGCGGACTCGTCCTGACGCTCCCCAAGGTCACCTACGCCGAGCAGGTCACCGCGATGGTGCGGCTCGTCGAGGAGTTCGAGAAGGCGCGCGGCCTGGAGGCCGGCCGGATCGGCTTCGAGATCCAGATCGAGACCAGCCAGTCCATCCTCGCCGCCGACGGCACTGCCGCCGTGGCCCGGATGATCGACGCCGCCCAGGGCCGGGCCACGGGACTGCACTACGGCACCTTCGACTACAGCGCCTGCCTCGGCGTCAGCGCCGCGTACCAGGCGAGCGACCACCCTGCCGCCGACTATGCCAAGGCCGTCATGCAGGTCGCGGCCGCGGGCACCGGCGTGCGCGTCTCCGACGGCTCCACCAACGTGCTGCCGGTCGGCACGACCGAGAAGGTGCACGACGCCTGGCGGCTGCACTACGGGCTCACCCGCCGCGCGCTGGCCCGCGCCTACTACCAGGGCTGGGACATGCACCCGGGCCATCTCCCGACCCGCTACGCCGCCGTCTTCGCCTTCTACCGCGAGGGTTTCGAGCAGGCCGCCGCCCGGCTGTCCGCGTACGCCAACCACGCGGGCGGCGATGTCATGGACGAGCCCGCCACCGCCAAGGCACTCAGCGGCTATCTGCTGCGCGGAATCGACTGCGGAGCCCTGGACACCGCCGAGGTCGTCGGGCTCACCGGTCTCACCCGCGCGGATCTCGAGCGGTTCGCCTCGCCTCGCCGCGGCGACCTCACGGCCACAGCCAAGTAGCCGTGCCGGTGCCCGGTCTACCGGTCCGCGGGCGGCGGGAGCTCGCCCGAGCCGCGCGGGATCAGCACCGTCTCCAGCGCCACCTGCGTGGGCTCGTCGTCCACGCCGTCGAGACGGCGGAACAGCCGCTCGGCGGCGGTACGCCCCAGCGTCGCGGCATCCTGGGCGATGACCGTGATGCCGAGCAGGTCGGCGAGTTCGATGTCGTCGAACCCGACCAGCGCGACCGGCCGGTCGCGCTCCGCCAGGACTCGTACGGCCGTCACCGTCACCCGGTTGTTGCCGGCGAACAGCGCGGTGACCGGCTCGGGCCCCGCCAGCATCGCCTCGACCGCCGCCCGCACCCGCTCCGGCGCTGTGGACCCCAGCGACACCCAGCTGTCGTCCACCGCGAGCCCGGCGTCCTCCATGGCGGCGCGGTAGCCACGTACCCGCTCGACGGCGGTGTGGATACGCGGCTGGTCGCCGATGAAACCGATACGGCGGTGGCCGTGCGCGATCAGATGCGCCACGCCCTTGCGGGCGCCGCCGAAGCTGTCGGAGAGCACCACGTCCGCGTCGATCTGCCCGGCCGGGCGGTCCACGAACACCGTGGCGACGCCCGCCTTTATCTCGGGCTCCAGATAGCGGTGGTCGTGGCCGGCCGGGATGACGATCAGCCCGTCCACCCGGCGGGCGCAGAGCGCGAGCACCAACTCCTGCTCGCGCTCCGGGTCCTCGGCGCTCGAACCGTTGATGAGCAGGGCGCCATGGGCGCGGGCGACCTCCTCCACGGCGCGGTTCAGCGGGCCGTAGAAGGGGTCGGCGAGATCTTCGAGCACCAGCCCGATCGAGGCGGTGCGGCCCTTGCGCAGCACCCGTGCGCTGTCGTTGCGGCGGAAGCCGAGGGACTCGATGGCCTCCTGCACCCGGCGCTCGGTGTCCGGCGTGACGCCGGCTTCGCCGTTGACCACCCGGGAGACGGTTTTCAGGCCGACGCCGGCCCGCGCGGCGACGTCCTTCATGGTGGGCCGATTGCCGTAGCGGGGCTCGGGGCCTCGGGTGCGGCCCGCCGTCGGCGGGTGACGGTCGGTCTCGGCCACAGTGCGCTGTCCTGTCGTCGTCCGGTGTGCGAGGGTGTGGCGTCGAGCATAGGCCCTGGACAACGTTGTCAGGGGAATGGAGACTGTTAACCGAATCCGCAGGTCCGACAGCTCCCCGGGGGATCCCACACCGATGCATACCGACCTCGTCGCCGCGCTCGATATCGGCGGCACCAAGATCGCAGGCGCGTTGGTGGACGGCAGTGGCGGAATTGTGGTGCGGGCGCAGCGCCCGACACCCTCCCGTGAGGACGGCGAGACAGTGATGCGCGCCGTCGAGGCGGTTCTGGCCGAGCTCGCCGCATCCCCGCTCTGGGCGCGGGCCTCGGCCGTCGGCATCGGCAGCGCCGGTCCCGTGGATGCCTCCGCCGGCACGGTCAGCCCGGTCAATGTCCCGGGCTGGCGAGACTTCCCACTGGTCGGGCGGGTGCGCCGGGCCGCCGACGGGCTGGCCGTCACGCTGGTCGGCGACGGCGTCGCGATGACCGCGGCCGAGCACTGGCAGGGTGCGGCCCGCGGCTACGACAACGCCCTGTGCATGGTCGTCTCGACCGGTGTCGGCGGTGGACTCGTCCTCGGCGGGAAGCTCCACCCGGGACCCACAGGCAACGCCGGGCACATCGGCCACATCAGCGTCGACCTGGACGGGGATCTCTGTCCGTGCGGCGCGCGCGGCTGCGTGGAGCGGATCGCCAGCGGCCCGAACATCGCGCGCCGGGCACGGGAGAACGGCTGGCAGCCCGGCCCCGACGGTGATGCCTCGGCCGCCGCCGTGGCCGCCGCCGCCCGGGCCGGACACCCGGTCGCCATCGCCTCCTTCGAGCGCGCGGCCCAGGCCCTCGCCGCCGGGATCGCCGCCACGGCGACCCTCGTCGAGATCGAGATTGCCGTCATCGGCGGAGGCGTGGCGGGCGCGGGCGATGTGCTCTTCGCGCCGCTGCGCCGTGCGCTGCGCGACTACGCCACGCTCTCCTTCGTGCAGCGGCTCAGGGTGGCTCCGGCCCTGACGGGCACGGACGCCGGTCTGGTGGGTGCGGCCGCCGCCGCCTCGCTCGGCCGTGACGGCGAGACGGCAGCGGTTGTCAGCAGCCGATCCTGAGGCCGGCCCGGTCCGCATGGTCGGAGTCGACTCCGTCACCGCGATCGGTGGCCACCGGACGTACGACCTTCGCACCACCGGCATCCGCCGAAATCGGCTGTGCGGGCATGGCGTTGGTCAGTACGTCCGCCGAGGCGGCCCTCTTCCCGTCCGCCCGGATCTCGAAGACGACCGGGCCCTTCGACCCCTTCTCGTCGTCCGGGCCGACCCGCGCGGTGACGGTGGTGCACCTGCCGTCCGCGAAGTACTCCAACGCGCTCGCGGCGTGCACACCGAAGCCCTCGGCGGCGCTCACTTCGACGGTGGGCGGCAGCGGCGTCAGGTACGGCGACGCGCAGCAGTTCGCCGCGGGCCCGCCGGCGCGGCATCGGTGCCGGCGGCCGGAGCAGGTGTGCCCAGCCCCGCCGCGCCGAGCAGCGCGGCGGCCAGCGCTCCGACGACTCTGCGGCGGGTACTGCGGGTGGGAAGGTGACGCCTCGTTACATTCCTCCGTACTCGCGCATTTTGGGATGGCTGCATGCATGTGTCTGTCGCGAGCGTTTACGGTAGGCCGTGTTGGAGTCTGTTGGAAGAGATGCGGTAACGGTTGTTCGATGTCTCGCCAAAACCCTTGACTGCACCACTTTCTGGGAGTGTGATCCAATCCTTGCGTTTGGTTGTGTTGGGTTGCACCCCGGAGGAGGGGACATGGCGCAGTCATCGTTCAACGGTTCTGCCGCGCCCGGGAGCGTGGCAGGACATCGGATGTCCCGGCGGAATCTGCTGCGTGGCGCAGCGGCGGGTGCGGGTGCGGTCGCGCTGCCCTCGTTGCTCGCCGCATGCGGCGGTGGGCCCGGCGGGGACGGCAAGACCATCACTCTGGGGTCCAACTCGTCCGACCCGGTGCCGAAGAAGGCCTTCGCCGACGCGTTCTCCGCGTACGGCAAGCAGTCGAAGGACGGACGGAAGGTCAAGGTCAACACCGTTGACCACAACACCTTCCAGGAGAACATCAACCGCTACCTGCAGGGTAAGCCGGACTCCGTCTTCATGTGGTTCGCGGGCTACCGCATGCAGTTCTTCGCCAAGAAGGGTCTGCTGCACGACATCAGCGACAACTGGGCGGCCTACCAGGGCTTCTCCCCGGCGCTGAAGGCCCAGTCGACGGGTGAGGACGGCAAGCAGTACCTCACGCCGTACTACTACTACCCGTGGGCCGTCTTCCACCGGAAGAGCGTCTTCGAGCAGTACGGCTACCAGGCTCCCAAGACCCTCGACGAGTACATAGCGCTCGCCAAGCAGATGCAGAAGGACAAGCTCGTCCCCATCGCGTTCTGCGACAAGGACGGCTGGCCGGCGATGGGCACGTTCGATTACATCAACATGCGCAGCAACGGATACGAGTTCCACAAGAACCTGATGGCGGGCAAGGAGGCCTGGACCGACAAGCGCGTCAAGGACGTCTTCGACACCTGGCGCAGCATCCTCCCGTACTGCCAGCCCGGAGCCAACGGCCGCACCTGGCAGGAGGCCGCGACCAGCCTGCAGAAGAAGGAAGCGGGCATGGCGGTCTTCGGACTCCCGCACCCGGGCGCCCAGTTCCCCAAGGGAGAGCAGGCCGACATCGACTTCTTCCCGTTCCCGGTGATCAACCCCGAGTACGGACAGGACGCGGTCGAGGCGCCCATCGACGGTTTCCTGCTCGCGAAGAAGGCGAAGGACCTCAAGAACGACAAGAGCCTGGAGAGCGCCAAGGACCTGCTGAAGTGGCTGGCCACGGGCAAGGCTGAGGACATCTACCTGGCCAGTGACCCCAACAACATCGCCGTGAGCGACCAGGCCGACATCTCGAAGTACTCCCCGCTGCAGAAGAAGGCCGTCGAACTCGTCTCCGGCGCCAAGCAGATCTCGCAGTTCCTGGACCGCGACACAAGGCCGGACTTCTCCTCGACGGTGATGATCCCGGCCATTCAGACCTTCATCAACAAGCCGAAGGACGTGGATGGGTTGGTCAACAGCATCGAGAGGCAGAAGAAGACCATCTTCGCCTCCGAAGACTGACTGCCACCGGCCGAAACCGACTTGGAGCGACCACCCGTGCCGCTGCTTCAATCTCCCGGGGGACAACCCCCGGACCCTCCCCGTCGGGCCGCCGGGCCCGGGGGGACCGCCGGGCCGGAGACGCGGGCCGGCCGGGGCACCCCGGACGACACCGCGGGGCGAACGAGAGTGAGCACCCCACGGCGGGCCCCACGACGAGGCCCGCGGCGGTTCACCCGCCGCGACCTCGCCGTACTCGGCGTGCTGCTGGGCATACCGATCCTGCTCGACGTGGTCATCGTGTGGGGGCCCACCCTCGCTTCCATCGTGCTCTCCTTCACCAGCTGGGACGGCATCGGGGACATCCACTGGGTCGGCACGAAGAACTACGAGAACCTCTTCACGAACTATCCGCAGTTCTGGCCCGCCGCCCGCCACAACCTGCTCTGGCTGGCCTTCCTGGGACTGATCGCGACCCCGTTCGGACTGCTGCTGGCCGTCCTCGTCGACAGGGGCGTACGGTTCAGCCGCTTCTACCAGTCGACGCTCTACATGCCGGTGGTGCTCTCGCTCGCGGTCGTCGGCTTCATCGCCCAGCTGATCTTCTCCCGCGACCAGGGCGCGCTGAACGCGATCCTCGCGGACACCGGGAATCCCACCGACTGGCTCGGCGATCCCGACCTGAACATCTGGATGATCCTGCTGGCCGCGGCCTGGCGGCACACCGGGTATGTGATGATCCTCTACCTGGCCGGCCTCAAAGCCGTCGACCCCTCGCTGAAGGAAGCCGCCGCCATCGACGGCGCGAGTGAGCGGCAGACGTTCTTCCGCGTCGTCTTCCCGACCCTGCGGCCCGTCAATGTCATCGTCGGCGTCATCACCGTCATCGAGGCGCTGCGCGCCTTCGACATCGTCTACGCCGTGAACAAGGGCAGAAACGGCCTGGAGCTGCTCTCGGTCCTCGTCACCGACAACATCATCGGCGAAGCCAGCCGGATCGGCTTCGGCTCCGCGATCGCCGTGGTGCTGCTGCTCGTCTCCATGGGATTCGTCGTGACGTATCTGGTCCAGGAGATCCGTGGGGAGAAGAACCGATGACGCTCGACACCGCCCCGGCGCCCGCCACCACAGCGGCCGCGGCCCCACCGCCCCGAAAGCGTGCCGTACGTCCCGGCCGGCTCGGCGTGCACGCCTTTCTGATGGCTGTCTCGCTGGCCTTCCTGGCGCCCCTGCTGCTCGCGGTGTACGCGTCGCTGCGGCCGTACGACGAGACCTCCGAGCACGGCTACTTCTCGTGGCCGAGGAAGCTCTCCTTCGACTACTACCAACAGGCCTTCAGCGACTCGGGGATGATGAAGTACTTCATCAACACCCTGATCATCGCGGTGCCGGGAGTGCTGCTCGCGCTGTTCTTCGCCTCCTTCGTCGCCTTCGCCGTGTCGCGGCTGAGGATGCGCGGCTCGATCGTGCTGCTGATGCTCTTCACCGCGGGCAATCTGCTGCCCCAGCAGGTGATCGTGACTCCGCTGTACGTCCTGTTCAACCGGATCCCGCTGCCGTACTGGATGTCCGACTCGATGACGATGTTCGACTCGTACTGGGCCGTCATCGCCGTCCAGGTCGGCTTTCAGATCGGGTTCTGTGTCTTCGTCCTCGCCAACTTCATGCGCACCCTGCCGCAGGAGATCCTGGAGGCGGCGATCGTGGACGGCGCGAGTGTGTGGACGCAGTACTGGCGCATCACGCTGCCGCTCTGCCGACCCGCCCTCGCGGCGCTCGGCACACTGCAGTTCACCTGGATGTACAACGACTTCCTCTGGGCGCTCGTCTTCATCTCCGACGGCGACAAGCTCCCCATCACCTCGGCGCTGAACAACCTCCGCGGCCAGTTCTTCACGGACTACAACCTGCTGGCGGCGGGTTCGGTGATCGTGGCACTGCCGACGCTGGTGGTCTTCCTGCTGCTCCAGCGCCACTTCATCGCCGGGCTCACTCTCGGCTCCACCAAAGGCTGAGACGCAGGGCCGCCGCCGCCGCCCCTCCCGGCCCGGCGCGGGCGTCGGCCCGCGTCCCGGGCGCGTTCTAGCCGACCGCCTCCGCGGTCCGCTGCGGAACGACCACCAGGAAGGCGTCCGAATCGAGGTCCATCACGACCTCCGCCGCCAGACCCTCGTCCTGGCGTGCCCGTGCGAACTCCTCGGCCGGCCAGCTGCCGCGCGGGCCCCCGGCGGGAAACTTCTCCAACACCGTACGGCGCATCCCGCACCCCCTTGTCTCTTCCGTTCCAACGACGCTCCGCGCCCGGGTGTCACGGCCCGGCGGGGGCATCCGTTCGTATGGTGAGACGCGTCCGGGCGCGGGACGGTAGTGGTGAACCGGCAACAGCACGGCCACAGTTGTGCACGTGATCAACGGCCCGGTTCCTGCAACGGGTTTCCGTGGCAGGGTGTTGCGGGCAATCCACTGAGGGCTACGGCAGAGGGGGAACCGTGATTGTCTGGATCAACGGTGCGTTCGGAGCGGGCAAGACCAGTACCGCACGCGAACTGATCGATCTGATCCCGAACAGCACGCTCTACGACCCCGAACTGATCGGCGGCTCTCTGGGGTGCCAGCTGCCCCAGAAGCGGCTCGCCGAGGTGAGCGACTACCAGGATCTGCCGATCTGGCGGCGGCTCGTGGTGGACACCGCCGCGGCGCTGCTCGCCGAGCTGGGCGGCGTGCTGGTGGTGCCGATGACGCTGCTGCGCCAGGAGTACCGCGACGAGATCTTCGGCGGTCTCGCCTCCCGCAGGATCGCGGTGCGGCATGTGCTGCTCTCCCCGGATGAAACGATCCTGCGCGAGCGGATAGCCAACCGCGAGGAGCCGGACATCCCCGACGCCGACCAGCGCGTCAGACAATGGGCGTACGAACACATCGAGCCCTATCTCGCGGCCCTCGACTGGATCCGCGCGGACGCTCACGTCATCGACACCAGCAGGCTCGATCCGCAGGAGACGGCGCGACGGATCGCCGAAGCCGTGAAGACGGGGGCCGCCGCGGCCTGCGAGATCGTCCAGACGCCCGAGCCGAGCGCCGAAACCCTCGCCGCCGGAGTGCTGCTCTTCGACGAGGCGGACCGGGTGCTGCTCGTCGACCCCACCTACAAGCCGGGCTGGGAGTTCCCCGGCGGAGTGGTGGAGCGCGGCGAGGCGCCCGCACGTGCCGGGATGCGCGAGGTCACCGAAGAGCTGGGTATCGAACTCGGGAAGGTGCCCAGGCTGTTGGTTGTCGACTGGGAGCCCCCGCGGCCGCCGGGATTCGGCGGGCTGCGGCTGCTCTTCGACGGCGGGCGGCTGCCGAGCGGTGAGGCGCGGCGGGTGCTGCTGCCCGGATCGGAGCTGCGCGGCTGGCGGTTCGTCGGCGAGGAGGAGGCGGCGGAACTGCTGCCGCCTCCCCGCTACGAACGGCTGCGCTGGGCCCTGCGCGCACGCGAGCGCGGGACCGTGCTCAACCTCGAGGCCGGTATCCCCGTCGGCTGACGCGGAGCGGCACGGCCGCGGAGTTCCTCTGCCGCGATCTCCGCCGAGCGCTCAAGCCTTCTTGGACTCGGCGTAGTTGACCAGGAAGAGCGCCTCGGCGATGGACAGCCGCTCCAGCTCCTCGGGCGAGACCGACTCGTTCACCGCGTGGATCTGTGCCTCGGGCTCGCTCAGGCCGATCAGCAGGATCTCGGCCTCGGGGTAGAGCTCGGCGAGCGTGTTGCACAGCGGGATCGAGCCTCCCATGCCGGCGGACTGCATCTCCTCGCCCGGATACGCGATGCGCATCGCGTCGGCCATCGAGGTGTACGCCGGGCTGGAGACGTCCGCCTGGAACGGCTGGCCCTGGCCCACCTGCTCGAGTGTGACCCGGGCGTTCCACGGCGTGTGCTTCTCGATGTGCGCGAACAGCAGCTTCGTCGCCTCGGCCGCGTCCTGGCCGGGCGGCACCCGCAGGCTGATCTGCGCCCGGGCACTCGCCGGGATGGAGGGGGTCGCACCGGCCACCGGGTGGCAGTCGATGCCGACCACGGTGACGGCGGGACGGGCCCAGATACGGTCGGCGACCGTGCCGCTGCCGATCAGCGAGACACCGTCGAGGACCTTGGCGTCCTTGCGGAACTCGCCCTCCGGGTACTGCAGTCCGTCCCAGGCCGAGTCCGCGCCGAGCCCGTCGACCACCGTCGAGCCGTCCTCGGCACGCAGCGAATCCAGTACGCGGATGAGCGCGGCCAGCGCGTCGGGCGCGGCGCCGCCGAACTGGCCCGAGTGCAGATTTCCCTGGAGCGTGTCGACCCGGACCCGGATCATCGTCATACCGCGCAGCGTCGCCGTCACCGTCGGCAGACCCACCCGGAAGTTCCCGGTGTCGCCGATCACGACGGCGTCGGCCCTCAGCAGCTCCGGGTGCGCCTCGGCGTACTGCTCGAGACCTCCGGTGCCCTGCTCCTCGGAGCCCTCCACGATCACCTTGACGCTCACCGGCACGCCGCCATTCGCCTTGAGGGCGCGCAGGGCGAGCAGATGCATGATGAAGCCGCCCTTGCAGTCGGCGGCGCCACGCCCGTACCAGCGGCCGTCCCGCTCGGTCAGCTCGAACGGCGGGGTCACCCACGCGGACTCGTCCAGCTTCGGCTGCACGTCGTAGTGCGCGTAGAGCAGCACCGTCGGCGCACCCTCCGGGCCCGGCAGCAGCCCGTACACCGACTGCGAGCCGTCGGGGGTGTCCAGGAGCGCGACGTCCTGGAATCCCTCCGCGCGGAGCGCACCGGCCACCCAGTTCGCGGCGGCCTCGCACTCGCTCTTCGGCGCCACGGCCTCGTCCGCCACCGATTGGAAGGCCACCAGCTCCGTCAGCTCCGCCTGGGCGCGGGGCATCAAAGAGACAATGGTCTCGGCGATCGGATTGGCGGTCATGGGCACGCTCCTCGTGGGTGCGACGTTGTGCCGTGTGTGTACGGCGAATGTGTGATTGATCCTCGCACAGGGGCGGTAAGTGACCGCGCCGTAGGATGCCGTCGAGAATATGGATCACGCGTCGGATCGGGAGCATAAGCAGATCGTGAGCAGCGAGAACGCAGATGCCGTAGGTGAGCACGGCGAGCCGGTGTGGGACGTCGTCGTGGTCGGCGGCGGGCCCGCGGGAGCTTCGGCGGCCTATGCGGCGGCGGCCGCGGGCCGTCAGGTGCTCCTGTTGGAAAAGTCGGAGCTGCCCCGCTACAAGACCTGTGGCGGAGGGATCATCGGCCCCTCGCGCGACAGCCTCCCGCCGGGCTTCGAACTGCCGCTGCTGGACAGGGTGCACGCCGTCACCTTCTCGCTCAACGGCAAGCTGGCCCGTACCCGCCGCTCCAAGAGGATGCTCTTCGGGCTCATCAACCGACCCGAGTTCGACGCCGGTCTTGTGGAGCAGGCGCAGAAGGCCGGCGCCGTGCTGCGTACCGGCGCGACCGTGTCCCGCGTCGAGCAGCACGGACCTGCCGTCCCGGACCGGCGCACGGTCGCCGTCGTACTCTCCGACGGCGAAACCGTGCTGGCGCGGGCGGTCGTCGGCGCGGACGGCAGCGCGGGCCGGATAGGCGCACATGTCGGCGTGAAGCTCGACCAGGTCGATCTCGGCCTGGAGGTGGAGATCCCGGTGCCGGCGACGGTGGCCGATGACTGGGCGGGCCGGGTGCTCATCGACTGGGGGCCGATGCCCGGGAGTTATGGCTGGGTGTTCCCCAAGGGACGGACACTGACGGTCGGAGTGATCTCGGCCCGCGGCGAGGGGACGGCGACCAAGCGCTATCTGGAGGACTTCATCGCCCGCCTGGGTCTCGCTGGATTCGAGCCGGCGATCTCCTCGGGGCATCTGACCCGGTGCCGCAGCGACGACTCGCCGCTGTCGCGCGGGCGGGTGCTGGTGTGCGGGGACGCGGCCGGGCTGCTCGAGCCGTGGACCCGGGAGGGCATCTCCTTCGCCCTGCGGTCGGGGCGGCTCGCGGGGGAGTGGGCCGTACGGATCTCGGAGGCCCACGATGCCGTGGACGCCCGCAGGCAGGCGCTGAACTACGCGTTCGCGATCAAGGCCGGGCTGGGTGTGGAGATGGGGGTCGGGCGGCGGATGCTCGCGATCTTCGAGCGCCGGCCGGGGCTGCTGCATGCGGCGATCACCGGTTTCCGGCCCGCGTGGAAGGCGTTCGCGGACATAACGCGCGGATCGACGACGCTGGCCGGTCTGGTGCGTACGCATGCGGTGGCGCGGAGGGCGCTGGAAATGATGGACCGGCGGGCCTAGCGGGCCGGCCGGGCCGGCCGGGCCGTCCTGGCTGCCCGGGCCGGGGTGTCGCCCGGCCTTGCGTCACGATGTCGCCAGCCCTGGGTCGCGATGTTTGCCTTGCGTCACGATGTCGCCCGGCCGTGGATCACGATGTCGCCCGGCACTGCGTCGCCACGATGCCGCTCCGCGTCGCCGTCGTGCCCGGGCCCGGTGTCACTTGGTCACAGTGATCCGGAAGACGGGGTGCTTGTGCGCCGCGGCGAGCAGCTCCTCGTCCGTGGACTTGGCGTTGACGTCGCCGAAGAACCGGCCGACCTCCCAGCCCCAGCGCTCGAGGTAGGTGCGCAGCAGCGTGGGCTTCTCTTCGTCGGTCAGCTCCACCGCGGTGAACTGCTGGGTCTTGCGGCCGACTTGGAGCTGCCCGCCGCCCGCGGCGCGCAGATTGCGGACCCACTGGGAGTGGCCGCGGGCGGAGATCAGATATGGGCCGCCCTCGTAGGGGAGCGGGTTGACCGGGATGCGTCGCCACTCGCCGCTGGTGCGGCCGCGCACGGAGAGCTCCGCGGTGCCCATCAGGCTGACGCCGCGGCGGGCCAGCCAGCCGATGGCGCCGTTGAGGATGTTGTCGAAGCGGCCGGGTTTCATGTAGTGCGCCTGCGACATGGTGATCTCCACTGGTCGAGAGAGTCGTTGAGAGAGCAGTGCTCTCGCTTGAGAGCAGTGTGCATCGGATCGGTGATCCAAAGCAAGAGCACTGCTCTCGTTGTTGGTCAGTGCTCCGAAACGTGAAAGACTGCACCCCATGACCACGATCCGTGGGGCCAGGGAACGGGCCCGTATCGAAGTCACCGCAGCCATCAAGGACGAGGCTCGCCGACAGCTCGCCGCCGAGGGCGCGGCGAAGCTCTCGCTGCGCGCCGTCGCCCGCGAGCTCGGCATGGTGTCCTCGGCCCTCTACCGCTACTTCCCGAGCCGTGACGATCTGCTGACCGCCCTCATCGTCGATGCCTACGACGCGGTCGGCGCCGCGGCCGAGACCGCCCTCGCCGCTGCCCGCGACCCCGCCGACCACCCCGCCCGCTGGACCGCCGTCTGTTCGGCCGTACGCATCTGGGCCCTCGCCCACCCCCATGAGTACGCCCTGATCTACGGCTCTCCGGTACCCGGCTACACCGCGCCCCAGGACACCGTCGGACCCGCCTCCCGTGTCGGCCTCGCGCTGATCTCCGTCAGCCGCGACGCCCACCGCTCGGGCGGCCTCGCGCTACCGCCGCTCGCCGAGGAACTGCGCCCCGAAGCACACCGGCTCACCGCCGATATCGCTCCCGATCTGCCGCCGGCCGTCGTGGTGGCTCTGGTGGCCGCCTGGTCCCAGCTCTTCGGCCTCATCTCCTTCGAGCTCTTCGGCCAGTTCAACCGGGTCGTCGAGGATCGGGACGCCTTCTTCGGCCACGCCGCCGCCCGTCTCGCGCACGAGGTCGGCCTGCGGCACCGCTGAGGTCACCGCCGCGGCCGGAATCCTCTCCCTCACCTTCGCCGTGCACGCCACGGTGGCCATGCGCGTCGCGGGCCGCCCCGACCGGTGGGCGCCCGGATCGCCGCGGCGGCTGCACGCCCGCGTCGGGCTCCGGGAGGCGCCGGCTCCCGATGCCGTACTGCGCAGGGAGTACGTGTGATCGCCACGCCTGGCTGACGCCCCCCGCCCCGGCCCCGGTCTAGCGTTGCCGTATGGAAGAGCAGCGCACCCGAAACTGCGGTGGTCCCCCCTGGCCGCGCGGCGGACCGCCGCCGCTGCGTCACTGGGAGGCACGGCGGAACAACGCAAGGGTGCCCTGGCCCTCGACCCTCGTGCTGGCCGTGTTCGTGCTGGTGGGGTCGAATTTCGCCGCCCACGGCCAGCACCGTGAGCCGCTCGACGCCTTCGCGCAGGTGTTGCTGCTCGCGGGACCGGCGTTCCTGCTGCTGCGCAACCGGTGGCCCGTCGTCGCCGTCTTCGGCACGGCCGCGACAGCGCTGGTCTACTTCGTTGTGGGCTATCCGTACGGCCCGGTCTTCCTCACCGTCGCGGTCGGTGCTTTCGCCGCCATCACCTCCGGGCACCGGCGTGCCGCCTGGTGGGCCGTCGGCGGCCTCTGGGTGGGGCATCTGCTGATCGCCCACTGGCTGTACGCCGATCTGCCGCCGCACGGAGACAAGGCCGCGCCCTGGGGGCAGGAGCTGGTCGTCGCCGCCTGGGTGGTGGCCGTCCTCGCGGCCTCGGAGCTCGTACGCATCCGACGCGAGGTCTGGGCCCGTGAGCGTGTGGAGCGCGCCGCCGCCGAGAAACGCCGCACCGACGAGGAGCGACTGCGGATCGCCCGCGAGCTGCACGACGTCCTCGCGCACTCCATCTCGGTCATCAACGTCCAGGCGGGCGTGGGCCTCGCGCTGCTCGACAGCAACCCCGAGCAGGCCCGCACCGCGCTCACCACCATCAAGGCGGCCAGCAAGGAGGCACTGGGCGAGGTGCGGCAGGTCCTCGACACGCTGCGTACGCCGGGGGACGCCCCACGCACGCCCGCGCCCGGCCTCGACCGGCTGCCCGAACTCGTCGAACAGGCCGCGGGCGCCGGACTGAGCGTCGAGGTCGAGACGGACGGCGACCGGATCGCGCTCCCGCCCGGTACGGATCTCGCCGCCTTCCGGATCGTCCAGGAGGCACTGACCAACGTCGTACGGCACTCGGGCTCGCGCACCGCACGGGTACGGATCGGCTATGCGCCCGGCCGCCTCGACCTCCGGATCGACGACGAAGGACCGGCCACCGGTTCGGACGCGGGCGGCAGCGGCAACGGCCTCGTCGGAATGCGGGAGCGTGCCGCAGCCCTCGGTGGCACGATCGAGGCGGGCCCGCGCCCTGACGGCGGCTTCGGGGTACGAGCCGACCTCCCTGTGCAGCCGAAGGAGACGATGTGATCCGCGTACTGCTCGCCGATGACCAGCTGCTGGTCAGGGCAGGATTCCGGGCGTTGCTCGACGCTCAGCCGGACATCGTTGTGGCGGGCGAGGCCGCTGATGGCGAGGAGGCGGTGCGGCGGGTACGCGAACTGAGCCCCGACGTGGTGCTGATGGACATCCGTATGCCAGTGCTCGACGGTCTCGCCGCCACCCGCCGGATCACCGAGGACGAGCGGCTGAACGGGGTGAAGGTGGTCATGCTCACCACCTTCGAGCTCGACGAGTACGTCTTCGAGGCCATCCGCTCCGGTGCTTCGGGCTTCCTGGTCAAGGACACCGAGCCGGAGGAACTGCTGCGTGCGGTACGGGCGGTGGTGCACGGGGACGCGTTGCTGTCGCCGGGAGTGACGCGGCGTCTGATCGCGGAGTTCGCGGCCCGCTCCAAAGCGCCCACGGACGCCGCGGGCCTCGCCGAACTCACCGAACGGGAGCGGGAGGTGATGGCTCTGGTGGGCATCGGCCTCTCCAACGAGGAGATCGCCCGCCGGCTCGTCGTCAGCCCGCTCACCGCCAAGACGCATGTGAGCCGCACGATGGTGAAGCTCGGCGCCCGTGACCGGGCCCAACTCGTCGTGCTGGCCTATGAGTCGGGGCTGGTACGGCCCGGCTGGCTCGGCTGAGGCGGCGTACGCGGAAAGCGCCACAGCACAGTAACGACGCGCGCTACGAAGGCGACCACGGCCGCCGCGACGCCCGCGATGAGCAGCCCGCGCTCGGCGGCGTACGGCAAGGCGAACATCAGCTTCGGTCCCGCGACCACTCCGAAAGCGACCGCCGCGACCAGGACCGCGCTGATGAGCGCGTATCCGGTCTCGATGGTCAAGGCGTCCCGCTCCGCCTGTGTACGTCGCCCCATGTCCGAAGTGTCACAGTGCGGCGGCCGGCGGGCAAGGAGCCCGTCGGCCGCCGTCCCCCTGGAGAGAGCCGGCTGTGGGTCAGTCGCCGACCGCCACCCGCTCGGGCTCTTCCCGAACCGGCAGTCCGGCAGACTTCGCGACCAGGACGCTCGGCTCGGCACGGCGGGCGCGCAGCCCGGTCAGCGTGATCAGCAGTCCTGCTGCCGCGACCACGGTCACCACCACCAGGCCCGGCCGGAAGCTGTCGAGCACCTCCTGCGGTGAGCGGCCCGTGTCACCGCCCGCTGTGATAACCGCGGTGACGACCGCCAGGAAGATCGCGCCACCGACCTGGATCGAGGTGTTCAGCAAGCCGGAGACCATGCCCTGCTCGTGGTCCTCCACCCCGTTGGTGGCCTGGATGTTGAGCGAAGGGAAGATCAGCGCGCAGGCCGCGCCGAGTAGCAGCATCGACGGCAGGATCACGGCGGCGTAGCTCGGCGTGAGGTCGATCTGGAGGAAGAGCGCGTACCCGATCACCAGCAGCGTGAAGCCGCCGGCTATCACACGCGGAGTGCCGAACCGGTCCACGACCGAGCCGATCTTCGTCGAGGAGAGCGCCACCAGAGCGCCCGCCGGAAGGAAGGCCAGCGCCGTCTGGAGAGCCGACCAGCCGAGCAGGGACTGCATGTACTGCGTGACGAGGAACTGGAAGCCGACGTACGAGCCGAAGAAGAAGGCCGCGCCGAGGTTGGCGCGGATCTGGCTGCCCGAGCGCAGCACACCCAGCCGGATCAGCGGGTGCGAGCTGCGCCGTTCGATGGTGACGAACACGGTGAGCAGCGCGGCGACGGCAAGGAAGGAGAGCAGGGTGCGCGCCGAGACCCAGCCCACCTCGGGGGCCTGGACGACGGTGAAGACGAGCAGCAGCATCGAGGCCGTGCCGGTGACGGCGCCCGGCAGGTCGTACCCCTTCCCCGAGTCCTCACGGCTGCTCCGCGGGATGAGCCTGATGCCGGCCAGCAGCGCGATCAGGGCGATGGGCGCCGGCAGCAGCATCGTCAGGCGCCAGCTCACCTCGGTGAGCAGTCCGGAGAGGACCAGGCCCATCGAGAAGCCGGTGGCGGCGCAGGTGGTGTAGATCGCCAGCGCGCGGTTGCGCTGAGGGCCCTCCTTGAAGGTCGTGGTGATGATGGAGAGCCCGGCGGGCGCGGTGAACGCGGCACTCAGCCCCTTGATGAAGCGGCTGGCGATCAGCAGCGGACCGGAGTTGACCAGCCCGCCGAGCAGCGAGGCGAGCGCGAAGACGGCGAGTGCGATCAGGAAGACCCGGCGCCGGCCGAGGAGGTCCGCCGCACGGCCGCCGAGGAGCAGCAGGCCGCCGTAGCCGAGGATGTAGCCGCTGACGATCCACTGCAGGGTCGAGGTGGTCAGATGGAGGTCGGTCGCGATCGAGGGCAGGGCGACGCCGACCATCGAGACGTCGAGGGCGTCGAGGAACATCGCGGCACAGAGCACCAGGAGAGTGCCCCACAGCCGCGGGGTCCAGCGCTCCTGCGCTACGGGGACGTTGAGCGGAGAGGTCATGAGCAGGACAATACATGCACATGCATTGAGTGCAAGTGCATTTAATTCCGGTGCAACAAAGTGCGTCTTCTCTGCTAACGTGCGGTCATGGCGGCGAAGAAGTCCGAGCGAGTGCTCGTCGAGGAGTGGCGGGACGTCCTTGCGCTGCATGCCCGTACGATCTGCGAGCTCGACCGCGAGCTGCATCAGCACGGGCTCGGCGCCAGTGACTTCGAGGTCCTCGACGTACTCGCCGAAGAGACGTCGGACGGCGGCGACTGTTCCTTCCGCGTCCAGGAGCTGGCGTCCCGGGTCCACCTGAGCCAGAGCGCGCTGTCGCGCCTGGTGGCGCGGCTGGAGAAGGACGGGCTTGTCACCCGCGGGATGTGCAGCGAGGACCGGCGGGGAGTGCGGGTGGCGCTCACCGACGCCGGCCGGGCCCGCCATGCCGAGGTGCAGCCGCTGCAGCGCGCGGTGCTCTCCAGAATGCTGTCGGGCCCCTCCAAGTAGATCTCCGTGGGCCCCCGTATGTCGTGGCCTCCGTATGCCGTGGGCCTCCGCAGGAGTGGCTAGGACCAGGTGATGGCGGACAGCTCGCGCCACAGCCGCGCGAGCTCCGCGTCGCCGGTGACGGACACGGTGGTGAGCGGCAGCCGGTTCCACAGCGTCAGATAGAGCTGCTCCGCCGTCCCGCTCAACTCACAGTCCGCGGGGCCCTCTTCGGTACGCTCCGTGCGCGGAGCGTCGGCCGACAGCCGTACGGTCCACACGTCGTCCGTGTCGACGGTCCGTACGCGCAGGACGCGCGGCTCCGCGGTGCGCACCCGGCTCCGGGAGCGGGCGTGAAAGGCGCCGAGCAGCTCGTCGATGCCGTCCAGCGCGAAGTCCGCGGCGACCGGCCCCGGCTTCCCGCCGAGCGCCGACTCGGCGTCCGTGCGGTGGACGGCCGTCTCGTGTGCCTGCCGCCTGGCCCAGAACGCCACCGGCGAGGGCGCGGGCAGAAAGGTCCAGCACTCCACATCCACGGGTGCCTCGCTCAGCGCGGCCACCAGCAGACCGTGTCCCTCCCGGAACCACTCCAGCAACTCGTCTCCGTCGAGCTCGGGCTGGTCGTCGGCGGCACGGAAGTCCGTGTAGCCCTCGGTGATGAAGGCGGTCGCCCAGCGGTGAACCACGCCGACGTGCCGGAGCAGGTCCCGCACCTGCCAGCCGGGGCAGGTCGGCACGGTCGCCTCGGGGCCCGCCCCGGCGGCGGCCGCGGCCAGCAATTGACCCTCACGGACAAGGGACTTGATCAGCTCAGCGGTCTCCATGCGGGAGATTGTGCCAGCGCGGCCCGACCGGCGGCAGATCCGCCCGCGTACGGGTGCTCAGTCGCCTCGGGGTACGGAGGCGTTCCGGGCCGAGTACCCGATGAGCGCCGCGCCACCCGCCAGCGCCGCCACCGTCGTCAGCGCCACCGGCAGCGAGAACCAGTCGGCGAGGAACCCGATCGTCGGGGGCCCCAGCAGCATCCCGCCGTAGCCGAGCGTCGACGCGGCTGCGACCCCGCCCGGACCGGCGAGCGCGCCCGCCCTGGCCACCGCCACCGGGAAGATGTTCGCGAGCCCCAGACCGGCCACGGCGAAGCCGAGCAGCGCGAGCCACGCCGTCGGCGCGAGCGCGCCGAGCAGCATGCCGGCCGCCGCCGTCGTACCGCCCGCGACGAGCGTGCGGGTCTGGCCGAGCCGCTCCAGCAGAGCCGTACCGGAGAGCCGGCCGGCCGTCATGGCCAGGGCGAAGAGGGAGTACCCGGCGGCGGCGATGCCCGGGTGGGCGTGCAGATCCTGCTCGAGATGGAGCGCTCCCCAGTCGGCCATCGCCCCTTCGCCGTACGCCGTGCAGAGCGCGATCATGCCGAAGAGAACGACGAGTTGGCGGGTGCGGCCCTGAAGACGGCGCGGGCCGGGCGCCGTCGTGGTGCGTCCGGTGACGGGTGCGGCATGGCGCAGCAGTACGCGCCCGGCGGCTGCCGTGACTAGCAGGCCGATGCCGGTGAGGCCGAGCAGGTGCGCGGTGGGGGAGAGGCCGCCGGCGACCAGGCCGCCGAGGCCTGCGCCGATCATCCCGCCGAGGCTGAAGGCGGCGTGGAAGCTGGGCATCACCGGCCGCCGCATTGCCGCGACCAGATCGACCGCGGCGCTGTTCATGGCGACATTGATCCCGCCGTACGCCGCACCGAAGGCCAGCAGCACAAGGCCGAGGGTGAGCGCCGAATGCGTCAGTGGCGGGAGCGCGATGCTCAGCGCCAGCAGTGCGCCACTGGCGACCGTCACCGGATGGCTGCCGAAGCGGCGGCAGAGCCGGCCGGTGAGCGTCATCGTCACCACCGCGCCCGCCGAGACTCCGAGCAGAGCGAGGCCCAGATCGCTCGCGGACGAGCCGGTCTGCTCCTTGATGGCGGGGATGCGGACCACCCAGCCGGCGAAGATGAAGCCGTCGAGGGCGAAGAACAGGGTCAGCGCGGTACGGAGGGGGGACAGGGAGGGCGGGGCGGTGTTTCCGCCAGGTCCCCCCGGTACGGCCGTCCGTAGTTTGTTTAGAAGCGGCACAAACTCAGGATAGGGGTCGGCCCCGATCCGTACAAGACGGCAGCTCAGCCTCCGGATCATGGGAGACTCGCCAGCATGAACGGCAAGGCGATGACCATCAGGACGAGGCTGGAGAGAGGTCGCAGCGCGCTCGGCCCCGCGCTGGAACTGGTTCATACGGGCCGGGCGCCCACCCGCGCCGTGCTCACCGCGGAGCTCGGAGTCACCCGCGCCACCGCCGGCGCGGTGGCCGCCGAACTCGAAGCGCTCGGGCTGATCCGCGTCGACTCGCGCCCGGGCGCCGCCGCCGGCTCGCAGGGTCGGCCCTCGCACCGCCTCTCCGTCGACGACGCGGGCCCCGTCGTCCTCGCCGCGCAGGTGCACGCCGACGGGTTCCGCGCCGCGCTCGTCGGACTCGGCGGCCGCACCGTCGCGACCGCACCCGGCTGCGTCACCGTCTCCGAAGACCCGGCGCAGGTGCTCGGCGAGGTCGTCGAAGCGGGCGCGACCCTGCTGCGCGAGAGCGGTCGGCGATGCGTGGGCGCGGGTCTCGCCGTGCCCTCCGCCGTCGCCGAACCGGAAGGCACCGCCCTCAACCCGCTGCACCTCGCCTGGCCGGCCGGGGCTCCCGTCCGCGACATCTTCGCCGAACGCGTCCGCGCGGCGGGCATCCAGGGCCCCGCCTTCACCGGCAACGATGTCAACCTCGCGGCGCTCGCCGAGCACCGCCACGGCGCGGGCCGCGGCGCCCAGCACCTGCTCTGCGTCGCCACCGGCCACCGCGGCGTCGGCGGCGCGCTCGTCCTCGACGGTCGCCTGCACACCGGCAGTTCGGGCCTCGCCCTCGAGGTCGGGCATCTCACCGTCAATCCCGAGGGCCGGCCCTGCCACTGCGGCGGCCGCGGCTGCCTCGACGTCGAGACCGACCCGCTCGCCTTCCTCACCGCCGCGGGCCGCCGGCCGGGCCCCGAAGTCTCGCTGCTGCAGCAGTCCCGGGATCTGCTGCGTACGGAGTACGACGACCCGGCCGTGCGGAACGCGGGCGAGGAGCTCATCGACCGGCTCGGCCTCGGGCTCGCCGGACTCGTCAACATCCTCAACCCCGACCGCATCATCCTCGGCGGACTGCACCGCGAGCTGCTCGACGCCGATCCCGAACGGCTGCGCGCCGTGGTTGCCGAACGCAGCCTGTGGGGGCGCAGCGGCAGTGTTCCGATCCTCGCCTGCACGCTCGACCACAACAGCCTGGTGGGCGCGGCCGAGTTGGCGTGGCAGCCGGTACTCGACGACCCGCTGGGTGCGCTCAGCTGACGGCGGCCCGCGTATCGCCCGGCGGACCGGGCGTCGGCGTGACCGGCTCATAAGACGACGGGCGGGGGCGGGGGGCAGGCGTCGACCGGTCGGCAGGGACGGCCTCCACCGATCGGCGGAGCCGGCTCGACGACCGGCCCACGGCACGGGCGGCGACACCCGTCCGGGGGCACAATGGACACCTCACCGTGCACTTTCGGGTAATCGACAACCTATGACCCACAAGCCCTCCGGCGCGGATCACCATGCGCACCGGCTTCAGGACCTGTTCCGCAGGTTTTACGCGTCTCCCATCGGCCTGGCCTGGGAGCGCGGCCGTGAGCTGGAACTGATGCACCGCGCCATGGGCTTCGCCGCACTGGGCTTTCTGACACTCGTCCCCCTTCTGGTCGTCGTCGCGGCGGCGGACCCGGCGAGTGGACAGGGCTTCGCCCGCTGGCTGGGACAGGCACTGGGGGTCTCGGAAGCATCCCAGGACGAGGTCGAGCGGCTGTTCGGCCTGCCCGGCACGGCACTGCAGCGCACGACCGCGTTCGGCCTCGCCGCTCTCACCGTGTTCGGTCTGACCTTCGGGTCGGCCGTTCAGACCGGTTACGAGAAGGTGTGGGACCTGCCGACGGCCCGCTGGCACACCATGTGGCGGCATGTCGTCTGGCTGGCCCTGCTCGTCGGCGCGCTCCTGGCCTTCGTCAGTTCGCCACTGCCGGGCGACTCCGTCGCGGCCACGGTGTTCGGCGGCCTGGGCGACCTGATCGGCACCATTCTGTTCTTCTGGCTTTCCCAGCGCGTTCTGCTCGGCGGCCGGGTCCGCTGGCGCGCCCTGCTGCCCGGGGCGGTGGCCACGGCCGTGGGCATGCTCGGTCTGCGGGTCTTCTCACAGCTTGTCTTCTCGCCGCTGATCGCCTCCAACGCCGTCACCTACGGCCCGTTCGGGACCGTGCTCGTCCTCCAGTCCTGGCTCGTGGGCGTCGGCTTCGTCGTCTACGGGGGCGCGCTCGTGGGACGCCTCATTCATGAAGCGCGCGTACGCCGACGGCTGGAACACGAGCTGGAACACCTGGTCTAGGACCGGCCGACGGTGAAGGCGCGGGCCGGATTCCGTACGAAGATCCGGTCCATGACGTCCTTGCGGAGAACCGGTTCGAGCCGCAGCCGCAGTCTGCGCAGCAGATACGGCAGACCCGGGGCTTCCGGCGTCGTCATGTCGCCGCCCAGCAACAGCTGATCCGCGTAACCCGCGTCCACGAGGGCCGCCAGATCGTCGTGCAGGCGCCACTCAGACCCCCAACCCGCTTGCCGGGACGTCGCCGAGGACGGTACGGACGAGGTTCACCACTGCTGCCCCCGAGGCAGCTCCGCACGGTGCGGGGCACTGAGATGCAGCACCTGGAACAGGTCACCGCTCGCCCCGGGCGCATCCTGGGCCCACAGCGCGAAGTGCAGCAGCTCCCAGTGCCGCGGATCGATGGCGACGGCGGCCGCGACCACGCCGTTCGCGTGCGCGAGCTGCCGATGCGCGGCCAGTGCCTTCTCCACGGCGAAAGCGGGAGGCTCGTCCTCGGGTATCCGTATCCGGCGACGCGTGGCGGACCGGGGCACGGCCGCGGCGGCCGGACCCTCCTCATACGCCAGCCCTGTCCAGTGCTGGACCACGGGACGCCCGAAGTCGTTGACGATGCCCTGGAATCCGGGCCCCCGAAGGAAGGAGTTCATGCCTTCCGGCGTGGCCCACAGATACAGCGGCGCGTACTGGTTGACCGGCGAGCCATCGGCGCGTTCGCGCATCAGATAGGCCTTCAGACCGAGGCCGGGAAAGCCGTCGAGCAGATGGCCCTTCGTCGCCACCCGCTTGCGGATGATCTCCATGTCGTAATCGGTGGGCAGAGTGATCTCGTACTGCATGACATGCATCAAGGACTCCTCGGTACGCGGTATCAGCGTGAAGACGCGTCGTGCGGCCCCCCGCGCCTGTGCCGTTCGCCGGGCCCGGTCCGGACGTGGGCATCCGCTCGGATCGAGCCGCATCGGACGGTGACGACTCCTCAGGACCTCTCTGGCCGGCGCGGCGATCGCCGCCGATGCGCGGCTTCGGCCGATCCCCTTACGCGACAGTGGTGTGACGAGCGGCGAGCAGCGCGAGCAGCCCTCCAACCGCTGTGTCGAAGGCGTCCGGCGAGCCGGACGCACGGGCCAGCACATAGCCGCCCTGCACCGTGGCGACGATCGCCGCCGCAGTACCGGCCGGATCGACCGGGGCCGCGAACTCGCCCGCGTCCAGGCCCTCCTGGACGATCCCGGCCAGGCGTCCGCGCAGCCAGTCGAGCGTCTCCTCGACCGGGGCGCGCATCTCGTCGCTGGCGATGACCTCCGGGTCCATCGTGAGGCGCCCGACCGGGCAGCCGCGCAGTACATCACGCTCGCGCAGCAGATACGCGCTGATCCGCTCGTACGCCGTGCCGTCGCCGGCGAGCGGCACTACGGCGGTCGCGCGCATCTCGTGGGCCGTGCGCCGGATCGCGGCCAGCGCCAGATCGGGCTTGCCCGCGAAGTGGTGGTACATGCTGCCCTGGCCGGCGCCCGCCTGCTGCTGGATCGCCTTGGGGCTGGTGCCCACATAGCCGCGCTCCCACAGCAGCTCGCGGGTGGCTTCGATCAGCCGTTCAGGAGTGCTCATGAAGCCACTGTACATACTAGTAGGTACAGAATCCAGGAGGCCGGGAGCAGCCGCGGAAACCCCGCGTACTCCCCATGTGGTACGCGCACTGCCGCTGGCCGTACGACGACGTGGGCCCCGGTCGGCGGGAGCCTCGGAAGCGACAAGGAACCACCCACCACCATCGCCACCGAGGAGCTGAACCGAGATGAACACACTTGCCTACGACGGGCCCGGCCCGTGGATTCTGTTCTTCCCGCTGATCTGGGCGGCCGTCGTCATCGGCGTCGTCTCCGTCCTGCGCCGCACCGTGTGGCGCGGCCGCCGCGGTCCCTGGCATCCGACCCGCGCGACGCACGGCGAGAGCTCGCCGATCGCGATGCTCGGCCGTCGCTTCGCCGCCGGAGACATCGACGAAGAAGAGTACTGGCGACGGCTGTCCGTCCTGGACGAGCAGTTCGGCCGTATCGGCAAGGACGGTGCCGCATGACCACCACCACGACGACCACGGCCCGCACCGCGGCCCGTGTCGTCGACGCCGTGAAGGTCTACGGCAGGGGCGATACCGAAGTGAGGGCCCTGGACGGGGTGAGCGTCGACTTCCCGGTCGGCCGCTTCACCGCGATCATGGGGCCCTCGGGCTCGGGCAAGTCCACATTGATGCACTGCGCCGCCGGGCTCGACACCCTCACCTCGGGCTCGGCCCTCATCGGCGACACCGACCTCGGCACACTCGACGACCGCAGGCTCACCCTGCTGCGCCGCGAACGCGTCGGCTTCGTCTTCCAGGCGTTCAACCTCATCCCCACCCTCACCGTCGCCGAGAACATCACGCTTCCGATGGACCTGGCGGGGGAGCGGGCCGACCGTGAGTGGTTCGACGCGCTCGTCGACACCGTCGGGCTGCGGGACCGGCTGCACCACCGGCCCAGCGAGCTGTCCGGCGGCCAGCAGCAGCGTGTCGCCGTGGTCCGCGCTTTCGCCGGCCGGCCCGACGTCGTCTTCGCCGACGAGCCGACCGGCAATCTCGACTCCCGCTCCGGGGAGGAGGTGCTGCGGCTGCTCGGCCGCGCCGTACGCCAGACGGACCGCACGGTCGTCATGGTCACTCACGACCCCGTCGCCGCCGCCCACGCCGACGAGGTCGTCTTCCTCGCCGACGGACGGCTCGTCGACCGGATGGAGGCCCCGACCGCCGAGCGCGTCCTGGACCGCCTGAAGGCCTTCGACGGCCACGGGGCGACGGCGTGAGCGGCGGCCGGGCATCGCTGCGTATCAGCCTCAATTCGCTGCGCGCCCACAAACGGCGCTTCGCCGGGACCTTCACCGCCGTACTGCTCGGCGTGGCCTTCCTGGCGGGCACGCTCGTCATGGGCGACACACTGCGCGGCAGTTTCGACGCCATGTTCGCCGGTGCCAACAGCGGTACCGATGCCGTCGTCCGCAGCTCCAACGTGGTCACCGTCTCCGGCGAGGGCCAGGGCACCCGTCAGCCCGTACGGACGGATCTCGTCAGCCGGATCGAGAAGATGCCCGGCGTCGCCGCCGCCGTGCCCAACATCCAGGGCGCCGGACAGCTCGTCGGCTCGGACGGCAAACCCGTCGGCGGGCAGGGCCCGCCCACCGTGGCCGGCAACTGGATCGACGACCCGGAGCTCAACCCGTACCGGCTCGCCGAAGGGCGCGTCCCGGCCGCGTCCGGTGAGGTCGTGATCAACCGCGGCGCCGCCGACAAGGGCGGTCTGAAGGTCGGGGACCGGACCGTGCTGCGCACCCCCGACCCGGTCGGGGTCACCGTCGTCGGCCTCGCCACCTTCGGCGGCGCGGACGGCATGGGCCAGGTCACCTTCACCGGTATGACCCGGGCGGATGCCGAGAAGTACCTCACCCCGAAACCGGGCGAGGCGGCGTCCATCCAGGTGCGGGCAGGTCCGGGGACCGGCCAACAGGAGCTCGTGGACGCCCTGATGCCCGTACTCCCCAAGGGGGTCGAGGCGATCACCGGACAGGAGTCCACCCAGGAGAACCAGGACATGATCTCCGGTCAGTTCCTGAATCTCTTCACCACGCTGCTGCTGGTCTTCTCCGGCATCGTGCTGCTGGTCGCGACCTTCTCGATCCACAACACGTTCGCGATCGTCATCGCCCAGCGCACCCGTGAGAACGCGCTGCTGCGCGCACTCGGCGCCGCCCGCCGCCAGGTCGTCTCCTCGACGCTCATCGAGGCGGTCGTCGTCGCCCTGGCCGCGTCCGTGGCCGGACTGCTCGGCGGCATCGGCGTCGCCGCCGGACTGCAGACGCTCTTCCCGCTCATCGGATTCCCCTTCCCTGAGGGCAGCCTGGTGATCAGCGGCGTCTCGATGCTGCTGCCGCTCGCCGTCGGTGTGGTCGTCTGCCTCGGCTCCGCGCTGCTGCCCGCCGTACGCGCCGGGCGCACCGCGCCGCTCGCCGCGCTGCGCGAAGCGGCCGTGGACCACTCCGCGGCCTCGCGGACGCGTGCGTATGCCGGCACGGGCGTGGCCCTGGCCGGAACCGGCCTCATTCTGGCCGGCGTCGTGGCCAGTGGGCCGATCTGGCTCAGTGCGGCCGGCGCGGTACTGGCCCTGGTGGCCTTCGTGGTGCTCGGACCCGTCGCGTCCTCGCACGCCGTACGGATCCTGGGCCGGCCGCTCGACCGGCTGCGCGGCGTCTCCGGCAGCCTGGCCAAGCGCAACGCACTGCGCAGCCCCAAGCGGACCGCGGCCACCGCCACCGCATTGATGACCGGCGTCGCCGTCGTGTCCCTCTTCACCGTCTTCGGCGCCTCGCTGAAGGCGACCATGGACCAGACGGTCTCCCGTTCCTTCGCGGGCGATGTCGCGGTGAGCGTCCCGGCGTTCGGCGCGGGCGGCAGCGGGCTCAGTCCGGAGCTCGCCCCTGCCATCGCCGCACAGCCCGAGGTGGAGACCGCGGTTGGCCTCGGCAAGGGAGTCGCGGAAGTCGACGGCGCGGGACGCGAGCTGACCATCACCGACCCGGCGGCGCTGGCCAAGGTCTTCGACCTCGGCACCGTACAGGGATCGCTCGGCGGACTGGGCGCGGGCGGCATGGCAGTGGCGGACACGGAGGCCGGCAAGCGGGGCTGGAAACCCGGCTCCACCGCCGAACTCGCCTTCACCGACGGCAAGAAGCAGATGTTCACGGTCCGTGCCGTCTTCGAACGGTCCGAGCCGGCCGGCGACTATGTCATCACCCGCGAGGCCTGGGCCCCGCACCGCGGACAGGATTCCGACACCCTCGTCGCCGTCAGCTTCAAGGACGGCGTGTCCACAGCCGAGGGCACGGCAGCGGTCGAGAAGACCGCGGCGGCGTACGGCAATCCCGAGGTGCAGACCCGCGACGAGTACGCGCGGACCGCGGCCGGAGCCATCGACATGATGCTCACCCTCGTCTATGCCCTGCTCGCCCTCGCCGTGGTGATCGCGCTGCTGGGCATCGCCAACACGCTCACTCTCGCCATCCACGAACGCACCAGGGAACTGGGCCTGTTGCGTGCCGTCGGACAGACCAGAAACCAACTGCGCGCCATGGTGCGCTGGGAGTCGGTACTGGTCGCCGCATTCGGCACGGCGGGCGGTCTGGTGCTCGGCGGACTGCTCGGCTGGGTGCTCGTCAAGGCGTCCGGGGCCGCGGGCGACACCGCCTTCGCGTTCGCCGTACCGCCGGTGCGGCTCCTGGTGGTCGCGCTGGTCGGCCTGGTGGCCGGTGCGGTCGCGGGCTGGCGGCCCGCGCGCCGCGCCGCACGTCTGGACGTACTGCGCGCCATCGCCACCGAGTAGAGGTTACGAGGTGTCCGCCCGGTCAGCGCGCAACGGCCGACCGGGCGGAGGCACGTTGACGCGTCCCGTTCTGCGCAGTCGCCGAACTCGCCGTACTGGTGAAGGGCTCGTCGACCGTCGACCCGTACACCACCGGATACGGCGGCAGAGCCGCGGGGGATGGTGTGGAGAGCGTGAACCAGACGATTTTGCCCGTCTCGCCCTCGGGCCGTACACCCCAGCTGTCACTCACCGCCGCTATCAGCCCGAGCCCGCGCCCGGAAGTGGCGAAGAGATCTGCGTCCCCCACTGCCGGGAGACGTGGGTCGTTGTCATGGACAGAGACCGTGAGCCGGTCGAGCAGCAACTCGATCTCCACCGTGCACATTTTGTCCGGCTCGGCGTGCCGGTGAACGTTGGTCAGCAACTCGGTGACGCCCAGCGCTGCCTGGTCGATCAAGGGATCGAGATGCCAGTAGCGCAATTGCGCCGAAAGGATTCTGCGGACCTGACCGATCCGCGACGGCAGGGCCTGGAGCTCCACCGTGCAGTGCCTGCTTGGCTGGCTGATCACGGCTGCGACTCCCCGAATGAGGTCCGGAAGAAGACGAAGATCGGATCCAGCAGTTGGCTGGCTGCTGATTTGTCCGGCGGGCTGGATCACAGCGTTACCGCCGGTGCACCCTGAGTGATGTGAGACAAGCGTGAACCACCGACCACGGCTCCGCAACTTGCAGCACCCGGGTGACTACTCTCAGCTCCGACGGCCGCCGGCCCCGCGCACCGCTTCCAGGAAGCGCCCGGCCACCGCCCGGCCCTCCGGCCTGCGGCTGCGCTGCCCCATCGTCAGCCGGTAGCGCTTGCCATTGAGCGTCGCCACCGTGCTCGCATCGTCGGCGAACCAGGGCTTACCGGCCCTGACCGCGCGGACCGGAGCGCTCTCGATCACTCGGCCGTAGCTGGTCAGGAGCGCCAGCCTGCCGTCTTTGATCAGCACTTGTCCGGCCCTCGTGAGTGAGCGTGGCCAGCGCTCGATCCGTACGCCTGTAGCGCTGAATTCGGGCTCTGCCATCCCCATCGTGTCGCTGCCCCCTTCGCACCGTTTCCTGTTGGCAGTCTGCACAACTACGGCCGCATACACCAGTACGTACGGTCCTACCGGCGCAAGTCCCGGCCCACAAGTGACCCCTATGGGTTCCCAAAGTGAACGTTTGTGCAGGTGGGGGGCTTACTGTTGCCAGTGGGGTCCGCATTTCGACAGGACAGGGAACGGCGCATGAGCACGAGTGAGAAGCCAGTGGCGGGTGAGGCGATTGCCACCATCGATGTGGACCGCAGCGATCCGGTTTACCGGGCATGGCTGAAGGAGGCGGTGCGCAAGGTGCAGGCCGACGCCAACCGTTCCGCCGACACCCACCTGCTGCGATTCCCGCTGCCCGAGGAGTGGGGCATCGACCTCTACCTCAAGGACGAGTCCACCCATCCGACCGGCAGCCTCAAGCACCGGCTCGCCAGGTCGCTGTTCCTCTACGGCCTGTGCAATGGCTGGATCCGGCCGGGCAAGCCTGTCATCGAGGCGTCCAGCGGTTCGACCGCGGTCTCCGAGGCGTACTTCGCCAAGCTGATCGGTGTCCCGTTCATCGCCGTGATGCCGCGCACCACGAGCGCCGAGAAGTGCCGGCTGATCGAATTCCACGGCGGGCAGTGCCACTTCGTGGACGACTCGCGGAAGATGTACCAGGAGTCGGCCGCACTCGCGGAACGGACCGGCGGCCACTACATGGACCAGTTCACCTACGCGGAGCGGGCCACCGACTGGCGCGGCAACAACAACATCGCCGAATCGATGTACCAGCAGCTGCGGTTGGAGCGGTATCCGGAGCCCGCCTGGATCGTCGCGACGGCGGGCACCGGCGGCACCTCGGCGACCATCGCCCGCTACGTTCACTACATGCAGCACGACACCCGTGTCTGTGTCCCCGACCCGGAGAACTCCTGCTTCTTCGAGGGCTGGACCCGGGGTGACCCTCTCGCCGACAGCGACTGCAGCTCCCGTATCGAGGGCATCGGCCGGCCGCGCATGGAACCGAGCTTCGTGCCCGGCGCCATCGACCGGATGATGAAGGTGCCCGACGCGGCGAGCGTCGCCGCCGTACGCGCCCTGGACAAGGCCATCGGCCGCAAGGCGGGCGGCTCCACCGGAACCGGCCTGTGGAGCGCGCTGAAGATCATCGCCGAGATGGTGGCCAACGGGCAGAAGGGCAGCGTCGTCACTCTGATCTGCGACCCGGGGGACCGCTATCTCGACAAGTACTACTCCGACGCGTGGCTGGACGAGCAGGGCCTCGACATCGCCCCGTACAGCGCGACGATCGAGGAGTTCCTCACCAACGGCGTCTGGCCCGGCTGACCACCACTGCACGGCGGACCTGCGAGCACGACCGCGGACCGGGCGGGCACGGAACGCGCGAGCGCCACTGCGCGGCGGACCGCGCGAGCTCTACTGCGCGCCGGACCGCGCGAGCCGGCGGTCCAGATGGCGCACCGCGCCCCGGAACGAGGCGCCCAGGCCCGCCCGGCCCAGCCGCAGAGCAATACGCATGGGCGCGGGGGTGTCCGCCGCGAAGGTCCACCGCACCCGGGTGCCGGTAGCGGTGGGCGTCAGGCGCCACTCCTCCAACAGGGCCCGCAGACCGGGGGCGTTGGTCTCATCGGCACGGTAGGCGAAGCGCTCGTCCGGCTCGGCCGCCATGATCTTCTCGGTGAAGAAGATGCCGCCCCTGAGCCTGATCTCGCGGCCCGCGCCCCCGCCGGTGGACGTGGCCGAGGTGACGGCGGTGAACCAGCTGGGCCAGCCCGCCACATCCTCGGCTAGCGCCCGGTACACCGCCCCCGGGGAGGCCGTCACCTCGGCCGAGAAGACCAGACGCAGCGGGGCGGACTCGACGAAATCGAGCTCCACAGGGCTCAGTCGGCGTGCCATGGGACCGTACCTCCGGCTGGGAGGGGTGGAGCGGGGCCCGCACACCATAGCTGGCGTGCCGTCAGTTGTCCGTAGCCGCCTCCGGTTTCACCGCTTTCTCGTGCGCCCCGCGAGGAGTCCGTCCAGCGCACGGCCGAACACCAGCCGGCCCACCCGGCGGACGAGCGGATCGAACAGCCGCGGCAGCAGGCGGATCCGCAGCTCCTCCACCCAGACCACCACGGAGCCCGAGCCTTCCGGGCGCACCTCGATCTCGGCCCAGCCCCTGATGACCCGGCCGCGCTTCTCCAGTCGAAGGCGTCCGGTCCCGCCCTCCACGGGCGGCTCCCAGCGGACCACCTCCATCGGATCGTCGAAGCCGACGCGGCCCAGCCCGGTCCGCGCGACGAACACCGTCCCCACGCCCGCGGGAGACGGCGTGACCACAGTGATCGACGTCAGCGGCACCTGCGCGGCATGCGCGGGCCAGTCGGTGACGCGCGGCCAGACCTCCTCGGCGGGCCGCGGGACTGCCCGCGTGATCCGGATGACGGCCACCCGGCGTCAGCCGTCCTGCCCGCCGGCGTTTTCCGGACCGCCCGCCACGACCAGCCCCGGCAGATGTTCCGCGATCTGCTCGCGTGCCTCCGCCGAGAGCCCCGCGTCCGTCACCAGAGTGTCGACCTCGGCCAGCCGCGCGAAGGAACTGAGGCCAACCGTCCCCCACTTGGTGTGGTCGGCGACCACCACCACCCGGCGCGCGGCCTGCACAAACCGGCGGTTCGTCTCGGCCTCCGCCAGATTCGGAGTGGAGAGCCCGGCCTCCACCGAGATTCCGTGCACGCCGAGGAAGAGCACATCGAAGTGCAACGACCGGATCGCCTGGTCGGCCACCGGTCCGACCAGCGAGTCGGACGGAGTACGCACCCCGCCGGTCAGGACCACCGTGGCCGCACCCGGACGCTGACTGCCCGCCGCACCCGCCCGCTGCGCCGCGTGGAAAACATCCGCGACCCGCACCGAGTTGGTGACCACCGTCAGATCCGGCACCTCCAGCAGATGGTGTGCCAGAGCATAGGTCGTGGTCCCGCCGGAGAGCGCGATCGCGCTGCCGGGCACCGCCATACGCGCCGCCGCCCGTGCGATGTCCTCCTTGGCGCTCAGCTCCAGCGCCGACTTGGCCTCGAACCCCGGCTCGTGCGTGCTCGCCTCGACCACCGGCACGGCGCCGCCGTGGACCTTCTCGACGACCCCCTGCCGGGCCAGGGCGTCCAGATCCCGGCGCACGGTCATATCGGAGACATTGAGCTTGCGGGTGAGCTCATTGACCCGCACTCCGCCGCGCCTGCGCACCTCGTCGAGGATCAGGGCACGCCGCTGCTCCGCGAGCAGGTTCTGGTTGTCGCTCACTGCCGGGGCCGGTCCTTCCATGTCGTCGTCCACCGTCGTCGTACACCGCCTGCCACCAAGGGTTTCTCATCCTCGCACGGGCCCGGCGGAACACGGCTCGAGGAGATTCCGTGAGAGCCGTGCGGCGGACAGCCTTGATCCGGGATTCTGGTCCTGCACCGCCGCGCGACCCCGCGCCGACCGATCCTCCCATCGAGAGAAAGCCACTGAAGTGTCCCCTGGCACACCGGTCCCGCAGAGCGGAGGACCCGCGCTCGAGCTGCTCGTCCACGGCGTCGGCGGAGCCACCCCGCAGGACATGCTCGGCGACCCCAGAACGGTCCGGATCACCGGTGACGAGAAGGCCGCGGTGTTCCGCCGCACCGAGGACGCGGAGGCGGAACTCCACCCCGAGCGCTATCAGGACCGGCCCATTCCGGAGGCGTACTGCTGGTCCAACCTCACCTCGGGCAACGGCGCACGGGCCCTGTGGCTGCTGCTCCTCCCCTTCATGGTCGTCAACCTCGCGCACTGGATGCGTCCCCGGGCCAAGGGCCGCTCAGGGACCACCCGGCTGTACGGAGTGCTGGTGCGGCTCGTCGCACTCAGCCTCACCGTGCTGCTGACGGCCGCCGCCTGCGAGGTCGCGCTCGACCTGGTGGCATGGCAGTGCGCCGGCTCGCCCGCATGCACCCGGGACAGGTCCTGGCTCGGCTTCATGTCGAGCGCTCAGCACGGCTGGTGGTCGCAGCCCGGCCGACGCCTTTCGCTCGCCGCGGTGGTGCCGGCCGCGCTCGTCGGCCTGCTCTGGTACCTCTCCAACCGCACCTGGAGCGCGTACGAGTCCCAGCGGCCGCCGACCGGCGCGGACGGGCCGGAGGGGGACGGGGCCACCGAGGACGACGAGGAGGAGACCGAAGGTCCGAAGAAGCAGACCGTGCGGCCCGCCCTCGGCAGGCCGGGCTTCTGGTACGGCCGCCGGCTCGTCGCCCGGCTTCGTGCCGCACACACGGCGGCCGGTTTCCTGACCGTCGCCGCCGCGGTCGCCGGGGCCGCCGCCCGTCACGACCGGGGCGCCACCAGCGCCCCGCTGGAGATCTGCGGCCGGCTCCTCGAGGTATCACTCCTCGCGGGCGGCTCAGCCGTGGTGTGGGTGGTCTACCGCAGGGGCCGCAGCGAGCAGCGGATCGACGCCCGCCTCGACCGTGCGGCCGTCCGCTGTCTGCCCGGCGCCGCGCTCGCGCTGCTCGGCCTCTCGATGCTCTACGCCTCCTGGTCCCGCCCCGACTGGGTCTCCACCGCCACCCTCCCCGGCGATGTCACCTTCCGCGTCATCGCACTCGCCCAGGGCGCCCTGGTCATCGCACTCGCCGTCGCCGCGTGCCTGCTCCACCGTCGTGCGCCCCATGTGCGTACGGCTCTGGCGGGCCTCGGCGGGCCCGCCGTCGCGATGCTCGCCTGCGCCCTGGGAGGGGTGATGACCGGCGGTGTGGCCCAGCGCGTTGCCGACTGGCTCGACGGCCCCGGCACTCCGGGCATGGACGGCGAAGGCTCCATTCCGGGGCCCCCGGTGCTGCTGAGCTGGCAGGCCTCCGTCATTCCGGTGCTGCTGATCGTCCTGTTGGGCCCGGCCGTCGTCCTTGCCGTACGGACCTGGCTGGCCACCCGCCGGCTCGCGGAACCGGTCGAGGCGGACTACGCGGAGGGGCGCCCGGATTCCGTCCGTACGAGGCGCATAGCGGGCACTCGGGCCCGCGCCGCCCTCACCGATGTCGCTCCCTGGATCGTCGGCATCGTCTCCGGCGCCACCCTTGTCCTCGGTGCCGGCGCGGTCGCGGGCGCGTGGGCGAGCGGTGAGGTACCGGGCGAGGCGTTCGGCGACAGCCATGACTTCGTCGCGTCCGCTGCGGAGACAGCGCAGGGGATCGGCTCCTGGCTGATCGGCTTAGGTTTCATACTCTTCGTCACCTGGGGCCGCCGCGCCTACCGCGACGCCTCGGCCCGGCGCACCATCGGCATCCTCTGGGACGTCGGCACTTTCTGGCCGCGCGCCGCGCATCCCTTCGCGCCTCCTTGTTACGCGGAGCGTGCCGTCCCCGATCTGACCTGGCGGATGTGCACCTGGACCGCGGAGACCCCCGGGCGGCGGCTCGTCATCTCGGGTCACTCGCAGGGCAGTGTGCTGGCCGCGGCCGCCGTCTGGCAGCTGCCGGCGGCCACCCGTCGCCGCGTGGCGCTCCTGACGTACGGATCCCCGCTGGAGCGGCTGTACGGGCGGTGGTTCCCCGGGTACTTCGGGCCCGTCGCCCTGAGCGAACTCCGCAGCGAGGTGCACTGCTGGCGCAATCTGTGGCGGCGTACCGATCCGATCGGCGGGCCGGTGCTGATCCCCGCCGAGGGGGACCATCCAGAGGTGGACCGGGACGCGCTCAAAGACCCTGTGGTGTACGGACGTTCGGGGCGCCACCCGCTGCCGGAACCGATCCTCGGGCACTCCGATTACCAGGCCGACCCGGCCTTCGCCACGGAACGCAGGGAACTCCTCGACCGGCTCAGCCCGGCCGTTCCGCGGCAGGTGCGGGGCAGTTCGGGGTAAGCGCGGGGTACGGGTGGTACCGAGCGGTCCGGTCCGGTTCAGGGCGGTCCAGTCGGCCCGGGTCAGGTGCGGCGCGAGTCCGGGCGGTCCGGCCCGGGTCAGGGCAGATCCGGCAGATCGTCCGGGTACAGCAGTGTCAGGTCGTCGGTGTTCGTCTCGGTGAGCTCCGCGACGCGGCCCGCGTGCCGCTCGACCATCGACTCGAAAGTCTGGCGAGCGGTACGGCCGTTGCCGAACGCGGGTCCCTTCGGCAGCGCGGTGAAGTACTTCAGCAGTGCCTCACCCGTGCCCGTGCCCAGCCGGTACTCATGGTCATCGGCCTGCTGCTCCACGATCCGCAGCAGTTCCTCGGGCACATAGTCACTGAAGGTGATGGTCCGTGAGAAACGGGACGCCACACCGGGGTTGACCGAAAGGAACCGCTCCATCTCCGCGGTGTAGCCGGCGACGATCACCACCACCGCCTCCCGGTGGTCCTCCATCAGCTTCACCAGTGTGTCGATGGCCTCCTTGCCGAAGTCCCGGCCGGAATCCTCGGGGGACAGGGCATAGGCCTCGTCGATGAAGAGCACCCCGCCGCGCGCCCGGTCGAAGGCCTCCTGGGTGCGGATCGCGGTGGAGCCGATGTGCTCGCCGACCAGGTCCACCCGGGAGACCTCGACGAGATGGCCGCGCTCCAGAACTCCGAGGGAGGCGAGGATCTCGCCGTAGAGCCGGGCCACGGTCGTCTTGCCGGTGCCGGGTGAGCCGGTGAAGACCAGATGGCGGCGGGCGGAGGCGGCCTTCAGGCCCGCCTCCTGGCGGCGCCTGCCGACCTCGATCATGTTGGTGAGCGTGCGGACCTCGCGTTTGACGCTGTCCAGGCCGACCAGCGCGTCCAGTTCACCGAGGACGGCGACGGAGGTGCGTACGGGCTCCGCGGCGGAGGCCGGCCCGGCTTCGGCGGGGCGCTGTCCGGGGACCGCGGAGAGCAGCCCGGGGGACTGGGCCGCGGTCAGTACGGCCGCGGTCCGCTCGCCCTTGGGCCGTACGCCGCTCTCGTCACTGGTGCAGTCCTCGACGACCGGACCGTTGTCCTCGCCCAACTCGTAGCCGCCACGCGCACAGCGCTCGGTCCGGCAGCGGCTCAGTGTCGTACGGCAGCCGTCCATCACGTGGAAGCCGTAGCCGCCGCTGCCCGTGACCCGGCAGCCGCGGAAGGTGCCCCGGCCCTCCGCCGAGACGTAGAAACCGGCCTCGGCCGGCGAAGTGACCGTGCAGCGCTCGATCACCGGATCGGCGCCCTTGGTGACGATCACTCCGGTCTGCGCGGCGTCGATGGTGCAGCCGTTCAGCGTGCCGCCACTGCCGTGGTCGCGGAACCAGGCGCCGGTGGAGGCTTCCCGGATCCGGCAGTCGTCGAGCTGCGCCGTCGCGCCGTCGCTCACCGACACCGCGGTGTTGCGGACCTGGGAGAGATCGCTGTCGACGACATCGACGCGGGAGCCGCGGTCGAGGACGAAGAGCGCGTCCGGGACGTCGTGGACGCGGCACGAGTCGAGGACGGCGGTCGCTCCGTCGCTGACCCACACGGCCGGATAGTCGCCCGTACTGTCGTGGATCTCGCACTGGTTGGCGTCCACGCGCGTGCCCGGGTCCCAGACGGACAGGCCATTGCGCCCGAAGCGGCGCACCGTGGACCGGGTGAGGGTCAGTACGGACCGTGAGCGCAGATCGACCGCGTTCTCGGGGATCTCGTAGATGTCGCAGTCGGAGAGGGTCAGCACCGCGTCGGTGTCGAGGGTGATGCCGTCCGCCGAAGTGCGGTGCACGGTGGAGTCGGAGAGATGCGCCGAGGCGCGCGCGGCGATCTGCACACCGGCGCCCTTGATCTCGTACACCTCGCAGCCGATGGCCTCGAGGCCACTGCCCTCGCCGGTGACGGACAGGCCCGCGCCCGAGGCGTGGTGCACCCGGCAGCGTTCCAGCCGCGGATGGCCGCCGCCGCGGACGGAGACGCCCGACTGGCCCGCCGCCACCACCTCACACTCCTCGAACACGCCGCCGGCGCCGTCCAGTACGGCGATTCCGACGCCCGCCGGATTGTCGACGGTGCAGCGGCGGACGGTGGGACGGGCCGCACCGCGCACCTCCAGACCGGCCGCGGAGCGCGTGACGATCCGCAGATCGATCAGCTCGGGAGTCCCGTCCTCGACCAGGAGAGCGGGAGCGGCCGTGTCCTGGCCCTCCACATGGAGGTCCTGGACGGTGGCCGAGGCGCGCACGGTGAGCGGCACACCGTCGGCGGGCGCGATGCGCACCGAGCCGACCGCGCCCTCCGCGCCGCGCAGGGTGACCGCCCGCTGGACGATGAGGTTCTCGCGGTACGTCCCCGGAGCGACCGTGAGGATGTCGCCGTCGCCTGCGGCCTCCAGGGCTGCGGCGAGGGAGGGATACTCGCCTGTGCGGCGCCGCCACCGCGACGTGCCGGTGTGCGTCACCTGGACCGTGCCCTGTGCCATCGTGCTGCTCTGCCCCCACCTCGTGATTCTGTTCCGCCGCGCCTCTGCGGGGGACGCCCCCTGACCCCCGGGGGAGTCGCACCACCGTAGCGCGAGCGAGCGCCGCACGTTGACGGGACGAGACCGGTCAGCTGCCCGCGCCCGTACGTCCCCAGTCGGGACCGGCCGCGGCCCAGGCCTCGTCCAGACGCGCGTATCTGCGTCGTACGAGGCGCCGGACGACCAGCCGTCTGGCGCAGGTGATGAGTCCCGCCGCGGTGAGTGCGGCGCCGATGCCCGCGAGGACGGCGTGCACCCGGGCGGTCGCCGCGTCCAAGGGGTGGCTGACGACCCGGCCGGCACGGTCGGTCCAGATGGTGATGGGGTCCCCGGCGCGCGTGGTCCGCCGCACGGTGGAGACCGTGCCGGTGTGCCGACTGCCGTCCACCGCGGTCCATCTCGCGACGACCGGCCGGCGTTTGTCATGGGCGGCCGAGGACTCGGGATCGTACGGGGCGGGCTTCGGCGCCGGAGCCGGTTCGAGCACCGTCGCGGTGACCGGATGGCGCTGCTGGCGCTGGATGCGCACCGCCGCTCGCAACGACTCGTCGGTCAGGGTGCCGGCTGCCCAGCCCACGGCCGGCGCGGCGGTGACGAGGAGGAGCGCGGCGACGAGCGCCACCCAGGCCTCGAAGAGATCGGTCGCACGGCGCAGGGGATTGTGGCGCCAGCGCCAGACTCCTTTGGCTGCTCGCACTTTCCCGCACCCCCTTCCGCGTCCGTCATAGCCCTGTACGGCACGGCATGAGCGCGGGTGGCACGAAGAGAGAGGAACGCCACTCCTGCCATTCGCCCGCCATTCGCTCCGCCGTGCACCCCGGTGATCTGTCCAACGCGCCTGCGGGCACGCCAGGTTCCCGGTGGAGAAGGACGAACGGGCGGATCCTGTCCGGCCCCGGCTGCTCGACGACAGTCCCGGCTGCTCGACGACGGTCCCGGCTATTCGACGACGGTCCCGGCTACTCGACGACGGTCACGGCGTCGCCGACCCGGATGAAGCCGGTCCGCTCCGGCACGAGGTACTGACCGAACACCAGCTGGTCGCCGAAGCGGCGATGACGGGCGAGGGTGCGCAGCGGCTCCTTGCCGCGCTCGGCGGTGCGCTGGTCGGTGGTGGTGATGACACAGCGCCCGCAGGGCTTGGCCACCCGAAAGGTGGCTTCGCCGATCGCGATCCGCTTCCAGTCGTCCTCGGCCCAGGGAGCCGCGCCGTCCACGACGACATTCGGCCGGAACCGGGTCATGGGCAGCGGGCCCTCGTCGGCATGATCGCCCTGCGCGATGAGGGAGTTCAGTGCGTCCAGCGAGGCGAGGGTGGTGACGAGCAGCGGAAAGCCGTCGCCGAGATTGACGGTCTCTCCGGGGAGCGCGTGATCCGGGTCGATGGGGCGCCGGTGGGCCGGGTCGTCGAGATGGACGAGCCGCACGTCGGCGCCGAGGTAGTCGCTGAACCAGGCGTTCACGGGCCCGTCGACGGGCACCGCCTCGATCTTGTCCCGGAAGATCTCCACCGGCGTGGTGCTCACCGGCTCCGGGACGGCGACACTCTGTGGCTCACGCCCGGGCGTGGTGAGCCGGATCGCGCCGTCCGGCAGTGTCTCGGCGCGCGCCAACGCCAGCCGTGGCTGCTGGCGTTGTGTGACCACCTTGGCCGAGGAGTCGATCAGTGTCCACCGACGGTCCCCGGCAAGCCCCCACGGCTCCACAGCCACCTCGCCGGGTGCATACCCCGCCACCGATTTGACCGGGTGGACATGGATGGAACGGAGAACTGGGTTTGGCATGAAGCCATAGTGCCAGCCACCGATGACATCCGGCCTTTCAGTACCCCCGGCTCTGGTACGGGCGGTTGTACGGGTCCTCGTACGCGGCGGGCGCAGGCGCGGGACGTGCCGCCGCGGGGCGCATCGCCTCGTAGCCGGTGGCAACCGGACGCTGCGGCTGGGCCTGGGGCTGAGGGCCCGGGTAGCCGCGCGGCACGGCGGTCTGCTGCGGGATGTACGGCGCGGGCGCGTGCTGCAGCGGCATGGGCTGCTGCATCTGCTGCGGGTAGCCGTAGGAGGGATTTCCGTAGGAGGGGTTTCCGTAGGAAGGGCCGGACTGCGAGGGAGCTGCCGGCAGTGCGGGCAGTGCCGCGGGGAGCGCCGGCAGGTAGCTGTTGGCGGTGTAGCTGCCGCCGTAGCTGCTGCCGGTGTCATACGCGGAAGGCACTCGGATCGGAGCGATCTGAGGCGTGCCCCGCTCCGCGACCAGGGAGTCGTAGATAGGGGTGTCGGGGAACGACGGAGCGGAGTAGTAACCGCCGCCGTAGGTGGCGCGGGGGGAGGTCATGGCACATAAGTTAAGCCCACGATGTGCTGGTTGGGGAGCCCGATAAGAGGGTTGTTTCGGGAGATGCGAGTGACCACGGATCCCCAATGTGAGCGAATCTGGGGAAAACGGTCGCCGCGCAGCGTTCAGATCCGGTAAAGGGCAAGCTGAGAGCGGGTTACCGACGGGTCGGCCAGGGCGCCGGAGGCTTCCGGAGGATTAGGTTGGCCGCACGGTGAACTTTCAGGGCACCCCGACTCGCGATGGGGGCGAGCATGTCCATGCTTAAAGGAGCCAATACTCCGGTGCCGGCGCGGCAGGTGCGCGTCGAGTTGGGATGGCGTTCAGGCCCCGGGGTGCCGGATGTCGACGCCTCGGCGCTCCTCCTGGCATCAGGAAAGGTCCGCTCCGACGCGGACTTCGTCTTCTACAACCAGCCGGCGCACGCCTCGGGCGCGGTACGCCACGAAGGCAAGCGGACAGCGGCGGGCGGCGTGACGGACGAGGTTTCGGTCGACCTCGCGCGCGTGGAGCCCGCGATCGAGCGGATCGTGCTGGCCGCGTCGGCGGACGCAGGCAGCTTCGGGCAGGTACCGGGGCTGTACATCAGCGTGCTCGACGCGGCGTCCGGAGCGGAGATCGCCCGGTACGAGAGCCAGGACGCGACGGTCGAGACGGCCTTCGTGCTCGGCGAGCTCTACCGGCGCCAGGGCGCCTGGAAGTTCCGGGCGGTGGGGCAGGGCTACAGCACCGGACTCGGGGGCCTCGCGACGGACTTCGGCATCACAGTCGACGAACCGCAGAAGCCGGCCCCGGTACAGGCCGCCCCACCGGCCCCCGTATCCGCTCCGGCCGCTGCCGTGCTCATGACGCCCTCGGCGCCCCCGCCCCGCCCCACGGCCGCGCCGTCCGCGCCCGTGCGCCTCACCAAGGTGACGCTGACGAAGGACACCCCGTCCGTCTCCCTCAGCAAGCAGGGCGGCACCTCCGGTGCCATGCGCGTCAACCTCAGCTGGCAGGTGCGCAAGCAGTTCCAGGGCTGGGGCGCCAAACTGGGCCGCGCCGTCGCCATGCACGGTGACCTCGATCTCGACCTGTGCGCGCTCTACGAACTCACCGACGGCCGCAAGGGGGTCGTCCAGGCACTCGGCAACGCTTTCGGCGCGCTCCAGCAGCCCCCGTACATCCACCTGGACGGCGACGACCGCACCGGTGGAACATCCGGCGAGAACCTCTCCATCAACCTGGACCACAAGGACCGGATTCGCCGGGTCGTCATCTTCGTCACCATCTACGAAGGCGCGCGCAGTTTTGCCGACCTGGACGCGACCGTCACCCTGCAGCCGCAGCACGGCGCCGCCATCGACTTCTCGCTCGGTGAGTGCACTGTGCCGTCCACCGTCTGCGCGCTGGCGCTGATCACCAACACCGGCTCCGACCTCGTCGTCCAGCGCGAGGCCCGTTTCCTCGTGCCCGAGCGCGGCGTGAGCCCGCAGCGCACCGTCGACTATGCCTACGGCTGGGGCATGAACTGGACACCTGGCAGGAAGTGACGTCCCTGGCCGCATCCCGGGTGGACGTCCCCGGCGATGACGTCAGCGGTCCGGCGCGGCCTCCGGACGGGCGTACGTACGCCCCTTCCACGCCGCGCCGCGGCCGCGGTAGTGCTGCACCGCCGAATCGACCGTCATCAAGAGATAGAGGAGAGCGGTGAACGGCAACAGGGGCGCGAGGAGCGGCGGCTGCCGGTAGTAGCGCAGCATGGGCAGATACGTCCCGGTCATCACCGCCCATGCCAGACCTCCGGCCCAGGCGGCGGCCGTGTCCTGGGTCAGCACACCGGCGCACAGCGTGGCGGGCGGCGCGAGATACACCAGCGAGAGCCCCATTACCGTGCCGGCGAGCAGCAGAGGACTGTGCAGCAGCTGCGCGTACGCACTGCGCGACACCATCCGCCACAGGTCCGCCAGTCGTGGATACGGACGCACACTGTCCACCCGCTCCGCCAGCCCCAGCCAGATCCTGCCGCCGGTCCGCTGCACCGCGCGCGCCAGTGACACATCATCGATCACTGCCTCTCGGATCGACTCCGGTACGCCCGCCCGCTCGGCGGCCTCCGCGTGCAGCAGCACACAGCCGCCCGCCGCGGCCGCCGTGCGTGCCGCCGGCCGGTTGACCCACCGGAAGGGGTAGAGCTGCGAGAAGAAGTAGACGAACGCCGGCACGACCAGCCGCTCCCAGCCGCCGACGACCCGCAGCCGCGCCATTTGTGAGACAAGGTCCAGCCCGTTGGTGCGGGCCGCGGCCACCAACTCGCGCAGGCTGTCCGGCTTGTGCGCGATGTCGGCGTCGGTCAGCAGCAGATACTCCGGCCCGCGCGCCCGGGCGAGCGCGACGCCGTGCCGCAGCGCCCACAGCTTTCCGGTCCAGCCGGGCTCCGGCTCGCCGGGGGAGACCACCCGAAGCGGCAGCCCACCGTGCCGTGCGGCCAGTGCACGCGCCAGCTCTGCCGTGCCGTCGCTGCTGCCGTCGTCGACGAGCACGATCTCCGCCCGGCCCGGATAGTCCTGCGCAAGCAGCGAGGGCAGGCTGACCGGCAGTACCTCGGCCTCGTCCCTGGCGGGCACGACAATGGCCACATCCGGCCACTTCGAGGGAGCTTCACGCCGGGGCAGCCGCTGGTCCGTACGCCAGAAGAAGCCCTGTCCCAGCAGCAGCCATCCCCATGCGGCCAGCGATCCGAGGGCGATCCAGGCAAGGGCGCTCATTCGCCGCAGTCTGCCCCACCGCACCGGTACCGCAAGGGCAGTCGACTATGGTGACCGGGTGAAGATCGCGCTCATGGACTCCGGAATCGGCCTGCTGGCGGCGGCCGCCGCGGTACGTCGGCTGCGGCCGGACGCGGATCTCGTTCTCTCCTCCGACCCCGACGGCATGCCGTGGGGGCCGCGTACGCCGGACGATGTCACCGCCCGCGCGCTCGCCGCCGCCCGCGCGGCCGCCGCGCACCGCCCCGACGCGCTGATCGTCGCCTGCAACACCGCATCGGTGCACGCGCTGGCCACGCTCCGTGCGGAGCTGGAGCCCGGTCTCGCGGTCATAGGTACGGTCCCCGCGATCAAACCGGCCTCGGCCGGCGGCGGGCCCGTCGCCATCTGGGCCACTCCCGCCACCACCGGCAGCCCCTACCAGCGCGGCCTCATCCGGGACTTCGCCGACTCGGTCGCCGTCACCGAGGTTCCCTGCCCCGGTCTCGCGGACGCCGTTCAGCAGGCCGACGAGGCTGCCATCGACCGTGCCCTGGCCGCGGCGGCCGCCCTCACACCACACGATGTAAGGGCCGTTGTCCTGGGCTGCACCCATTACGAGCTGGTCGCCGAACGTATCCGCGCCGCAGTGCAGCCGCCCGGTCTGCCACCGGTGGTGCTGCACGGTTCGGCCGGGGCGGTCGCCGCCCAGGCGCTGCGCCGTATCGGCGAGCTGCCCGCCCCCGACGCCGAGCCGAGCCCCCGGCTCACGGTGCTGCTCAGCGGCCGTGATTCCGCTCTGCCCGATCAGGCCCTCAGCTATGCCGAAGGCCGCCTGCTCCAGGCTGTCAGCCCGGCGCTCTGAGCGGCTCCAGCCCCTGCCACGCCCGGTCGGCGGACCCGGCGGCAGGCACGATCCCTACGGTTGATCCTTGTGGCCGGGACCATACCCAGCAGGCGGAACGTGAGTACGCTGCTAGCCATGAGGGACCACTTCCGCGTCGAGGGGCACGCCGCAGAGCCCCTTCCCGCCGTCTGGACCGGCCGGGCGACCAACCGTGCTCAGTGGCTGCTCGCCGCTGTGGGCGCCGCTTGCCTGGCGCTCGGCATCGAGCTCGCCGTCGACTCCGCCTGGACCTCGGGCATCGCTCCGCTGCTGATGTCGGTGATCGGCTGCGTGGCAGCCGGCCTGCTGATCCTCTTCGGGACCCTCGCCTTCGTCCATGTGGCGGTCAGGGTCGACAGCGACGCGGTCGAGGTGCGCTGCGGTCATATCGGTCTGCCGCGCCGGCGTATCCCGCTCGACCATGTGGTGGGCGCCGAGTTCGCTCCGAAGGTCACCCCGCGACAGTGGGGCGGCTGGGGCTACCGCTGGCGTCCGGAGCGAGGCACAGCCGTTGTCGTGCGCCGGGGTGAGGGCATCGTCGTCACGCTGGGCGACGGCAGGACCTTCACCGTGACCGTGGACGACGCGGAGGCCGCCGTACGAGCCATCCGCGGTCGGCTCGGACTCGCGGGGAGCAATAAGACCGTCGGGATCTGAGCCACCGTTCCCTCTGAGCCACCGTTCCCTCCGGCCCTCTGAGCCGGCGTTCCCTCCGGGGCACGCCTACCGGCTGTTCGCCGTGTCCGCCCACCGGTCTGTGTGCGCACCGCGCTCTGTCGAGCCCTCTCCCGCCGCACGCGCCGTCGCCAGTCCCGCGAGCAGCCCTGCGCCCGCAGTAACAGGCGTGAAGCTCAGCGCGTTGCCGACGCTCGCCAGGACCGCCAGCGCCGTGAGCGCGGCTCCCGCGCTCAGCACGACCTGGGTGGAGCGCGGCGAGCGCCACAAGCCGTACAGCATCCAGCCGAACGCCGCACCGAGCAGGGCCACGCCCACCGCGCCCTGCTCGGCCGCCTGCTGCAGCGATGCCGAGTGCGGCTTGCCGTCGGACCCCAGCGACTCGTACGCGGTGGCGCTGAGCTTGCCGAACCGGCCGGGGCCCACACCCCGTACCGGATCGTCCTCGGCGAGAGTGATCGCGTCCCGCCACAGAGCCACCCGGTTCTGGGTGAGCTGGCCCTGCAGCGAGACCGACAGCCCGTCCGGAAGGGTGTCCTCGGCCACGCCCCATGAGGCGGCAACCACCAGACCGGTGGCAAGGGCGAGGCCGGCGAGCGCCACTGTCCGATGACGCATCCGGACCGCTGCGAGGGAGCAGAGCAGTATGCCGACGGCCGCCGCGGCCCCGGCGACGGAACCGATCGCCGCCGCGGTGCAGGCGACGGCGAGAGCGAGCATCCGCAGCGCGAGGCGCAGCGCGGCCGGACGGGCTGCCGCGGCGGCGCAGCAGGCTGCACCGGCACCGAGGACCAGCAGCGCCGCAGCCGCACCCGTGTGCCCCGGCTGGATGGACGTCCCGGCGATCGCGCCGGGCACACCCTGGCGTGAGGCGATCGCCAGGCCGAGCGCGGCCAGCGCGGCGGCCGAGGCGGCCGCCACCGGCAGGAGCGTGCCGCAGATACGGCCGCAGGCATAGCCGGCGGCGACGGCGAACACAGCGAGCAGGACGCCCTCGGGCCGTGCCTCGCGTCCGGTCGCGCTGATCAGCGACCACACGGCGCACCCGCTGAGGACGACAACGCCGGCGACATCGGTCGCGCGGCCGCGCTCCCGCGTGGCGGACCGGCTGTCCGGTGCAACCATCCCGTCGACCCCCCGACCCTGTGACGGGCCCTGCCGCAGCAGCTGAATCGCCTCGGGTGGCAGGACTGGCGCACACGGTAACGGCAGTGGCAGGTGTTTGTGGATGGATTGCGCAGGAACGATCCGGCAGTCGGCGCAGGGGCCGGTGCAGCGGTCGGTGCCGGTGCGGGAGCGGGAGCGGGTGCGGGTGCGGCCGGTCGGTGCGGGAGCGGGTACGGCCGGTCTGTGCGTCGGCCGACGAAGGACCGGACTGCCGGGGCACAGCCCGGCGCCGTAGAATCCGCCGGGTGAGCGCCACCATCACCACCGTCGACGCCCGACAGTCCGCCCCCGCCGCCGACCGACCGCTGCCGCGGCGCCTTCTGCGGCCGGGTGCCGCCGTCCTGTCCGGTGTGCTGCTCTTCGCGAGCTTCCCGCCGCGTCCCCTGTGGTGGCTGGCCCTGCCCGGCCTCGCTCTGCTCGGCTGGACCCTGTACGGGCGCCGGCTGAGGCCCGCGTTCGGCCTGGGCTACCTCACCGGCCTCAGCTTTCTGTTGCCGCTGCTCATCTGGACGGGCGAGGAGGTCGGCCCCGCGCCGTGGGTGGCGCTGGCCGCGGTGGAGGCGGTGTTCGTCGCGCTCGCCTGCGTGGGTGTCGCCGCGGTCTCCCGGCTCCCTGTGTGGCCGGTGTGGGGTGCGGCCGTCTGGATCGTGAGCGAGGCCGTACGGGCGCGCGTGCCGTTCGGCGGCTTCCCCTGGGGCAAGATCGCCTTCGGACAGGCGGACGGTTTCTTCCTGCCGCTCGCGGCGCTGGGCGGAACACCGGTGCTGAGTTTCGCGGTCGTACTGTGCGGCTTCGGACTGTACGAGACAGTCCGCCGAATCCGTGCCTACCGGCGTACCGGCGAGCTCCCGCGCGGCGCCGCGGCGTCGGCGCTGCTCGCCGTGCTCCTCCCGGTCACGGCGGCCCTCGCCGCTCTGCCGCTCGTCGACGACTCCGCCGAGGACGGCACCGCGAACGTTGCCGTGATCCAGGGCAATGTGCCGCGACTGGGACTCGACTTCAATTCCCAGCGCCGCGCGGTCCTCGACAACCACGTCCGTCGCACCGAGCAGCTCGCCGCCGACGTGAAGGCGGGCAAGGTGGCCAAGCCGGACTTCGTCCTGTGGCCGGAGAACTCCTCGGACCTGGACCCGTACCGCAACGCCGACGCCAAGCTGGTCATCGACGAAGCGGTGAGGGCGATCGGCGTGCCGACCGTCGTCGGCGCGGTCGTCACTCCCGACACGGGCAAGCTGCGCAACACCCTGATCGAATGGGACCCCACGCGTGGCCCCGTCGACACCTACGACAAGCGGCATGTCCAGCCGTTCGGCGAGTACATCCCGATGCGCTCCTTCGTACGCCTCTTCAGCTCCGACGTCGACCGGGTGCGGCGGGACTTCGGACCTGGGCGCAAGGTGGGCCTCTTCGACCTGGCGGGCACCAAGGTGGGCATGGTCACCTGCTTCGAGGCGGCGTTCGACGACGCGGTGCGTGACACGGTCACCGGCGGGGCCCAGCTCATCTCCGTACCGAGCAACAACGCCACCTTCGGCCGCAGCGAGATGACGTATCAGCAACTGGCGATGTCGCAGGTGCGGGCCGTCGAGCACGGGCGCTCCGTCGTGGTCCCTGTGACCAGCGGTGTCAGTGCCGTGATCATGCCGGACGGGAAGATCGTCCAGAAGACGAAGATGTTCACGCCGGGCGCGCTGGTCGCCGAAGTGCCGCTGCGTTCCTCGCTCACGCCGGCGACACGGCTCGGGACCTGGCCCGAAGGTATCCTGGTGCTGGTCGCGGCGGGCGGCGTGGGCTGGGTCGTCACACGGGCGGTGCGGGCCGGGCGGCAGCGGAAGGCCGGGCAGGGTGGCGCTGAGCAGGGCATGACCGAGCAGGGCACGACCGAGCGGGGCACGGTCGACGCCGGTTAGGGTCGAAGTCATGGCAACCCCCGACTTCATCCGTGAGCTCCGGGCCACCGCAGGCCACCAGCTCCTCCTCCTGCCGGGCGTCAGCGCGGTCGTCTTCGACGACCAGGGGCGGGTGCTGCTGGGGAGACGTGCCGACACCGGCAAATGGTCCGTCATCGGCGGGATTCCGGAGCCGGGCGAGCAGCCTGCGGTGACGGCCGTGCGCGAGGTGTACGAGGAGACCGCGGTGCGCTGTGTCGCGGAGCGGGTCGTGCTGGTCCAGGCGCTGCGCAAGCCGGTCACCTACCCCAACGGCGACCAGTGCCAGTTCATGGACATCAGCTTCCGCTGCCGCGCGGTGGCCGGCCAGGCACGTGTCAACGACGACGAGTCGCTGGAGGTGGGGTGGTTCTCCGTGGACGCGCTGCCGGAGCTCAAGGAGTTCTCGCTCTTCCGGATCAAGCAGGCGTTCACCGAAGGACCGGCATGGTTCCAGCCCACCGTCGAGCAGTGAAGTATGGGCGCTGACCACATCGGTCGGGGGATGACCACTGCCTAGGGTGCGAAGCATGACCGCGCCCACCGCACCAGGTACCCCACCTCGTCCCGACGCTTCTCCCGTCGCCCTCGACCTCGGCGGCCGTACCGCGCTCGTCACCGGCGCGGCGGGCGGCATAGGCCGTGCCTGCGCGCTGCGGCTCGCGGCCGCCGGTGCGAAGGTCATGGCCGTCGACCGGGACCACGAGGGCCTCGAAGCCCTCGCCGCGCACTCCCGGGGACTGGCCGGGGCCGTCGAACCGCGGCTCCTGGACCTCACCGATCTCGACGCGGCGGAGGCCGCCGCCGCCGGAGCGGACATCCTGGTCAACAATGCCGGGCTGCAACTGGTCCGTCCCATCGAGGAATTCCCGCCCGACGTTTTCCACACCGTGCTCACGGTGATGCTGGAAGCGCCGTTCCGGCTGATCAGGGGCGCGCTGCCGCATATGTACGCGCAGGGCTGGGGCCGGATCATCAATATCTCGTCCGTCCATGGGCTGCGCGCCTCGGCCTTCAAGTCCGCGTATGTGGCCGCCAAACACGGTCTCGAGGGACTCTCGAAAACCGCGGCTCTCGAGGGCGCTCCGCACGGGGTGACCTCCGTCTGCGTCAATCCCGGCTATGTGCGTACGCCACTGGTCGAGAAGCAGATCGCGGACCAGGCGGCGGCCCACTCGGTGGCCGAGGACCGAGTCCTCGTGGACGTACTGCTCAAGGACTCCGCGATCAAGAGGCTCGTCGAGCCTGAGGAGGTCGCCGAAGCAGTGCTGTATCTGTGCACGCCGCAGGCATCCTTCATCACCGGCACGTCTCTCGCCCTCGACGGCGGCTGGACCGCCCACTAGGGTCCCTCATTTGTCCACAACGGCTTCGTTGTCCACAGGGCTGGTGCGAACGCCCGTACGGCAGGAATCCTGTGTTCATGTCCCACGATCAAGCCTCCTACCTGGAGCTCCTCGCACGCGGCGCCGACGCGGAGGCGTACGACCGGCCGGCGCTGCTCGCCCGCGCGAGCGGAGCCGGGGCCGGGACTCTCGCCTCCCTCGAGCACGCCAAACAGCTCGCGCTGCGGGTGCGGGCCGAGCTGGAGGGGCGCCGGCGCCGCGAGGCCGAGCTCTCCGCGCTCTTCGAGACCGCGCACGACCTGGCAGGTCTGCGTGATCTCGACGCCGTGCTGCGAGCGATCGTGCAGCGCGCCCGCTCGCTGCTGGGCACGGAAGTCGCTTATCTGAGCCTCAACGACCCGGCAGCGGGCGACACCTATATGCGAGTCACCGAGGGGTCGGTGTCCGCACGCTTCCAGCAGCTGCGGCTGGGCATGGGGGAGGGGCTCGGCGGCCTCGTCGCCCAGACGGCCCGTCCTTATGTCACCGACAGCTATTTCGACGACGAGCGGTTCGAGCACACAAGGACGATCGACACGGCCGTGAGCGACGAGGGCCTGGTGGCCATTCTTGGAGTGCCGCTGATGCTCGGCAGCCAGGTCATCGGCGTGCTCTTCGCCGCCGACCGCCGCGCCAGGGTCTTCGAACGGCAACAGGTCGCGCTGCTCGGCTCCTTCGCCGCCCATGCCGCCGTCGCCATCGACACCGCGAACCTGCTGGCGGAGACCCGCTCGGCGCTCGCCGAGCTGGAGCGGGCCAACGAGATCATCAAGGACCACAGCGGTGTCATCGAGCGTGCCTCGGAGGTCCACGACCGGCTGACCGAGGTGGTGCTCCGAGGCGGAGGTGTCCATGACGTGGCCGCCGCGCTCTCCGAAGTCCTGGACGGTACGGTCGAGTTCACGGAAAGCGGCCTCGAAGCCACCGGCACCGACGGCCGGGCGGTTCGGCACGGGCAGGACTGGGTGGCCGCCGTATCGGCGGGCGGCGAGCTGCTGGGCGCCCTGGTGCTCCGCAGCCATCCCGACCTCGACCCCGTCGACCGGCGCACCATGGAGCGTGCGGCCATGGTCACCTCCCTCCTGCTGCTCGCCCGGCGATCCGCCCACGACGCCGAACAACGAGTACGGGGTGAACTGCTCGACGATCTCCTCGACGCACCGGACCGAGACCCCCGGCTGCTGCGGGAACGGGCGGCGCGGTTGCAGGCCGACCTCGACGCACCGCATGTGGTGCTGGCCGCCAGGATCGACGGACCCGACTCGGGCACCTCGGACACCTCCGGCCGGGAGACCGCAGACCGCCGGACCGCCGACCGGCAGCGCCTGTGGTCGGCCGCCTCGCACCTGGCCGCGACCCGCTCGGGCCTGGCCGCGGCCCGTGACGGAGGCACCGTACTGCTGCTTCCGCTCGGCCCCGATGACAGCGCGGCCGAGCTCGCTCGCCAGACCTCGAGACAACTGAGCGGGACGGTACGGGAGTCGGTCACCGTCGGCGCGTCCTCGCCCGTCATGGCGCCCGTCGGCGATCCGAGCCCGATAGCCGGGGCGTACGCACAGGCGCGGCGCTGCCTCGATGCCCTGCGGCTGCTCGGCCGCTCCGGCCAGGGCGCGGCGGCACAAGACCTGGGATTCCTCGGCCTGCTGCTGGCCGACCCCGGCGACATCGACGGTTTCGTACGGCGCACGATGGGCGAGGTCGTCGACTACGACCGGCGGCGCGGCACCGACCTGGTCCATACGCTCGACGCGTACTTCGCGAGCGGTATGAGCCCGGCCCGTACGAAGGACGATCTCCATGTGCATGTGAACACCGTGGCCCAGCGCCTGGAACGCATAGGCAGACTGCTCGGCCCCGACTGGCAGTCCCCGGCCAGGTCGCTGGAGATCCAGCTCGCGCTGCGCCTGCATGCGATGTCCGCGGCCGTCGCCCACTGAACGCGCCACCGCGCCGACCCCCTTCGGGGCCCGCGCGGTGCGTTCGATCCGTACAACTGCGGGCCCTCAGGCAGTCCGTGCATCCGCCGGCCGGGTCGCCGGAGTGCTCTCCGCCGGCTCGGGCTCGAGAGCGGTCAGATCGCGATGCCGGGTCTCCTTGGCGCAGCCGATGGCCACCACGGTGAGCAGTGCCGCGGCGATGACGTACAAGGCGATCGGCGTCGACGAGTCATAGTCGGCGAGCAGCGCGGTCGCGATCAACGGCGCGGGCGCACCGGCCGCGACGGAAGAGAACTGCGCACCGATGGAGGCCCCGGAGTAGCGCATACGCGTCGAGAACATCTCGGCGAAGAAGGCCGCCTGCGGCGCGTACATCGCCCCGTGCAGGACGAGTCCCACCGTGACGGCGAGCAGCAGACTGCCGAAGCTCCCCCTGTCGATGAGCGCGAAGAAGGGGAACATCCAGGCACCGACCCCGATCGCACCGATGAGATACACGGGCCTGCGCCCGATGCGGTCCGACAGAGCGCCCCACGCCGGGATCACCACGAAGTGCACGGCAGAGGCGATGAGTACGGCATTCAGCGCGGTCTGCTTGCTCAGTTCCACCGCGGTCGTCGCGTACACCAGGATGAACGCGGTGATCACGTAGTAGCTGATGTTCTCCGCCATCCGGGCCCCCATGGCCACCAGCACATCGCGCCAGTGGTGTCGCAGCACGGAGACGAGCGGCATCTTCTCGACCTGGCCCGCTGCCGCCCTGCGCTCCTCGGCCTGCGCCAACGCCGCCTTGAAGACCGGTGATTCATCGACAGAGAGACGAATCCACAAACCGACGACCACCAGAACACCGGAGAGCAGGAACGGTATGCGCCAGCCCCACGAGGTGAACGCGGCGTCCGACAGCAGCGCGGTGAGCGCGGAGAGCACCCCGGTGGCGAGCAACTGCCCGGCCGGCGCGCCCGTTTGCGGCCACGAGGCCCAGAACCCGCGTCGCTCGGCATCTCCGTGCTCCGACACCAGCAGCACGGCTCCGCCCCACTCACCGCCGAGCGCGAATCCCTGCACCAGCCGCAGCACGGTCAGCAGTACGGGCGCGGCGCTGCCGACGGTCGCGTGCGTCGGCAGCAGCCCGATGGCGAAGGTCGCCCCGCCCATCAGCAGCAGACTCAGCACCAGCAGCTTCTTACGGCCGAGCCGGTCGCCGTAGTGCCCGAAGACGAGCGCACCGAGCGGCCGGGCGGCGAAACCGACGGCGTAGGTGAGGAACGACAGCAGGGTTCCGACGAGCGGGTCGGAGCCGGGAAAGAACAGCTTGTTGAAGACCAGCGCCGCGGCCGATCCATAGAGGAAGAAGTCGTACCACTCGATGGTGGTGCCGATGAGGCTCGCGGCGACGATGCGCTTGAGTGAGCTGGGTGCTGGTGGAGCGGTTGCGGGGGCGGCCATGGACACCACTTCCGGACAGTTGGCGGGGACGTTTGCGTGTCGCCACACCGTAGGAAGACGCAGGTCAGGGTCACATGTGGTGGGACACCACAGTTCGGAGGGTCAGTGTGCGCGCGACCACCATGAGACGAGCGTGGGGGCTGGGTCAGGGGTGAATGGGAGTGGGGAAGGAGCGGGCTGTCTCATGGAAGTGCCGTACTGACGGATCGCGCGGCCTTGCTGAGGTCCTTCTGACACCGGAGCCGCACACCATGACGTGCTCCTGACGCGGCGGCGAACCGGCCGTCAGCTTCCCGTCAGTACTCGGCCGTCCGGCATGCTGCAGCGCTGCAAGCCCCGCTGATGTGTGGCGTATCCGGTCGTCAGGCGCCGGCCAGGGTGCTGGGGCCGCCCGTCAGGGCGATGTGCAGGCCGTCCGGCTGGACGTGCACGGAGGTGGCTTTGAGTCCGAGCGGGTAGTCCTTCTGCGCGCCCGGCGCCGATCCAGGGCCGCCGTTCCCCGTCCCGAGCCTGCTGGTGGGGACGGAGCGGCCGAACACGGTGAGCCCGTCGACGGCGAGGGTGACCTTCCCGTCCCTGAGTACGGGACGCAGCGTCAGCTGTCCGGCACCGGCCGGGCCGACGGCGGCGAGGATGGTTCCCTTCGCCGGATCGGTGGTGACCGAGGCGACCGGCACGGACGGGGCGGCGGTCTGGATCGCGGCGGCGAGGGACTGCGTCCGGGCGGTCACCTGGGCGTGGGTGCTGCCGACGGTGGCCGCGCTGCCGAGGCGGACGTCGTCGAGCCGTGCGTGTACGGAGACCTGGGAGAGGTGTCCGAGGTGGGCGTCGTCGCTGCTGATGTCGAGTCTGGGGATGTTCTTGTGTGCCAGGTCCCACAGGGCCCAGTCGCCGGCCACGCTGACCGCCACGTTGTCGCCGAGGGAGGGGGCTGCTTCGGCGATGCGGTTCTGGATCATGTTGCGGGCCGTGAACTCGGCGACGCCCGTGGCGACGGCGGCTACCAGGACCACGGTGGTCGAGACCGTGAGGACGAGGTGGCGGCGCATGGCTGCCCGCGTCTTCATCAGTCGGTGCTTCATCGCTGGTCTCCTCGGGCGGGCGCGGGCGCGGGTGCAGGTGCAGGTGCAGGCGCGGGGGCGGGTACGGGCGGGGAGGTGGGCGTGGCGGCGGGTCCTTCCGGGTCGAGATGCGGAAGCAGCCGGTCCAGCCAGCCGGGTAGCCACCAGTTGGCGCGCCCGAAGAGGTACATGGACGCGGGCACCAGGATCAGGCGGACCACGGTGGCGTCGATGATGACGCTGACGCCGAGGCCGAGCGCGAGCATCTTGACGGCGACGTTCGTGGAGAGCAGGAACGCCAGGAAGACGCTGGTCATGATCAGCGCTGCGCAGGTGATGACGCGGGCCGTGGCGGCGAGACCGGTGGCGACGGCCAGGTGGTTGTCCTTTCGGTGCAGCCAGGTCTCGCGGATCCGGGAGAGCAGGAAGACCTCGTAGTCCATGGAGAGCCCGAAGACGATGGCGAACATCATCATCGGCACGTAGGACTCGACGGGAACCTTCTCGGTGACGCCGAACAGCGCGCCGCCCCAGCCCCACTGGAAGACCGCGACGACCACGCCGTAGGAGGCGGCGATGGAGAACAGGTTGAGCACGGCGGCCTTGAGCGCGATCAGCAGGCTGCGGAAGACGGTGAGCAGCAGCAGGAACGCGGCGGCGACGACCACACCGATGATCAGGGGCAGTTTGGCGACGAGGGTATCGGTGAAGGTCTGGGTGGCGGCGGTGGTGCCGGTGATGTAGCCGGTGGCACCGGTGCCGGACAGCGCTTGCGGCACCGTGTCGTTCTGCAATGTGTGGATCAGGTCGGTGGTGGCCTGCTCCTGCGGGCCGGTGGTGGGGGTGACGGTGGTGATGAGCAGGTCGTGGTCGGGGCTGGGGGCCGGGGGTGTCACGGAGGCGACGCCAGGCACGGCGGCCAGTGTGTGCCGGAGCGAGGTGGCGAGGTCCTGGCGCTCGGTCCGGCTGGCGACCTGCCGGCTGTCGAGGTGGGTGACGACGGTGAGGGGCCCGTTGGCGCCGGGGCCGAATCCCTCGGTGATCCGGTCGTAGGCACGGCGGTCGGTGCGGCCGGTGGGCTGTGCTCCGGCGTCGACGTGGCCCAGCTGCAGGGACGCGACCGGAATGGAGAGTGTGCCGAGCAGGAGCAGGCCGCTGATCAGGAAGAGCCAGGGGCGCCGGCTGACCTTGACGGCCCAGCGGTGCCACACGTCCGACTCGCCGGTGGGTTCGGCGACCGGCGTGCGCACGTGAAGGCGGTCGATGCGGCGGCCGAGCAGACCCAGCAGTGCGGGGGTCAGTGTCACGGACGCTGCCGCGGCCACGACGACGCTGAGCCCGGCCGCGACGCCGAGGGTGCCGATGAAGCTCATGCCGGAGACGTAGAGCCCGCCCAGCGCCATGGCAACCGTGGCGGCGGCGACCAGCACGGCACGGCCGCTGGTGGCAACGGTGCGCCCGACCGCCTCAGCGGGTTCCATCCCGGAGTGCAGCAGGGCGCGGTAGCGGGTGGCGAGGAAGAGCGCGTAGTCGATGCCGACGCCGAGGCCCATCATCGCGGCCAGGGTCGGGGACGCCTGCGCGAAGCTGAAGTGCGAGGCGAGCAGGCCGAGGCCGCCCAGGCCGACGGCCAGGCCGAGCACGGCCGTCAGCAGCGGCAGTCCGGTGGCGGCGACGCTGCCGAAGCCGATCAGCAGCACGAGGACGGCGACAGCCAGACCGATGGCCTCCGAGGCGCGGTCGGCAGATTTGGGCGCGGCCAGCTGCCCGAGCGGGTCCCCGTATTCGACGGTGACGTGGTCGGTGCGCAGTGGCTCGACGGCGGTGTCGACCCGGGCGAGATAGGAGCGGTCGAAACTCGCCGGGTTGCTGCTGAAGCGGACGGTCATCTGGGCGATGTCGCCGTTCGCGGAGACCGCCCCGGGCGTGGTGAGCGGGTCGGCCACCGAGAGAACGTTCGGCAGCTGATCCAGGTTGTTGACGGCCGCGTCGATCGCGGCCCGGTGACTGGCGACCGAACCCCGGTCGGACTTGATCACGATCGGGGCGGCTGTGCCACCGGAAGTGCTGGTGTGGGCCTTGAGCAGGTCGGCACCGGTCTGCGCACTGGTGCCGGGCAGGGAGAAGCTGTCCGCGAAGGTGCCGCCCCACTTGTGGTTGGCCAGCCCGAGGCCGACAAGGAGAAGCACCCACACCGCGACAACCCGCCAGGCGTGCCGGGCGCACCAGCGCCCGCTCCGGTGGAGCAGTCCAGGCCCCTCGGCCGATTCGGTTTTCATGGGGCCTCACTGTGCGCGGCGCGTGTAAGGGGGCCTTTGGCGCATTGTTCGGGGAATGTACGGGCGGCTGCGCGCCCGGACGAGGGCTCGCGAGTTCTCAAGCGCCGTCGGGTGACGGCGGGAGGGTGACGGTGAAGCAGGCGCCGCCTTCCGGGCCGTGCCCTTCGACACCGATGACGCCACCGAGGCGGCCGGTCAGGCGGTGGGCGATGGCCAGGCCCAGGCCGCTGCCGACCGGGCGGGTGCCCCGGTAGCGCTCGTGGAGGGCGCCGCTGTCGAAGGCAATGCGGACGTCGTCGTCGCTCAGGCCGGGTCCACCGTCGCGGACCTGCAGTTCGGCCGCGCCGCCCGCAGCTGCGCGGACGGCGAGGACCAGGGGTGCGCCCTCGGGCGTGACCCGTAGGGCATTCTGCACCAGGCCGTCGATCAGCTGGCGAACCCGGAAGGCGTCCGTGGTGACGACGGGATGCCCGGACCGCTCGAGCCGTAGGTCGACGTCGTGGCGTGCGCAGGGGCCGGCCCAGAAGGCAGCGGCCTCGGCGACGAGTGCGGAGATGTCGGTCGGGGCCGTGTCGAGGCGGAGGTCGTCCGCCTCCAGCCGGGCCAGGTCCAGCAGGTCGCCCAGGAAGCGGTCCAGGCGCCGGGTCTCGTCGGCCAGGATGCCGCCGACCTCGGGCAGTTGGTCCGGCTCGACCAGGCCGTCGGCAAGTGCTTCGGCGTATCCCTGCAGCGCGGTCAGCGGGGTGCGCAGGTCGTGGGAGACGGAGAGCAGGAACTCCCGCTGCCGGTTCTCGCTGTGCGCCAGCGCTTCGTCCAGGACGTTGAGGGCGCGCCCGATGTCCGCGGTCTCCCGTGGGCCGTCGACCGGGGCCGGTACCCCGCGTTCGCCGTCGGCGAGCCGGTGCGCGATCTGTGCGGCCGTCGCGAGCGGGCGGGCGATGCGGCGGGCCAGGAGCGCTCCGGCCAGTGCCGCGCCGAGCATCCCGACGATCAGCGGCGCAATCACATTGCGGCGGATCTGGTTCGTGTTCTGGGTGACGACCGTGTACGGCTCGGTCAGCACGATCGCGCCGCCGCGCACGCCCGGCTGCCCCACCAGCAGCACGTCCTGGCCGCCCAGGACGCTGTTGGTGGAGACCGGCTCTCCCGCCAGCAGGTCCGATTTCGACGCCATGTCGACGGCTGGGGTAGCGGTTCCGCTCACCGTTCCGTCCGGGGCGATGACGGCCAGCTGCACGCTGTTCGGCCCGGCCAGCACCTGGGCGCCGGTAAAAAGGGCTTCGGACATGGCGGGCAGGCGGCTCAGCACCGTTGCCTGGCGCTTCAGTTGGTCGCGCTCGCGCCGCTCCGCGCCGTGCTCGGCGGTCTGCCAGGCGATCAGCCCGGTCAACGCCGCCGCGAGCGCTGCCACCACGGTGGTCAGCACCACGATGTTGCGTGCGAGCGAGCCACGACGGGAGCGGGGGCGGTTCACCTGCCGGAGGCCGTCGCGCTGTAGCCGACGCCGCGGACCGTACGGATCGGGCTCGCCTCGCCGAGCTTGGCGCGCAGTTGTGAGACGAAGACGTCGACCATCCGGGTGTCGCGGTAGCCCGGGTACCCCCAGACCCGCGCGAGCAGCTGCTCACGGGTGAAGACCTGGCCCACGTGCTGGAGCAGGTACGTGAGCAGGTTGAACTCGGTGGCGGTGAGCTCGACCGGCTCGCCGTCGCAGCGCACGGTGCGGCTGATCGGGTCCACGCTGAGCCGGCCGACGCTCTCGGTCTGCCCCGGCGGCCCGGCCGCCCGGCGCAGCACGGTCTTGACCCGGGCGACCAGCTCGCGCGGTGAGAACGGCTTGGTCAGGTAGTCGTCCGCCCCCAACTCGAGCCCGAGGATCCGGTCGGCCTCCTCACCGCGCGCGGTGACCAGCAGCACCGGCGTCCAGTCGCCGACGTCACGCAGTGCACGGCAGAAGGCGATGCCGTCCAGGCCCGGCAGACCGATGTCCAGCACGATCGCCACCGGGTGCATCCGTCTCGCGGCCGCGAGCCCGGCAATCCCGTCGGTCTCGACGTGGACACCGAAGCCCTCGCGCGCCAAGTAGAGCCTTTGCACATCGGCGATGTGGCGCTCGTCCTCGACGATCAGCACGAGGCCCCTGGACTCCGTCATCACTGCCTCTCACGTGCGGCTACCCCGTCGATGCTAACCACATCAAGCCGCCCTCCAGGCGGCCGCGCCGACGCCCGTACATTCCCCGAACAATGGCGGCCGCGAGGCCGGCTCTGTGCGGTCCGAGCGAAGAGCGCACATCCCGGGCGGTTGTGCGCTCCATCGGGCCGACCGCCCCGGGGACTCTCCTCAGGTCCGCGGCTGATCTAGAGTCGGCGTATGACGGAGGCATCGGCTCGGGATCGCGGCATGCGGTCCCACGACGCGATTCTCGGCACGGCAACCGAGCTGATGTCCCAGCACGGTTACGCCGCCACGTCCATATCGATGATCTCCGCCGCATGCGGACTCCCCGCCAGTTCTATTTACTGGCACTTCGGCAGCAAGGACGGCATCTACGTCGCGGTGCTCCAACGCGCAAGAATCTCCTTGCTGGCGGCCCTTCCTCCGGTCGACGTACCCGGCGCTGACGTTGCGCAGCGGCTGGACGCCTTCCTCGGATCCATCAGGGACAGCTTCCAACGCCACCCGCACAGCCTGGAGCTGCTGCTCGCGGTGGGCATGTTGCGGCAGGACGCCAGTACGGCGGCCCTGGCCGAACTGCGCCACTACCGCGACGCGTTGTTGGCCTGGGCCCAGGATTCCCTGAGCGTCGTATTCGACCTGAGCCATCACCCCGAGGTGTCGGGCGAACTCGCCCGCTTCACGCTCAGAACGGCGAGCGGAACCGCGGTGGCCCGTTGGTTCGAACCGGCCACTTCCCTCGAGATCGAGCCGCTGCGCATCGCGTTGATGGCCCTCGCCTCCCACCACGGCGTTTTGTGACGAGGGCTCCCTCGGCGACACGCGTCACGGTCGTGTCGTCAACTGTTGGTTGTCGGTGAGGTAGGCCGGGACAGCTCACGGCGGTGGCCCGGAAGCACGGTCTGCCGAGGAGGAGGCGAGGATCCTGCGGGACCCGGGGCGGCTCCCCGTAGTTGCGGGGCGGAGGCCGCCCAAGGGATCCCACCCGTGCGACGGATGCGGACCTGCCGCGCACAGTGTGGGCTCCGTCAGGAGGTGGCGTCCGGCTGCCAGAACGCGCAGTGGTGGTCGGCCGCGAAACCAGTGGTGGGAGCGGTGCGGTCCGGAGCCAGAACCTGGATGCGGTCACGGTCGGCGGTGTATCGCGGCCAGATGGGGGCGCCGGGCCCGTTGGGGTTGCCGGTGGCGACGAAGCGGGCCCAGTATCCGGTCATCGTGACGGACAGCCGGCGCTGTGCCGCAGTAGTGAGTGGCAGGGCGTCCATCGGGAACAGATAGGCCAGTTCCGACGCGTGGAAGGCGCCCTGCGGAGTGTGCGGCGCCGGGATGAACGGTGGTGCCTGGGGATCGTTGAACTCATAGGCGTAGACGGGGACCCGGCCGCTGTACAGGCGGTCGTCGGCACGCGCGGGGCAGGCGAACCGCTGGTCGGTGCCGACGGCGGAATAGGCCAGGTTCGGGGAGGGGTGGGCGGACGCCGGATACGTGTCGAGAACGGCCGCAGCCCGGTCCGGTTGCTGCAGCCTGATCAAGGCGGCATAGGTCTGGGGCGTGAGTGGCCCGCCGCCGAGCAGGTCCACGTTGAGCGCCGTGAAGTACCGGTACTCGTCATGCGTGCTGCCGTTCAGCGTCGGGACCGCGTTCACCCGGTCCTCGGCCCACGCCCTGTGCGGCGGGATCGGAAGGATGGACGGTCCGGTGTTCGGCGTCCACAGGGAAGTCGCCCCCGGTGCACCGCGGATGAGCGCCCCGGTCGGTACGGCGCGCAGGCACGCCGGTACGCGGGACGGGTCGGTGCAGCCGACCGACGCCGCGAAGCTCTGTCCCCTTCTCTCGGCGGCGGCGAGGGGGAGTGGGTTGAGAGCGTCGGCGGAAACGCAGTTGCCGCTCTGCTGGACGGCCTGGTGGAACAGACCCCGTGCGGTCGGCGAGGCGATGTGGAGGCAGGTGTCCAGGGACCCGGCGGACTGGCCGCCGAGCGTGACCCTGGTCCGGTCGCCGCCGAACGCACCGATGTTGCGCTGTACCCAGCGCAGCGCGGCCTGCTGGTCCATCAGTCCGTAGTCGCCGGAGGCTTGGTGGGTGCTCTCGGCCGACAGGGCGGGGTGTGCGAGGAAACCCAGTGCTCCGAGACGGTAGTTGACGGTGACGACGACCAGACCCCGCGCGGCAAGCGCCGCTCCGTTGTAGTCGCTGCCGGCGCCGTAGGAGTTGCCGCCGCCGTGCAGCCACACCAGCACCGGCAGTGTCCTGCCGGCGGTACGGGGCGGGGTCCATACATTCAGGTACAGGCAGTCCTCCGACGTACTGCCGGTGCGGTTGGAGTCACCCGGAAGGACCGGCCCCCCGTCAGGGAGCAGTGTCAGCGGCAACTGGGGGCAGGGACTGGCCGGTGCGGTGGCGTCCCGCACGCCGGACCATGGCTCGGGGGGCCGGGGCGAGCGCCAGCGTAAGTCCCCCGTGGGGGAGGCGGCGAAGGGAATGCCCTGGAAGACGCGGCCGCCTTCGGGCCGGACAGCGCCGCGGACCATGCCATGCGCCGTACGTACGACCAGCGGGTCGTGGCCGGAGTCGGAGGAGGCCGCCGGAGGCGCGCCGACCGACAGCAGCAGTGCGGAGACGGTCGTCGCGACGGCGGTCACGGCTCGGGTAACGGGACGTCGTACGCTGCGGAATCTCATCGGTCTCCTCTGTTGGGTTCCGTCCGCTTCTGCGGAGGAAGGCAGAGCGGTGGACGTCCGGCTGCCGACGCCGTCGCGGACCTGCGGTGAGTCGGCGAGAGGGAAGGGCGGACGAACGCGATCACCAGTTCGTTCGTGTCGGGCCGTGCCTGTCGACGCCGTCCGGCCGAGAAAGGACGCGCTCTTGCGGCGCCAACTGCGTTGCTCTGTAGTGAGCGTTCCATTCAGGGGTGATGCTGTCCATACAGCCGACGAGGAAACGACGGGACGAGGCTTGAAACCCCCCTCGCCAAGCCACGCGGTACTTGAGCCGGACGGTCGGCTCATGACCGGCACAACGCGGCCGGCAGGAGAGGACGGGCGCCGGTGGAGAGGTCTGGCGGTGACGATGACGGGGGTGCCCGGGACACGCCCGGGCACCCCCATGGTCGTAATGGCGCACGCCCCCTCCCGGCGTCTTGCGCACCGCTGCGGACTGCGCGCAACCGCCTCGTCGCCGGAACGCAGACCCGGCGCCCGTGCGGGAGTTCTGGGCTCAGGCGCCTCTCAGCGGGAGCCCCATCGGGGTGCCGGCTCCGGCCCGTCGGGCGGCGCTCCGGCAGCCGGCTCGTATTCCGGGACGGCTCCGGCTCCCGCGAGGATGCGGACCTCAGCTTCGGTGAACTCCGCCCCGTCCACTTCCCTCGGGTCGAGGAGCGACCCCAGCGAGCCGAGCAGGAAGCCGAGAGGGATCGAGACCACAGCGGGATTGCTGAGGGGGAAGAACGCGAAGTCCGCCTCCGGCAACAGTGCCGTCGGACCTCCCGACACGGCCGGGGAAAGCAGCACCAGCCCCACCGACGCGAAGAGCCCCCCGTAGATGCTCCAGAGCGCTCCTCTCGTCGTGAAGCCCTTCCAGTACATGCTGTAGAGGAGCGCGGGCAGGATCGCGGACCCCGCGACGGCGAAGGCGAGACCCACCATGAACGAGATGTTCAGGCCCTGGGCGTACATGGACAGCACTGTCCCGACGAGACCGATGAGCAGCACCGAGCCCTTGGCGACCAGGAGTTCACTCTTCTGTGACGCCTTGCCGTTCTTGAACCCGACTTGGTAGACGTCGTGTGCCAGCGCGGTTGAGGCAGTCAGGACAAGCCCGGCGACCACGGCCAGGACCGTGGTGAAAGCGACACAGGAGACGAGTGTGACGAGGAACGCGCCCCCCAGGAACTCGGCCAGCAGCAGGGTGGCCGAATTGCCCGAGGCGCTGTCTGCCGTGATGGTGCCCCTGCCCAGCAGCGCCACGGCACCGAATCCCATCACCCCGGCCAGGAGACAGAACGCGAGCGTCAGGTAGGTCGCCCACTGGACCGATCCGCGGGCCGCGCGCGCGGTGGGCACCGCGCCGAGCCGCATGAGGAGATGCGGCAGTCCGGCCGCTCCCAGCAGAACCGCCAACTGCAGGCTCAGCGAGTCGAGTTTGCTGACCCTGTCGTCGCCGTAGCGCACACCGGGCTGGAGGAAGGCGTCCCCCAAGCCGCTGCTGCCCGCCGCCCGGTTCAGCAGCCCCGCGGGATTCCAGCTGAACTTCGACATGACCAGGAAAGCCAGGAAGGCGCCCCCGCCCAGCAGGATGACGGCCTTCACCAACTGGATCACGGTGGCCGCCCGCATCCCGCCGATCACTACGTAGATGATCATCAGTAGTCCGAGCGAGGCGACCATGACCTGTCGCGCCCCCTGTCCCTCCAGGCCCAGGATGGGCGCGGCCAACGCCCCGGCGCCGACCAGTTGAGCGACGAGGTACACGAGGCAGATGACGAGCGTGGCGACCCCCGCGGCCCGGTGGACGGGCCGCGGGCGCAGGCGCCGTGCGAGGCTGTCGCCGATGGTGAACCGGCCGGTGCTGTGATACGGCTCGGCGACCAGCAGGAGCATCACGACCCAGGCGACGATCGGTCCCAGCAGGTAGGGGATGCCGTCGTACCCGGTCAGCGCGATCACGCCCGGGGAGCCGAGCAGGGTCGCGGCCGACATGTAGTCACCGAACAGGGCGATGCCGTTCCGGGCCGGGGTCAGTCGGCCGTCGCTGATGTAGAAGTCGCCCGGCGTGACCCGGTCCGTCGTGACCCAGATGGCCAGCAACAGCGTGCTGGCGACGAAGACGGCGAAGACCACGAACACGGGGAACGCGTCGGAGGCGGCGAGTGGCAGAGCTGTGGTCACCGCGCGTTGTCTCTCTTCTCGAAGCGGGCCCTCAGACGCCTGCCGTCAGGGTCGAGGAAGGTCCTGGCGTGACGCGTGTACCAGCAGACGGCCAGGACGGTGGTGACGCACTGGATCAGGCTGAGGATGAGACCGATGTTCAGCGGTCCGGCCACCTGCACGGCCATGAAGCCCCGCGCCTCGCCGGCCAGCAGCGCGTTGAGCACATACAGCGCGACGACAGCCCCCGCGACGGCGAAGACCGGGCGCCGGCGTGCCGCCCGCAGTCGCTGCAGGCCCTGGTCGGTCTGGAGTTGCTCGAAGACGGACATCACCGGTTTCCGTGGCGGGCCCGTTTCCCGGAGCGGATCCGGCTGGTGGGGCGTACCCGGTTCCCACGGCGGGGGCGGTGGGAACGAGGGGATCACGACGCCCCTTCCGGCGACGTGGCACGGCGGTCGGCGGCGGGCCGGCCCGTGGCCCGGTGCGCCTCGCCGGTCCGGTCGCGGGCCAGGTCTTCCGCCATGCGAAGGGCCCACCTCCGACGCACCTCGCTCATGCCGCCGCCCCTTGCCGCCGCCTGGCGCAGGGCTTCGGCGTACCGGCGGCCGAGCACGCCCGGCTCGTCGAGTTCCGGGACGGTCTCGGCGATCGCCCGGCGCAGTTCGGAGTTGGAGTACAAGGACTCATGGTCGAGTCGGCTGAGATACAGGGCCGGCACCGGATACGGATCCTGTTCGGGATGCAGGGGAATGCGGCTCATTGCGTGTCCTGGATCGGTCAGGGGACGGATGGTCCGTGACGGGGGAGAAGGGGCTATGTGATGACGTCCACCTCCAGCTCCCCGTCCGCGTACCGCTTGCGCACCGTTTTCTTGTCGAACTTGCCGACAGATGTCTTGGGCACCTCCTCGATCAGCGCCCAGCGCTCCGGGAGCTGCCATGCGGCGACCTTTCCGGCGAGGAAGCCCCGCAACTCCCCATGGGTGGCCGTGCTGCCGGGCCGGAGTACCACCGCGGCCAGGGGGCGCTCACCCCACTTGTCGTCCGGGACGGAGACGACGCACGCCTCGGCCACGCCCGGGTGCGCCATGAGGTGGTTCTCCAGCTCGACGGACGAGATCCACTCCCCACCGGACTTGATCACGTCTTTGACACGGTCGGTGAGTGTGAGGAAGCCGTCGGCGGCGATCGTGCCCACGTCACCGGTCCGCAGCCAGCCGTCGTGGAATTTCTCCGGGTCGTCGTCGAGGTAGTACGAGCCGGTGATCCACGGGCCGCGCACTTCCAGCTCGCCGGTGCTGCGGCCGTCCCAGGGCAGGACCGTCCCGTCGTGGCCGATGAGGCGGGCCTCCACCGGCGCCGGGAAGCGGCCCTGGGTGAGGCGGTAGCGCCAGGCGTCCTCGCCCTCCGCGCCTTCGGGTACGCGGGCCAGGGCGCCCAGTGGCGACACCTCGGTCATGCCCCAGGCGTGCAGCAACTGGATGCCGAGCTCGTCCTCGTAGGTCCGCATCAGGGACGGCGGGCAGGAGGAGCCGCCCACGACGGCCTCCTGGAGGGACGAGATGTCGGCCTCCGGGTGTTGGGCGACATGGCCGGCCAGGCCCTGCCACACCGTGGGCACACCCGCTCCCTTGTTGGGGCGGGAGGCGGCGATGAACTCCGCGAGGGGCGCGGGGGCCAGGAACCGGTCCGGCATGGCGAGCGAGGCGCCGGTCAGGAAAGCCGCGTACGGCAGGCCCCAGGCCTGGGCGTGGAACTGCGGGACGATGGCGAGCAGGCGGTCGCGGGAGGAGATGCCCATGAGGTCCGGCAGGCTGATGCCCAGCGAGTGGAGGTACAGCGAACGGTGGCTGTACACCACGCCCTTGGGATTACCCGTGGTGCCGGACGTGTAGCACATGCCTGCCGCCTGGTTCTCGTCCAGGTCCGGCCAGTCGTACGTCTCGGACCGCTTCTCCAGCAGTCGGCCGTAGTCGTGTACGGCGGCCGGACCGTCGGGCAGGACCGAGGACTTCGCCTCGCCGTTGACGACGACATGCCGCACGGTACGCAGGTCGGGCAGCAGCTCGGCGAAGACCGGCAGGAGGGAGTCATCGACGATGACCACCGTGTCCTCGGCGTGGTTGGCGATGTAGGTGAGCTGTTCCGGGAAAAGGCGGATGTTCAGGGGGTGGATCACAGCGCCCATGGCGGGTACGGCGAGGTACGCCTCCAGGTGCTCCTGGTTGTTCCACATGAACGTGGCCACCCGGTCGCCCGGCTGTACGCCGAGGCCGGCCAGCGCGTGGGCCAGCCTGGCGGCGTTGCGGCCGACCTGGGCGTAGGTGGCGGTCCTGGTGCCGTTGTTGGCGGTGGCCGTGATCACTTCACTGCCGCCGTGCAGGTTCGTGCCGTTCTCCAGCAGCCTGCGGACGAGCAGCGGCACGTCCTGCATGGTGCTGGGGAAGGCGGGACGGCGGGACATTTCCGTGGTCATCCTCGGCCTCGGTTCCCCGTGACGGGTCGCAGGCCCGTTGCATTGCGTACCTGGAGCATCAGACCTCCGTCGCTTTCATCGCCTGCTGTGGCGATGGGCGAGAGCTTGGGTTCCGCCGGGGAGGGCGGGTAGCTCCAGGGGGAGGTGTGACTTCAGAGGTCTCCATTCGGAGATGGACTCATCGGCCGGCACAGTTCACCATGTGTGCAGCGGAGCACGAGCGCGTTGGACACGGTCCCGCAAGGCGTGAGGCGACATACCATGACAGACGAGGCAGGCAAGGGGCGGGAGCGGCCTTTGCCGAGCGCTCTGTTCGAGCTCACCGAGGGATACAGCCAGATGCTCGGCCTGCTCGACCAGTCCATCGCCATGCACCGGGTCGTGGACGATGTGCCCGAGCTGAGCGGGGTCGATGTGGCCTGGGTGGGCGAACCGGACGGCGAGGACCGGATCGTGCTCGGACACACGGTGAACACCCGGACCCCCGCCGTGAACGGTTTGGTCGTACCCTCCGGATGCGGTCTCGGCGGGCAGGTCATGCTCCGGCGCCGGCCCCTGTGGGTCAGTGACTACCGCAGCTCCGACACCATCACCCACCACTTCAAGGCCCAGGCCGAGACGGAGGGCCTGGGCGCGATGATCGCTGTGCCCGTGATCCACGAAGGCCGGCTGTTCGGTGTCCTCTACGGCTCCAACCGGGAGACCGCCCCGTTCAGCGACCGGACGACCCAGGCCCTGGAACAGGCGGCGAGCCGGGCCGCCGCCGCCGCCGTCGTCGCGGAGCGGGCCCGCCATGCGGCCGAGGTCGCCGTACACGAGGAACGACGTCGGCTCGCGCTGGAACTCCACGACACCATGGGGGCCATGCTGTTCTCCCTGGGGGCGGGCATCCGCACCCTGGCCGACGAGCTGTCGGCCGAGCACAGCGTGCAGGCACGGCTCAGTGACCTGGAGGAGCAGGCCGTTCAGGCCGCCGCCGCGCTGCGCGTATCCCTCTATGCGCTGAACGCGCCGCCGGAGCAGGTCGCCCTGGGAGTCGCGCTGCGCGGCGACTGCCGGGCCTTCCAGGAGCGTACCGGGGTCATCGCCCGCCTCATCATTGTCACCGAGGTGCCGGTTCTTGGGCCGGCCCCGGTCAAGGCACTGACCAACGCGATACGGGAGGCGCTGCTGAATGTCGAGAAGCATGCGCGGGCCCGTTCCGTGGTGGTCAGCGTCTTCACCCTGTCCGGGGGAGTCTGCGTGACCATCGCGGATGACGGAGTCGGCCTGCCGCCGAAGGGCAGGCACTCCCATGGCCTCGGCCTGTCCGCCATGTCCGAGCGCCTGGAACGGGTGGGCGGCAAGGTCCACGTCTTCCGCAACGAGGACGGTGGCGTCACCGTCCAGGCATGGGTGCCGGCGTGAACGAAACGACCGTACATGTGCTTGTGGTGGATGATCACCCCATTGTCCGCGACGGCGTCGCGCTGGCGCTGGGCAACGCCTCCTGGATCACGGTGGCGGGATACGCGAGCTCCGGCCGGCAAGCGGTCGTTGAGGCGGAACGCCTGAAGCCGGATGTCGTGCTGCTCGATCTGCGCCTTCCCGACATGCTCGCCCCCGAGGTGATCCGGGGACTGCGGACCCATGTCCCCGGTGTCAAGGTGGTGATCTTCACGGCTTACCCGGAGCACGCGGCTCTGGAGGAGGCGCTCGGCGCCGGAGCGCACGCCGTGGTCGTCAAGGACGCCGAACGATCGGATCTGGTGGACATCGTCCGCCGGGTCAACGCCGGGGAACGAGTTGTTCGGACCAGCCCGGACCATCTCCTCAATGTGCTGCTGGCCAGAAGGCTCAAGGAGAGCGGGCTGACCCGCCGCGAGTACGAGATCCTGCGCAGGGTGGCGATGGGCGAGACGAACCCGGAGATCGCAGGCGTTCTGGGGCTGACGAGGAACACGGTCAAGACCTACCTCCAGCGAACGCTGGAAAAGCTGGGCGCGCGCAACCGCGTTGAGGCGCTGGCCCGCGCCAGCGAGCGAGGGATTCTCTAGGCCGCGCGCACTGCCTCATGGCCGACGTGGCGGTGAGAGAAGACGTGGCGGTAGGAGAAGGGTCCCGGCAGCTACTTCGTGCAGTCCTGTCACGACTTCGTGCAGTCCTGTCACGTTCCCGCGTTGACCGGCCCCGGCGATGAGGAGTTCGGCGCAGGCCCCTTCCTCGTCCGAGCCCGGTCGCAGAACCACACGCCCGCACCCACCAGCACGGCTGCCCCGGTTCCGTACAGGGGCAGCCACAGGGTCGTCGTGGCTGCCAGGCAGTCGGCAACGGCCTTACGACTCTGGGCCTCTTGTGCGTGCGCCAGGACAGCGCCGTCGCGACCGGTCAGGTTCGCCGGCGCGGCCCCCGACCGGATGGCCTCGTACCTGCCCATCTCAGCGCACTCGCTACGAGTGCCTGACATCGGAAACAGCCAAGCCCAGCGCTGCAGCATGGGGGCCAGCGCGATCGCTACGCACAGGCCGACGATCAGCGAATACGCGACCAGACCGCGCATGTATGCCGATCTGATGTCGGGCGTCCATGCCGGCCGTCGGTGGAAGGCGAAGATCACAGCAAGAAGGGTCACCCCGATGAATGTGGCGAACCACTGCCAGGAACCCTGCGCGAATGCGATCGTCAGCACAGCGGCGAGTCCCATGCCGATGACCCCGGCCTGACCGGCGCTGCCGTCGCCTTCTCCGGTGGATGCCGGCCTTCGGGTTCCTCGATGGCTGGGGTCGTTCACGGGCCTCTCCTGCGGGGTTGGAGTCATCAGCATCCGCCGCGTGTCGCCGCGGGCCCTGGTGCCATGCCGGACGGGTTCGGCACCCCGCTCGGATGGGGGAGCCACAGACCGAGCCACGACCCCCGTTTTCCGGCGTGGGCGCCGGAAGCTCCGCCCGGTCCCAACCCGCCTGTGCGCAGGGGCAGTTGCCCAGCACGTTCCGGTTGAGGAGACCGGAGGCCCGACGACTGCGTGCTTCCGGGAATGGCCTGGCGGGACACCAGACTTATCGTTCCGGCCCGTCTGCGACCGGATAGGGCACGAAGGTGCTGCTGTTCTCGTCGATGGTGAGCGGTCGGCCCAGGGGCGGCACGGCGCGTTGCGGGCAGTCGAGGCGTTCGCAGATCCGGCAGCCCATGCCGATGGGAGTGGCTGCGGCGGTGTTGCCGAGGTCGAGTCCGTCGGAGTAGACGAGCCGGGAGGCGTGGCGGACCTCGCAGCCGAGGCCGATGGCGAATGTCTTGCCGGGCTCGCCCCAGCCGCCGCGGTGGCGGGTGAGAGCACGGGCGGTCCACAGGTAGCGCTGTCCGTCGGGCATCGAGGCGATCTGCACATGGATGCGCCCCGGCGCGGCGAATGCCTCGTACACGTTCCACAGGGGGCAGGTGCCGCCGGCGCGGGAGAAGTGGAAGCCGGTGGCGGACTGGCGCTTGGACATGTTGCCGGCGCGGTCGACTCGTACGAAGGAGAACGGCACGCCGCGCAGGCGTGGCCGCTGGAGGGTGCTGAGGCGATGGCAGACGGTCTCGTAGCCGAGACCGAAGCGGTCGGTGAGCCGTTCGATGTCGTAGCGGACCTCCTCGGCGGCGGTGTGGAATGCGCTGTACGGGAGGATCAGTGCGGCGGCGAAGTAGTTGGCGATGCCGATCCGGGCGAGTGACCAGGTGGCGGAGCCTTCCTCGTAGTCCTCCGATGCGAGCGCGGACAGCTCGTCGCCGAACTCGAGCAGGGCGAGCTGGGTGGCCATGCGGAACGCCTGCTGGCCGGGCCGCAGTCGGTTGGACAGATGCAGCACCCGGGCGGCGGGGTCGAAGTGATGCAGCCGGTCGGAATCCGTGGCCAAACGCACTCCGTGCCGCTCGACGAGCCGTGCGGAGAGCGCTGGCACCACCTCACCGGGGCGGACGCCGACACCACGGGCCAGTTCCTCGGCGGCGAGGTCGGTGTCATGGAGGTAGTTCTGCCGCCGGTAGAAGAACTCGCGGATCTCCTCGTGCGGGGAGCGCGGCACGGCCGGGTCCTCACTGCCGCGACCGTCGGCCGCTTCGGCCAGCCGCTCTGCCAGGGCGTGGCTGCGCCGGCCGAGATCGAGGAGGACCGAGGCCACGGCCGGCATACGGGATGCCAGTTCGGCGAGATCGGACGGCGACACCCGGGCCGTGGTGACCTCGTTCGCGAGCACTTCTCGGAGGTCGGCCACGAGTCTGCTGGTGTCACGTTCCGAGAAGAACCCCGGGTCGACACCGAACGCCTCGGTCAGCCTCAGCAGGACCGGCACGGTGAGGGGCCGGGAGTCGTGCTCCATCTGATTGAGGTAGCTGGGTGAGATCGCCAGAACGCGAGCCAGCTCTGCCTGGCTGAGCCGGCGCTCCTCGCGCAACCGCCGTAGTCGCGCCCCCGCGTATGTCTTGCTCATCCCGTCCCCTTCCGCAGCCCACAGCGTAAGCGCACAAGGCGCCCCGCGGATCTTTGCAACCTTGGCAAACCGGCCGGTGAAGATTCGCAGAAGTTAGCAGACGGCCACGCTTGATGGCACTGAGTGCCACTGTCAGAGTCTGAGTGCGGCCCGCCGGACCCGGCGACCGAGCCGGAAAGCCGAGCACGATTTCGCGCCCTGACGTCGCGCATCTCGGCCTCCGGCCCGTCGGTCCGGACGTATTGCTCACCGCTTCACACACCCGGAGGGACGGCGGGCCGTATCCGTAGCAGGTCACTCAGTGACAGGCCTTACGCACACTTCACAAGAACCGTGTGATTTCACACGAACCCGGGAGACGGTCATGGCACAGGCAGAGACGACGACGGCGACGGCCGAGCAGCTGGCACAGCGATGGGCGACAGACCCGCGGTGGAAGAGCATCGAGCGCACCTACACGGCGGAAGAGGTCGTCCGGCTCAGCGGCAGCGTCCGAGAGGAGCACACCCTGGCCCGGCGCGGCGCCGAGCGGCTCTGGCGGCAACTGCACGAGCAGGACTACATCCACGCGCTCGGCGCCTTGACCGGCGGCCAGGCGGTGCAGCAGGTGAAGGCCGGCCTGCAGGCCATCTATCTGTCGGGCTGGCAGGTCGCCGCCGACGCCAACCAGGCCGGCCACACCTACCCCGATCAGAGCCTCTACCCCGTCAACTCGGTGCCCCAGGTGGTGCGCCGGATCAACAACGCGCTGCTGCGCGCCGACCAGATCGCGACTGCCGAGGGCGGCACGGACACCACGGACTGGCTTGCGCCGATCGTCGCCGACGCCGAAGCCGGCTTCGGCGGCCCGCTCAACGCCTTCGAGCTGACGAAGGCGATGATCGCCGCCGGTGCCGCAGGCATCCACTACGAGGACCAGCTCGCCTCCGAGAAGAAGTGCGGACACCTCGGCGGCAAGGTCCTCGTGCCGACGGCGCAGCACATCCGTACGCTCAACGCCGCCCGGCTGGCTGCGGACATCGCCGATGTGTCGACGCTGATCGTGGCTCGTACGGACGCGCTCGCCGCCAACCTGCTGACCAGCGATGTCGACGAGCGCGACGCGCAGTTCGTGACGGGGGAGCGCACCGCCGAGGGCTTCTACCGGGTGCAGAACGGCATGGCGCCGGTCATCGCCCGCGGCCTCGCGTACGCCCCGTACGCGGACCTGATCTGGGTCGAGACCGGCACCCCGGACCTGGCACAGGCACGGGAGTTCGCCGAGGCGATCCACGCGCAGTACCCCGACCAGATGCTGGCGTACAACTGCTCGCCGTCCTTCAACTGGAAGGCCGCACTGGACGACGATCAGATCGCCAAGTTCCAGCGCGAGCTGGGCGCCATGGGATATCGCTTCCAGTTCATCACCCTGGCCGGGTTCCACTCGCTCAACCACGGCATGTTCGACCTGGCCCGCGGCTACGCCGAGCACGGCATGACCGCCTATGTCGACCTGCAGGAGCGGGAGTTCGCGGCACAGCGGCACGGCTTCACCGCGGTCAGGCACCAGCGCGAGGTCGGCACCGGCTACTTCGACCTGGTCTCCACCGCCGTCAACCCCGCCTCCTCGACCACCGCGCTGAGCGGCTCCACCGAGGAAGAGCAGTTCCACTGAGCATCACGGGGCGGGCCGAGCCGGGGCTCGGCTCGGCCCTCCCCGTCCGGTCGGCCCGTGTCCAGGTGAGGGCCGACGACCGTCTCTTTCCTGCCCGCCACCGCTCCGCTCGAGGAGACCTGCATGTCAACCACTGCTCTGACCAGCACAGTCCAGGTCCTCGGCACACCGGGTGACCGTCACGACGAGATCCTCACTCCCGCCGCGCTCGAGTTCATCGGCCGCCTCGACGCTGCCTTCGCCGGCCGGCGTTTCGAACTACTCGCCGAGCGGCGCCGCCGCACCGAGCGGATCGCCTCCGGCACTCCGCTCGACTTCTCGCGGGCCACCCCGGCCATCCGCACCGCCCCCGACTGGCGGGTCGCCCCACCGGCTCCGGGCCTCACCGACCGCAGGGTGGAGATCACCGGCCCGCCCGAGCGGCGGATGACCGTCAACGCCCTCAACTCCGGGGCTCAGGTGTGGATGGCGGACTTCGAGGACGCCACGTCGCCGACCTGGGACAACATCATCGGTGGCCAGCTGAACCTGCTCGACGCCTGTCGGCGCCGCATCGACTTCACCACGCCGGAAGGCAAGGAGTACCGGCTCGGCGACGACCTGGCGACGATCATGGTCCGCCCGCGGGGCTGGCACCTCACGGAGAAGCACCTCGTCATCGACGGCCGCCCCGTTCCCGCCTCGCTCGTCGACTTCGGGCTGTACTTCTTCCACTGCGCGCAGCGGCAGATCGACGCCGGCCGCGGCCCGTACTTCTACCTGCCCAAGCTGGAGAACCACTACGAAGCCCGCCTGTGGAACGACGTCTTCGTCCTCGCGCAGGACCTGGTCGGCATCCCCCGCGGCACCGTCCGCGCCACCGTCCTCATCGAGACGATCACCGCCGCGTTCGAGATGGAAGAGATCCTCCACGAGCTTCGCGAACACAGCGCGGGGCTCAACGCGGGGCGCTGGGACTACCTGTTCAGCCTGATCAAGAACCTCGGCCACCGCCCCGACTTCGTCCTCCCGGACCGGGCGAAGGTCACCATGACCGCCCCCTTCATGCGCGCCTACACCGAACTCCTCGTACGCACCTGCCACAAGCGCGGCGCCCACGCCATCGGCGGCATGGCCGCCCAGGTCCCCAGCCGCGACGCACAAGCCAACGAGGCGGCCCTCGCCAAGGTCCGGCTCGACAAGGAACGCGAGGCCGAGGACGGCTTCGACGGCTCCTGGGTCGCCCACCCCGGACTCGTCCCCGTCTGCCGTGATGTCTTCGACGGCGTGCTGGGCGACCGGCCCCACCAGATCGAGCGCACCCGCGACGACGTTCACGTCACCGCTGCGGACCTCGTCGCCGTCCGCCGCACCGCCGGCCCGCCCTCCCCCGAGGGGGTCCGTGCCAACATCGCCGTCGCCGTCCGCTATTTCGACGCCTGGCTGCGCGGCAGCGGAGCCGTCGCCCTGTACGGGCTGATGGAGGACGCCGCCACCGCAGAGATCGCCCGCTGCCAGATCTGGCAGTGGATACGCCACGGCCTCGTCGAGCGCGACACGGTGGTGGAGCTGCTGGAGGACGAGATCGCCGCCCTCGGGGCTGAGTACCCGTGGGCCCGGGTGGACGAAGTCCGCGCCATCTTCGAACGCACCGCCCTGGTACGGGACTTGCCGGCATTCTTCACCGCCGACGCATACGCCAGGCACCTCGTCCGACGATCGGAAGTGCAGTCATGAACGGATCCCTCACAAGGGTCGGCGTGGTCGGCGGCGGCCGGATGGGGGCCGGGATCGCCGAGGTCTGTGCCCGCGCCGGGCTCGACACGGTGGTCTGCGAGGCGGATGCCGCAGCGGCCCGCGGGGCCCGGGGACGTGTGGCCATGTCCCTCGAACGTGCCGTCCAGCGCGGCAAGCTGGACCGTGTCTCCGCCGAAGACGCGCTGGCCCGCCTCGTGTTCAGCGGCAGCCTCGACGACCTGGCCGACCGGCAGCTCGTCGTCGAAGCCGTGGTCGAGAACGCCGATGCGAAGACCGGGGTCTTCGCCGCCCTGGACAAGATCGTCGAGGATCCGGAGGCGATTCTGGCTACCAACACCTCTTCCATCCCGGTCATGCGCCTGGGCATGGCCACGCACCGCGCCGACCGCGTCCTGGGACTGCACTTCTTCAACCCGGTACCCGTCCTGCCGCTGGTGGAGGTCGTGGCATCGCTGCACACCGCGCCCGAGGCGGTGACGGCAGTCGAGGAGTTCGTGACCGGCACGCTGGGCAAGACGGTGGTCCGCTCCCAGGACCGGGCCGGCTTCGTCGTCAACGCCCTGCTCATCCCCTACCTCCTCGCTGCGGTCCGGATGGCCGAGTCCGGCTTCGCCACCGCCGCCGACGTGGACGCGGGGATGGAGCTGGGATGCGCCCATCCGATGGGGCCGCTCAAACTGGCGGACCTGATCGGCCTGGACACCGTCGCGGCGATCGCGGAGTCGCTGTACGACGAGTTCAAGGAACCCCTCTACGCCCCGCCGCCGCTGCTCCAGCGGATGGTCGAGGCGGGGCTGCTCGGCCGCAAGTCGGGCCGGGGGTTCCACACCTACGACCTGGGCTGAGGGGCCCGGGTTCGGCGCGGGGCTGAGGGGCCCCGGCTGCTGTGGAGCGGGGCGCGGAGCGGCTTGACTGAGCTGCTCCGCGTCCTGTCCGGGCCAACTTCCTACACGGCGAGGAGATCCGCCCAGCGGGTGATCCCGCCGGTGTGGACGCGTATGCCATAGCGGGCCGACAGGGCCGACACTATGGCGATTCCCCGGCCGTGCTCGTCCGGGGCGGCAGGCTGGCTTGCCGGGAGCGCGCGTCCCGCGTCGGTGACTTCGATGCGGAGGGCTCTGCCTTCCTCGGCGCGGACCCACGACAACCGCAGCGTCGCAGGTGGCAGGGCGTGGACGAGCGCATTGGTCAGCAGCTCCGAGACCACCAGGAGCGCATCCATGGTGACGTCCGGGGGAAGGCCCCAGTCCACGAGTACCGCGCGGACACGTCCGCGCATGACCGAGACGGCCTCCGGGGTGTGCGGCACAGGACAGACATGATCGACTGCCTTGCGGGCCACTGCGCTGAGCTGAACCGCCATGTGCCCTCCTCGGCGAGCGCTGCCGACGGGACGCCGGCATCAACGCACGCTAGGGAGCGAGGCGAGGCCGGTCAATGGACAGCGGTCGGCATTACCGAACGGAGTACCCGAATCCGGAAAAATACCCTCATCGTGTGCGCTGTGGTCCGGTAAAGGCGGGCCTAGAATCGTCCTATGGCCGGCCCAGTCCAGTCCATCGAACGGGCGGCGGCAATCCTGCGTCTGCTCGCCGGCGGTCCCCGTCGGCTCGGACTGGGCGAGGTGGCCGCGTCGCTCGGGCTGGCGAAGGGCACCGCCCACGGCATTCTGCGCACCTTGCAGCACGTGGATTTCGTGGAGCAGGACGCGGCGACGGGAAAGTACCAGCTCGGGGCGGCGCTGCTGCACCTCGGTACCAGTTACCTCGACGTCAACGAGCTGCGGTCGCGCTCCATCAACTGGGCCGACGCTCTGGCCGCCCGCAGCGGGGAGGCGGTCCGCCTGGGTACCCCCCTTGAGGGCAAGGTGCTCATCGTCCACCACGTCTTCCGGCCGGACGACACGCTCCAGACCCTGGACGTGGGCTCGCTGCTGCCGCTGCACGCCTCCTCGATCGGCAAGGTCCTGCTGGCCTTCGGCACCGCGACCGTGGAGGTGGCGCTCGGCGCCGGACTGGAGGCGTACACCCGGCACACCCTGGTCGTCCCCGAGGAGCTCACCCGGGCGCTCGAGGAGATCCGCGAGAACGGATGGGCCGCCGAGGTTCAGGAGATGAGCATGGGTGAGGCCGGCGTCGCCGCCCCCATCCGGGGGCACGGGGGCCTCGTGGTGGGCGCCATCGGCATGTCCGGCCCGGTCGAGCGGATCTGTGAGGCCAAGGGTGAGCCCCGGCCGGCCCTGATCACCCTCCTCCGTGAGGCCGCACGGGCGATCTCCAGAGACCTGGGGGCGGCCCGCTGGTAGCTCCACCACCGCATCCTCGACGCATCGGAAGGCGGTCCGGATCATGGTTGAACGGTATGTGATGTCCATTGACCAGGGCACCACCTCCACCCGTTGCATCCTGTTCGACCACCGTGGGCGGTTGATGTCGGTGGCCCAGCGCGAGCACGAGCAGTATTTCCCGAGGCCCGGCTGGGTCGAGCACGACGCCCTCGAGATCTGGCGCAATCTGCGGCGCGTCGTGCCCGAGGCCCTCTCCGGCGCCGGCGCCGCCGTCGGCGAGGTCTCCGCTCTCGGCATCGCGAATCAGCGCGAGACGACGGTGCTCTGGGACCGGCGGACAGGCACCCCGCTGGGGAGAGCGATCGTCTGGCAGGACACCCGCACCGCTCGGCTCGTCGAGGGCCTGAGAAACCACCCCGGCGACGAGTTCTTCCTGGAACGCTGCTGCCTGCCCCCCTCGACCTATTTTTCCGCGCCACGGATCCGCTGGCTGTTCGACCACGTCGCGGGGCTGGAACAGCGAGCCCAGGACGGCGAGGTGCTGTTCGGCACGATGGAGAGCTGGCTGATCTGGAACCTCACCGGCGGCACGGCCGGCGGTCAGCACATCACCGACGCCACCAATGCCAGTCGCACGATGCTCATGAACATGCGCACGCTCACCTGGGACGAGGAGCTCCTGGCGTTCTTCGGGGTCCCCCGCGCCATGCTGCCCGAGATCCGGTCCTCGGCGGAAAGCTATGGGGAGGACCGATCGATCCTCCCGGGCATCCCGATCACGGCCGCGCTCGGCGATCAGCAGGCCGCACTCTTCGGGCAGACCTGCTTCTCCCCGGGCGAGGCGAAGTGCACCTACGGGACCGGCAGCTTCCTGTTGCTCAACACGGGTACCAACGTCGTACGGTCCCGGAACGGACTTCTCACCACCGTCGCGTACAAGATCGCCGATCAGCCCCCGGTCTACGCGCTGGAAGGCCCGATCGCCGTCACAGGCTCGCTGGTCCAGTGGTTCCGTGACCGTCTGGGACTGATCAGCAGCGCGCCGGAGATCGAGACCCTCGCGCGCACCGTCGAGGACAACGGCGGCTGCTACATCGTCCCGGCGTTCTCCGGTCTCTTCGCACCCCACTGGCGCAGCGACGCACGCGGTGTCATCGTCGGCCTCACCTCGTACATCACCAAGGGGCACCTGGCCCGAGCCGTGCTGGAAGCCACCGGCTGGCAGACGCGTGAGGTCGTCGACGCCATGAACGCCGACTCCTCGCTGACCCTGAATGAGCTCAAGGTCGACGGCGGCATGACATCCGACAACCTGCTCATGCAGATCCTGGCCGACGTCCTCGATGTGCCAGTGGTGCGCCCCATGGTCGCCGAGACCGTCTCGCTGGGTGCCGCCTACGCCGCCGGGCTGGCCGCCGGATACTGGTCGGACCTGGAAGTCCTGCGCCGCAACTGGCACCGGGCGGGCCAATGGCTGCCCGACATGGACTCCGCGCGGCGCGAATCGGAATACGAAAACTGGCAACGGGCCGTCGAGCGATCGCTGGGGTGGATCCAGCCGTCGGACAGTCCGGACCGTCCTTGATGCGCAGACCATTGCGCATGGTGACCGAGGCTCAGTCGGGCAGCGACCTGTTCCGATGGCCCGCGCGGAGCGCTGCCGGTGCCGGTGCCGACAGAGAGTCGGTGCCGGCTCAGTGCCGGCCTGCCCACCTCGATGAGGCTCGCGGCGGCGATGCGCCCTGCCAGGCGGTCCGTACCGTGTGCGCGTTGCGAGGACGGCGATCAGCCCCCGGCCCGCGCCGAGGGCTGATCGCATGGCCCGCTGTCCTGGGCGCTCAGGCCCGGGAGGGGTCGACCATCGCGGCGAGCACGGAGTGCCGGTCCTCCCCGGGCTGTTCACGCAGTGCGGTGGCCAGCCGGTCCGCGTGGTAGTGCCAGGAGTGGTCGAGGTCCGGATGCGCCCGCTCGGCGAGCCGGATCTCACTGTCGCTGCCGAGGAGCTTGCGCAGCTCGGCGGCGAGGTCCTGCCACGCGACGTGACCGCTCAGGGCATTGGCCACGCCGTGGACGGCCGTGTCCAGGCAGGCGGTCACGGCGCGGGCCAGGGCAGCCGCGTGGACCCACGGGGCGCCGTACCAGTCGCGCCCGGCTGTGCCGGGCTGTGGGAGGGTGATCGGCTCCCCGGCGAGGGCAGCCTGATAGAGCATCCCGGTCGCGCCCCAGCGCAACTGGTCTCGGAGCCGGTCGTGCGGGCCCCACACGAGGGGCGAGCGTACGGCGCTGGCCCCGCCCCTGCCCCCGGTGCCGGCCGCCCGCATCAGCATGTGTTCGCAGTCGAGCTTCGCCTGTCCGTACGCGCTCAATGGCTGTCGGGAGGCCGACTCCTCGGCCACCCACTGTTCCGTGGGGCGTCCGTAGGCGTCCACGCTGCTGACGAAGACGAACGGGCCGCTGTGCCAGGCGCCGACCATCGCTTCCATCGCCGCCATGTCCACCTCGGGACGGGTGAAGGTGCAGGCCGCGTGGATCACCGCGTCCGCACTCTCCACGGCGGCGCGCAGGCCGTCCAGATCGGTCAGATCACCCTCGACGACGTCCACACCGTCCCCGGCCACCAGGTGCGCCGACTCGGGGCGGGCCAGCGCGAGCACCGGCCTGCCCTGGGCGGCGAGTTCGCGCAGGATGAACGCTCCGACGCCGCCCGTCCCGCCGGTGACCAGCACGGTGCCCTCGCGAGCCCGCCGGGTACGTGACGCCGACGGGGCCGACGAGGCGGCCGCGGCCGCCCGTTCCGTCTCACGTGCGTCGAGCAGCGCGGCGAGTGCGCGCGGTGTCCGGTTCTGCATCACATCGAGACCGGTCAACGGCAGCTTGAGCCCGGTGCGCAAGCGTTCGGCGAGCTGCACGGCGACCAGGGAGTGGCCACCGAGGACGAAGAAGTCGTCGTCCGGTGCGGGGGTCCTGCCCAGCAAAGCGGTGAACGCCGCCGTCACCGCGTGCGCACGGTCCCCGTGCAGGGCGGAGGCCGATGCCGCGCCGGGCAGCCGGCCGGCGTCCAGTGAGCCGTCGGCTTTCCGCGGCATCGCGTCCAGCAGCGTCACCGCCGCCGGGACGAGTTCCCGGGCGAGGGCGGACCGGAGGTGGCTCCGCAACTCGGCGGGTGAGGGGCCCCCGGTCTCCCGCAGGACGGCGTAGGCGATCAGCGGTCCGGTCGCCGGCTGCGGCACTGCCGCATCGCTCACCTGCGGATGCGTCCGCAGCCGGGTCTCGGCCGGATGGCAGTTGTCGTCGGCCTGGACCGCCCACGGCCGGCCGGGCAGCCGTGACAGTGTCAGTTCCGGGTCGACGGCGACCGCGGCCAGCAGGTCGGCGAAGGCGTCTGCCAGCTGGTCTCCCGCCTCCGTCGCCAGGGCTGCCGGCCCGTACTGGACCAGGCAGGCGGGCTCGTCGGTGTCCATGAGGCCGAACGACAGGTCGAACTTGGCTTCGCCGAGGCCGACTTCGACGGGCTCGGCGACCGTGCCGGGCAGCGGGAGCGCCGTGGGCGCCCGCAGGACGTCCGCGGTGACCCGTACCAGCGGCGTGCCGTCGGCCTCCCGCGCGGTGGCGCCGAGTCGCTCCAGGATCAGGTCGAAGGGAACGTCCCGGTGCTCCTGGGCCTCCAGTAGCGCGTCCCGCACCCGGTCCACAAGGATCCCGAACTCCGGGTCGCCGGACAGGTCCACACGTACCGGAAGGGTATTGACGCACAGTCCGACGAGACCGCGCATGGCGGCCCCCTCGCGGTGGGTGGCGGCGCAGCCGATGACCAGGTCGTCCTCGCCGGTGAAGCGCTGCAGCGCGGCGAAGGCGGCGGCGAGGGACACAGTGAAGAGGGTGGCCCGGTGCTGCCTGCCCAGCTCGCGCAGTGCAGACAGCACCGAGGCGTCCAGCTTCGTGGTGCGGGCGACCGCCGGCCGCGTGCCCAGGTCGGCGGAGGCGCGTGCGGGCCGGGGCAGCCGCAGCGGTACGGCTCCGGCGAGCCGGCGCGTCCAGTGAGCCAGTCCTTCATCGAGGCAGCCGGCCGCCGCGTGCTCGCGGCGCGCGTAGTCCGTGTACTGCGGCGGCTCCGGCCGTTCGTGAGGGCGTCCGTCCACGGCTGCTGCGTACAGCTGCGTCAGTTCGTCGGCGACGGTCTCCAGCGACCCGCCGTCGATGGTGATGTGGTGGAAGGTCAGCAGCACGGTGTGGTCTCGGGGGCCGTGCCGCAGCACCAGGGCGCGCGGCAGGGGACCCGCGGCCAGGTCGAACGGACGGCGAGCCTCCTCGGCGAGCGTGTGCACGCCGTCGCCGTCGACCTCCACCACCGGCACGGCGATCGTGTCGGGCGCGGGGAGCGTCTCCTGGTACGGCTCGTCGCCGCGCCGACCGTAACGGGTACGCAGGATGGCGTGGCGTCGTACGAGCGTGGTGAGTGCGACGGTGAGGGCGTCCACGTCGAGCGGCCCGTGCAGCCGGGTGGCGAAGGGCACGCTGTAGAGGGAGCCTCCCTGGCCGAGGCGGTCCATCAGCCACATCCGCCGCTGGGCGTGGGAGAGCGGGGCGGGCCCCTGGTCGTGGACGGCTGCGGGGACCGGGGCGGCCGGGCGGGTGCCGGCGCGGGCCCGGGCCCTGCGCAGCAGTTCCTCCTGCAGTGCGGCGGAGCTGGGGGTGCTGTCAGTGGGCATCTGTGTCCTCCGGCGCGTCGAGGTGGAGATCGCCGTGGTTGGCCAGCAGGGCGCGCTCGACGAGCTCGGCCTGTCCGGCCACCGTGGGGGCGGCGAAGAAGTCGGGCAGGGACAGCTCCACTCCGAGCTCCTCGCGCAGGTCGTCCGTGACGACCAGGGCGAGCAGGGAGTGGCCGCCGTAGGCGAGGAAGTCGGCGTCCGGCCGGTTCACCTCGCAGCCCAGGCTGCGGCTCCACACCTCGGCGACGGCCTGCTGGAGCGGGGTCAGCGCCTGGGCGGCTTCTTCGGCGGTGGCGGTGCCGTGAAAGGCGGTGAGCGCGCGCCGGTCCACCTTGCCGGAGACCGTCAGGGGCAGCCGCTCCACGAGGGTCAGCTCGTCGGGGACCAGGTGGGCGGGGAGCTGTTCGGCGAGCCGCGCCCTCAGCGCCTCGGCACGAGGTACCGGGCCTGGCGCGGCTACGACGAAGGCGGCCAGGCGGGCGTCGTCCGCTGCGGGCCGGCGCACGGTCACAGCGGCGTCGTCCACCTCCGCCTGCTCGCGCAGGATGTGCTCGACCTCGCCCGGCTCGATGCGGAATCCGCGGACCTTGACCTGGTCGTCGACGCGGCCGTGAAAGTCCAGCACTCCGTCCGGGCGCTCCGAGACCAGGTCGCCGGAGCGGTACAGGCGGCCCAGCGACGCATGGTCCACGAAGCGTTCGGCGGTCAGCTCCGGCTGCCCCGCGTATCCGCCTGCCAGACGGCTGCCGCCGATCCACAGTTCACCGCGTTCGCCCGGCGCCACCGGCTGCCCGGTCCCGTCCAGGACGTGTGCGACGGCACCGGCGATCGGGCGGCCGATCGGCACCGGGCCGTCGCAGTCCGCATCGGTGACCCTGTGCGCCGTCGCGAACGTCGTCGTCTCCGTCGGCCCGTAGCCATTGACCAACTCCAGCCAGGGAAACGCGCGCAGCACCGCACGGGCATGCTGGGCGGCCATCGCCTCGCCTCCCACCACCACCGTGCGGAGTACCGAGAACACCCGGGAGCGGCGGGCAGCCAGCTGGTGGAACAGCGCCGTCGTGAAGAACGCCACGGTCACGCCGTGCCGCTCCACCTGCTGGGCCAGATCCTCGAAGGAGGGCCGCTCGACGGTGCACACCACCACGGCGGCGCCGTTGGCGAGGGCCGACCACACCTCGAAGGTCGAGGCGTCGAAGGTTGCCGGCGAGTGGAACAACACCCGGTCGCGGGCGGTGACGGTGGCGTACTGCGGAGCGGTGACCAGTTGGGCGATGCCGCCGTGGGTGACCGTCACGCCCTTGGGAAGGCCGGTGGATCCTGAGGTGAACAGGACGAGCGCCGTCGCGTTGGGGCCGGGCTCAACAGCGGGCAGCTCGGCGCCGGTCAGCAGGGGATCCTCGGGCAGCGCCAGGGTGGCGCCCGTGGGAGCCGTGGATTCGAGCAGCTTGCTGTCGCCGACGGTCAGTGTGGCCCCGGCGGCGGCGAGCATCGCTTCGGTACGCGGACGCGGGTGTGCCGGATCGAGTGGCACGCATGCCGCGCCTGCCCACCACAGCGCGAGCTGCGCGACAAGCGCGCGGGCCGATCGCGGCACCAGCAGCGCCACCCGGTCGCCGGGGCGGACGCCATGGTCGTGAAGGTGTGCGGCCAGAGCGCGGGCGGAGGTGACCAGCTGCGCGTACGTCAGCGTGGTGTCGCCGTCCATCACGGCCAGGGCCTGCGGGGTCTGCTCGGCGTGCCGCGCCACCAGCGCGGGCAGAGCGGAGGCGTACGCGGACGGTGTGCGGTCAGCCGGCACGGGGCTTTCCTTCCTGCGGTCGGGGGTGTTCGCCAAGGCGGTCGCCATCTCAGGCCACCTCCGGTCCGACGGCGGCGCGGCGCTTGTCGAGTACGGCCGCGACTGCCCGAAGGTCGGGCTGACGGAGCAACTCCGGCGCGCGCAGCCGGACTCCGGTCTCCTGCTCGATCACGGTCAGCAGGCGCGCGGCGACGAGGGAGGTTCCGCCGGCCTCGGTGAAGTTGTCCATCAGTCCGGTACGAGGGCTGCCCAGCAGGTCGCGCACCACCCGCAGGACCAGTCGCTCGCTCTCCGTCGCGCCGTCGTGCGCATCGCCGTTGTCGGCTGTGGCGCTGTCGCCGGTGATCGGCTGCGCGGGGGACGCAGCCAGCTTCAGCAGGTGGGCCCGGTCGACCTTGCCGTTGGCGTCGAGTGGGAAGGTGTCCAGGATCCGCACGGCCGAGGGCACGGCCTGCTCGGGCAGCCAGGCCCGTACCTCGGACAGCAGCTCGTCAGCACTCGCTCCGCCGGATGCCAGGACGTACGCCACCAGGCGTGCGCTGCCGTCGGCGGAACGGGGCGCGGTGACCACCGCGCTGCGCACCGAAGGGTTCTGTTCGAGCGCGGCCTCCACCTCGGCCGGTTCGATCCGTACTCCGCTGATCTTCACCTGATCGTCGAGACGGCCGAGGAACTCCAGCCTGCCGTCGTCGAGCATCCGCACGCGGTCCCCGGTCCGGTACACGCGGTCCGTCTGCCCCGCGTCGATTCCCGGGGGCGGGGCGGTGAACCGGCGTGCCGTCAGCTCCGGGTCCAGATAGCCGAGCGCCAGGCACGTGCCGCCGATGCACAGTTCACCGGCCTCACCGCGGGCGGCGACACGGCCGTCCGCTGCGGTGACGACGACCGTGGCGCCCGGGATCGGAGTTCCGATCGACGGCGCGCTCTCGTCGCCCGCGTCGCCGTCCGTGGCGCGCATGGCGTGGGTGGTGGTGACGACGGTGGCTTCGGCGGGCCCGTACGCGTTGTGCACCGTGGCGGTCACATCCCCACCGGGCCGTCGGCGCATCCGGTCACCGCCGACAATGAGGTGACGCAGCTTCAGGTCCTGGGGCCAGGTCCGTGCCAGCACCCCCTCGGCCATCGGAGTGGCCACGACGCACACCGTCACGGCGGCGTCGCGCCACCATGCGGTGAGTTCGGCCGGGTCCCAGCGAACGGCGTCCGGAGCGGGAACCAGGGCCGCGCCGGAGGTCAGACCGGCCCACAGCTCCATCACATGCGGGTCGAACGCGACGCCGATCAGCAGGGACTGCCGGTCTCCGGGCGCCAGGCCGGTGCCGGTGCGGTACCAGTCCAGCAGCGCGGACAGAGCGGGTTCCGCGACGGCGACGGCCTTCGGCCGCCCGGTGGAGCCGGAGGTCAGCACGGCGTAGAAGGCTTCCTGCAGAGCCGGGCGCGCGCTGGCCGCGGGAGGGGCGAAGGCCGCGACGGCCTTCGGCGCGGCGTTCGTCCCCTCTCCCGGCAGCGGCAGCGCGATCTGCTCGGCGGCCTGATGGCGGGGGGGCAGCACGGTGGGGTCACCGATCAGGCAGACCACGGCGACGTCCTCGGTGACCGCGTCGATGCGGCGCCCACCGGGCCGGGGGCCGAGCGGGAGATAGACCGCGCCGATCCGGGCGAGGGCGATCGCGGTCACGACCAGCGCCGCCGAGCGGTCCAGGCAGACGCCGACCAGGTCGCCCGGGCGGACCCGGTCGTTCAGGGCGCGAAGAACGTCGTCGGCCGCCTCGTCCAACTGCCGGTAGCTCCAGGTACGGGTCCCGTCGACCACGGCGGGGGCCTCGGGGTTGCGGCGTACCCATTCCTCGAAGCGGGAGAGCACTCCGGCGGCGGTGGCGTCGGGAAGGGGAGTGCCGTGTACGACGCTCGGCAGGGCGCCCTGACGGCCGTTCATCGGCGCGGAGGTCTGCTCGGTCATCGGCTCCGTGGACCGCCCGGTCATCGGCTCGGCCCCCGTCGGCATGTCATTCAGCATCTCGGTCATCACGACTCCGTCGGCGTGGTCGTAGCGGTGTGGGCAGCAACGGTCGGCGTGGCGAGCGCGCCAAGGGCGCGTGCCTGGTCGGACAGGACCGGGTTCTGGAAGAGCAGTCGCAGCGGCGGCCGTGCGCCGATACGGGGTTCCAGCCAGGCCGCCAGTTGCGCGGCGAGCAGCGAGTGCCCGCCGGTCCGGAAGAAGTGCGAGGCAGCGGTGAACCGACTGTGACCCAGCACCTCGCGCCAGCCTTCGGCGAGCAGCGCCAGAGACGGATCGGCGAATGCCGCGGGGCCGGTTTCGACCGTGGTGTTCTCCTCGGCCGGTGCGGTGGGCTCGAGTTGAGCGGCCAGACGGGCCAGCGCCACTCGGTTCGGCTTGCCGCCGGCCAAGGTCGGCATCGCATCCAGCCGCGCCCATCGGCCGGGTACGAGGGCACCCGGCAGACGGCGGCTCAGTTCGATGTGCATCGCCTGTTCGTCCCACGGCCGCTGTTCGTCGGAGTTCTCCAGGAAGCCGACCAGGCGCGGTCCCCCGGCCGCTTCCCTGTCCAGTACGACGGCGCAGGAACGTCCGCCGAGCACGGCCGATGCGGCGGCCTCCACCTCCTCCAGTTCGATGCGGTAGCCCCGCAGTTTGATCTGGTTGTCGCGGCGCCCCAGAAAGTGCAGCAGCCCGTCGCGATCCCGGTAGCCCAGGTCGCCGGTGAGGTAGACCCGCTCGCCGTTCAGTGCTTCGATCCGTACGAACCGTGCCGCGGTGGCCTCCGGGTTGCCGACGTACCCCTCGGCCAGACCGGCGCCGGAGATGGCCAGTTCACCGACCGCACCGGCCGGCAGTGGACGCAGCGCCGCGTCCAGGACGTGGATCCGCTCGCCGGGCAGTTCGGTGCCCAGGGGGATTTCCGCCCCGTCCACGAGGTTCTCGCGGGTGATCTCGTACACGGTCGAGCTGATCGACGCTTCGGTCACTCCGTAGACGTTGAACACGGCGGCGTCGCTGTCGGCGAAGAACCCGCGCATCGCATCCGCCGGGATGCGCTCGCCGCCGAGCACCAGCAGCCTCGGCGCCCAGCGGCGCTCGCGCAGCACCGGCCGCAACTCCTCGCGGGTGGCGAGGAAGTAACTGGTCGGGAGGTTGGCGACGGTGACCCGGGCGGCGGCCAGCAGCTCGGCGAGTTCTGCTCCGGTGGGCACTTCCCGCTCCGGTACGACGAGGCAGGCACCGGCGTACAGCGAGGGCAGGACCTCTTCCAGCGCAACGTCGAACGAGGGCTGGGCGAACAGCAGCACCCGGTCACCGGCGGCCAGGCCGAACCGGTCGGCCGCGCCGGTCAGATGGTTCTCCAGGGCCGCCCGGCCCACCGCGACCGGCTTGGGTATGCCGGTCGAACCCGAGGTGTGGATGATGTACGCCGCACCGGCCACCACTGGGGCCGGTCGCGCGGCGGGGAAGGAGGCGGCGTCGATCCGCGCCGTCGGAAGGTGTGTGGGCAGCTTCGCCCCCGCGTCGGCGGAGGTGAGCACGAGCGCCGGACCGAGCCGCTCGAGCAGCAGCTCCAGACGGGAGACCGGGTCGGACGGTGAGAGCGGGCAGTACACGGCTCCGGTCCGTAGACAGGCCAGCAGCGTCACCACCGAGTCGGCGCCGCGCGGCAGTACGGCGGCGACCGGCTGACCGGCCGTCACACCGGCGTCCCGCATCCGCTGTGCGAGGGAGGTGACCTGCTCGTCGAGGTCGCCGTAGGTGAGCCGGCGGGCCCCGATCAGCAGCGCGGGCAGCGAGGCGTCGTGGGCGGCGGCCGGGTCGAGCGTGTCCCGGCCCTGCGCGACTGCGTGCGGTTCGGGTGCGGGATCGCCGGCCGCCGGAAGGGCGAGGTCGGCGAGCACGGTGGCGGGAGCGTCCAGGTAGGCGCGCAGCAGATCCAGGAAGCGTTCGGCGAGCAGCTTCGCCACGTCCTCGCCGAAGAGATCGGCGTCGTAGTCCCAGACCAGCGTCATGCCGGGCGCCCCGTGCCGGGGGCTCACACCACGCCGGTCGTCGGGCAGCAGGACGACATCGAGGTCGAATCGGGTGGTGCCGGTGTTGAACCCTTCGAACAGGGTGATGTCCAGGCCTGGCACCTCGATCTCGGGCAGTGCCGCGTCGTGCGCGCTGAACATGACGCTGAACAGGGGGTTGTCCGCGCCGGAGGTGTGCAGGGCCAGTGCCCGGGTCAACTCCTGGACCGGCACCTCCTGATGCGGCAGAGCCCGGATGAGGGTGTCGGTCACCTCGTCCATGGTGTCCTCGGCCGGAGCTTTCGGATCCAGGCGAAGCCGCAGCGGGATCGTGTTGACGAACATGCCCACGGCGTCCTCGAATCCCCGCGGGCGGTTGCCGACGGCGGTGCCGACGACCATCTGGGAGCGGCCGCTGTGCCGGCGCAGGAGTTCCGCGAAAAGCCCGAGCAGCGTGGAGAACGGTGTCAGACCGCGCTCGCGGGTGTGGGCGCGCAGCCGCTGTGTCAGATCCGCGCCGATCGACTGCCGCAGCTGTCCACCGTGGTGCCTGCGCCGGGCGCCGGGCCGGGTCAGGCCGGGCAACGGCATGTCGTGGGAGGCGTCGCGCAGTTCGTCGGCCCAGTACTCAAGGCTCGCCTGCCGCTCCATGGTTCCTGCGTCCTCGGCCCGGGCGTCGGCCTGGGCACGCACATGGTCCGTGTACGAGCTCGCGGGAGGCAGAGCGACCGGCTCACCGAGGACATGGGCGCGGTAGGCGGTGAAGACATCGCCCAGCAGGATCGCGAAGGAGTGCCCGTCGTGGATCAGATGGTGCTCGACGTGGATGAGCCGGTGCTGGTCGTCGGCGAGCCGCGCCAGGGTCCAGCGCAGCAGCGGCGCCTCATATGTGTCGAGAGGGGTCTCGGCCTCGGTGCGCAGCAGCTCGGCGAACGCGGCCTCCGGGTCGGCCTCCCCGGTCAGGTCCACGCTGCGCAGGCGGGGCGTACAGGCGTTGGCGGCCCGCTGGGCGGGCATCGCGCCGGGGACGGCCACGAGTTCCAGGCGGAGTCCGGGGTGACGGTCGAGGGCGGCGGTGAGTCCGCGGCGCAGGGCCTCGGTATCCAGCGTCCCCCACAGGTCGAGTGAGGCGGTGAAGTTGTAGGCGCGGCTGCCGGGCTGCACTTGTTCGTGCAGCCAGACGATCTCCTGCGACGAGGAGAGGGGAAGCATGGGCGATCCCTGAGGTTGTCGGGTCGGGTTCTTCGGATGCGGGTCGGGGCACGGTTGTGCTCCCCGACCCGGGTTCGCAGGCCGGTCCGCGGATCGCGCGGTCCTGCCGTGCTGTGCTGGGTGGCTTACGGGTGGGTCTGTGGCTCTGTGGCTCGAGGGGTGTGCGGTGCGCCGGCCGTGTGCGTTCGGCGGTGTGCCGTTTCCGTGTACGACCGCGGCGTTCAGCCGACGGTGACGTCGGCTCGCTCCGGGGCGGGCAGGGCCGCGCAGAAGGCGCCGAACCCGTCTTCGGCCGTGTGGTCGTCGAGCACGTGGCGGTCCCACACCATGCGGATGTGGAGTTCGGGCCCGTGGGTCACGGAGACGGCGAACGGGGCGCGCACCGGCCGGCCGTCGATGTGGATCTCGCGGCCTGCCACTCCGCCCAGGCTCAGCGGTGGACGGCGACGGGCGTCGTCGACGGTCAGCAGGCCGTCCAGTCGGCCCGACCACAGGGACCCGGCCGACCGGGCGGCGTGCACGACTTCGTCGAAGGGGGTGTCCGCCCGGTCGAGGTCGGCCCACCAGTCGGTGGCCGTCGCCTCCGCGCCGAAGGGGTCGCCGCCGTTCGGGCCGTCGGGGGCGTCATCGGTCCCGGCGGGGAAAACGACGGTGTTGAGGAAGCAGCCGACCACCGGGGCAGCGGCGGCCGGGCGGCCGCCCCATGGGTACCCGATCGGTGACACATGACCGGCTCCGTACAGGACCCGGGCCGCTGCCCGGCAGGCGTCGAGCAGCGCAGGGAACGGTGCGCCGGAGGCCGGTGCGGGCAGCCGCAGTTCGGCCGCGCCGGTGGGCAGCGTGCCGGAGGCGGGAGTCTGCGGCCCCGGGAGCGGAGCGCGTTCGCGCACCTCACGCAGCCGCCCGCCCCAGTACTCCAGCGCGGCGGACGACCCCGCGTGCTGCTCGGCGTCGAGCTGCATCAGGACCGCGTCCCGGTAGGCGGCCATTTCCGCGGCCGCTTCGGCGGGCGCGAGTTCTCCGGGGCCGGCCCCGTCGCGGTAGGCGCTGCTCAGCTCCTCGACGACGCGTGCCAGCGACTGGCCGTCGCAGGCGGTGTGGTCCAGTACGACGGCGAGCACCTCTTCCCGGGCATCCGGTCCGTCATCGGCCAGGTAGAGCCGCAGCGGCGAGCCCTGCGCAGTCCAGGCGTTCAGGGCTCGGCGCACGGTGGTGGCCGCGTCCTCGCCGGGCGCGCGAACGACGCGTTCCACCGGTACGTCCGGCTCCGCCGGGCGAAGCACGGGGGTGCCGCGGAGCACCTCCGGGTGGGCGCGCAGCACAGGGTGCCGGGCGGCCAGATGGTTCGCGGCCGCTCGCAGCCGTACCGGATCCACGGTGCCGCGGGGGAAGGCGAAGAACATCGGGACGATGTCCGGCCGTCCGGCGGGGTCCAGGGAGCGCACCAGGACGAAACGCCGCTGGGCTCCGGTGACGGGCAGCAGATCGATTTCCCTGTTGTCGGCGGCGATGCGTTGGTAGCGAGCCACGTACTGGCCCGTGATGCTGAGGCGCACGTTGTCCTCTCTGTCGTGTCTGTCATGGCCGCGCGTCGGACGCCGCGCCATGACGCTCGGGCGGGACGGCAGCGATGAAGGACCGGCACGCAGGCCGGAGCTGGAACGGGGGGTTTCGAGTCAGCCGACGGCTATGGACTCGGGCCGGCCGCCGGAGTCGCCCGTGGCCGGACCTTCCGGGGCTTGTGTGTCCTCCGGAGCGGCCGGCAGATCGCGCATGCGGCGAAGGGGGGAGAGCAGCAACGGCAGCGGTACGACGAGGAAGCCGATCGCGCAGACCCAGAGTGCGGCGCGCGGATCGAAGGCGCCCGCGACGGCGCCGCCCACGACGGCGCCGAGCGGCAGGGTGCCCCACACAAGGAAACGCAGTGTGGCGTTCATCCGGCCGAGCAGTCGGGGCGGGCAGAGCGTCTGACGGAAGCTGACCTGGGCGACGTTGTAGACCACCGCGCCGAAGGAGACCACGCCGGAGCCGATGGCGAACAGGGCGGCGGTGGCTCCCCGTCCGGACAGCGGCCACAACAGTGCGAACGGCCCGGTTGCCAGGGCGGAGAGCCAGATGATGCGGCCCTGTCCGAGGCGGCCGGCGAGCGTGCCGGCGCTGAGTGCACCGACGAGTCCGCCCACGGCGGACGCGGAGAGCATCAGACCGACGGCGACCGGCTGCAGGCCGATCACCCGTACCAGGAAGATGGTCTGAGTGGCCATCAGCATCGCGGTGAAGAAGTTGCCGAGGCCGGTCGTTGCGGCGATGACCCGTAGCAAGGGGTGGCCGAGCACGAACCGGAGGCCTTCCCCGATGTCCTTGCGCAGGGACGCGCCCGGGACCGGCTCGGGCCGGCTCTCGGGCGGCCGCTTCATGGCCAGCAGGAACAGCGCGGACACGGCGTAGCCGATCGCGTCGGCCACGATCGCCAGATGGGCCCCGAGGACTTGTACGAGTCCGCCACCGAGCCCGGGTCCGGCGATGTGGGCCGATGAGCGGACCGTCTCCAATGCACCGTTGCCCGCCATCAGCCGCTCCTTGGGCAGCAGTTCGGGCAGGTAGCTCTGGTGGGCCACATCGAAGAAGACGGTTGCGGCTCCGGTGACCAGAGCGACGACGTACAGCTGCGCCATCGTCAGTACGCCGGCGACTGCGGCCAGCGGGACGCTCGCCATGGTCAGGGCGCGCACCGCATCGGCCCGGATCATCAGCGGGAGCTTCCTCATCCGGTCGACCCAGGCACCCGCAGGCAGCCCTATCAGGAGGAACGCGGCGGTCTCGGCAGCCGTGAGCAGACCCACCTGAAACGCGGGTGCCTTCAGCACGAGTACCGCCACCAGCGGGAGAGCGACCAGGGTGACCTGGGCGCCGACTTGACCGGCCGCGGCGCCGGCGAGCAGGAGACGGAAGTCGCGCATGCGCAGCAGACCGCTGGATGCGACAGGGGGTGAGGGGGACATGAGTCAGACCTTCACCGTCAGGTCGATCAACAGTCAAAACACAAAGAACACTTTCGGTCGTTTCTCCTGCGATATCTCCATCGGATCGGCAAATCTTCCGCCAGAATGATGCAACTTCCGGATGAATGGCATGCGTTGATGCTTCCCGACAAGAGGATCCGCGCAGCGCTCGCCCGGCAGGTCTCGGTCGATCTCGCACATCGCGTCACGAATCGTACCTTTGACCGAAAATAGTCGCCCGCTCACCCTCGGTGTCCGAGGTGCCGACTCCAGCCGCTATAGGCGCTTCGTCCCTGCGGGGTGAGTCGGTCTACGGAACGGTGACGGCTCACCGGGCGGCGGCGCCCATCGGCCGGCCGGTAGGTTCAGCGTGCCGCCGCACCACCGCACGGGTATGTCCGCAGAGACGACTGCCTCGTCATTGAGCGCCGCGAACTACGGCAGCCGGGACCGCACGCATGCTGAGGCGGTCGGCACGCCATCACTCAGCACATTTCGAACAGCTCGCTCGACTCGGCCGCGCTGCGGGAAGCGCCCTCTCACCGCGCCGACCCGTCGGAGCCCCGGCTCTCGCGCAGTCCGAAGCCGCAGGGCCGTCCTGGCCCTGCGGCTCGGGGCCTGTCGGTGCGGCCGGGCTCAGCCCACGGTCAGGGGGCGTCCGAACTCCGCTCGGTGACGCCGAGGAAGATGCCACCCGGCGTGTTGAGGTCGTCGTTGTAGAGGTGGAACGCGCGGAGCGACCTGGCGACCTCCCGCTGGGAGATGAACGCGTCGCCGTCCAGGTCCAGCCGTTGGAAGATGACCGCGGCGTCAGCGCTGGAAACCTCGTAGAAGGCCAGGTACCGGGCGAACTCGTCCCTGCTGATCCGCTTGTCGCCGTCGATGTCCAGGACATTGAAGATGGCCTGGGCAATGTCCTCCAGCAGGTGGGACGCATACGTGTCGTACCCCGCGGCGCGGTGCGCCGCGACGAACTCGTCCTGGGACAGACGGTCCTGCCCGGGGTTCGCCTGCGTCAGGAGTCCCAGCCATTGCGCCCAGTACGCCTTCTCCAACGACTTGATCCTGGCGTCGCTCTTCGCCAACGCATAGCCGGTCATGTACTTGTCCACGATCCGCTGGTAGTCGCCCCACGTGACGAAGCCGTCTTCGTCGGTGTCCAGGACCGCGAAGAGCTGCCGGAGCCGACGGGTGATCGGATCGAACGTCGCCATGCGTTCCGTGTCCTTCCGGTAGAGCTGATCGACGATGGTGCTTGCACACGGCTTTGTGCCGCATTGCGGCGTCGAGAGGTCTCGAGAACGAACTTCGACATGTCAGACGTCCATGGGCCGCCGGCGGTTCACCGCCCGCCGAACGATCAAGCGGGAGACCTGGGTGACCGGGGCGTTCCACTGAGTTCATCCCGGATCAGGAGCCGGCGCGGCCATCGTGGAGGCCTGCCCGCGGCAGCCGGGTAAGGACGGTCATCGTGAAGGCCGTCCGGCCCGCGGCAACCGGGCGAGTCGCCGAGGCCGGCTTCGTCCGACCGTCCGGGCCGCGGACTCAGCGGGCAGCGCCGCGGATAATGGCCGAAGGGGCGCCGAAGGGGTCGGTGAACATGGCCAAGCGGCCCACGCCCTCCGCGTCGATGGGCGGGATCAGCGGGGTGGCACCCTGTCGGGTGGCCTCGGTGAAGGTGGCGTCGACGTCGGCCACTTCGAAGTACGGATGCCACTCCGAGCGGGAACCCGCTTCCAGGTTCTCCTTCGCGAGCTGCATGATGCCGCCTTGCGTGGCGCTCTCGCCGCCGCCCGGGGGAGAGACGACGGTGTAGGTGGTGCCGGCGACTGGCACGTCCTTGTAGTCCCACGAGAAGACGGAGCGGTAGAAGTCCTTCGCGGCGGCGGCGTCCGTGGTGTACAGCTCCGTCCAGGACAGCGTGTTCACATCGTTGACCGCTTCCAGACCCTTCGTGTCGCCGGGCTGCCAGACGGCGAACCGGGCGCCGGTCGGGTCGGTGTACGCCGCCATCCGGCCTTCGGTGAAGACGTCCATGGGCGGGACACGCACGGTGCCGCCGGCCTGCTCGACGGCCCTGGTCGTGGCGTCGGCGTCGGCGGTCTGGAAATACGGCGTCCAGGCGGAGGCCGCGCCCTCCTCGGTGAGCGGGCCGATCGCGGCGACGGTCCTCTCGTTCAGCCGCAGGAAGCCGTACCCTCCGGCCTCCGGTCCCATGGTCCGCAACTCCCAGCCGAACAGGGCTCCGTAGAAGGCGGCGGCGGCTTCTACGTCGGGGCTTCCCAGGTCGAGCCAGTTCGGCGCACCCGGGACGTACGTGGTCGTCAGCATCGTGGTTCTCCTCTCGCACGCGCGCGGGGATGACGGTTGCAGTCGGTCGCCTTCAGCGTGCCAGCCCCCACTGGCATCCGCCGTTGGGTGCGACGCGACACGCCGCGCACCCGCCGGACCCCGGACCCCGCTGGGGGAGCCCCCACGGGGGTGACAAGGGTTTTCCCCGTATCGGGTTCATCTCCGCATTCCCTACTGTCTGCCGCACCGGCGAATTCCAGCCTCTGACCGTTAAATGTCAGGTGCATGTAAATCGTGGGATCTGCCGGCGACGGCCCTTGACCAGGGGCCGTCGCGCCGACGGCGGCGCGAGGGCGACCCGGCCCGGGGGACCGCGGATCGCACCCCCACAGCCAACCGCGGTTCCCGCGCCGTCCGTCCGCGCTCCGCACCGTCAGTTGAAAGGGAACACCTTGAACGGTTCCAGACGGAGACTCATATCCGTCGTGGCCGCGAGCGCGACGATCGCCGCCGTCGCCGCCACGTACTCCGTGGCACTCGCCGCCACTCCGCCGCCGCCCTCGCCGAAGCCCGCCCCGGCTTCCCAGTCGATGACCTCACTGCCGACCGCACCGGTCGAGAAGGTCATCGTCACCTACAAGTCCAAGACGTCCGAGGCCACTTCCAACACGGCGGCCAAGACCGACGCAACGGCCAAGGCCGCCGAGACCGGCGAGAGCCTGTCGTTCGAGCGCCGGCTCGCCGGCGGCGCCGCCCTGGTCAACCTCGGTGGCAAGGCGTCCAAGAAGGACCTCGCCGAGGTCCTGGACGCCTTCCGCGCCGACTCGTCGGTCGCGTCAGTGGAACCCGACATCCGCGCCTACGCGATGGCCGTCACCCCGAACGACACCGAGTACACCAAGCAGTGGGACCTGTTCGAGGCCACCGGCGGCATGAACGTGCCAGGCGCCTGGGACAAGACCACCGGCAGTGGCGTCACCGTCGCCGTCGTGGACACCGGCTACGCCGCCCACACGGACCTCGCCGCCAATGTCATCCCGGGCTACGACTTCATCTCGACCGCCGCGGACGCCCGGGACGGCAACGGCCGCGACAGCGACGCCAAGGACGAGGGCGACTGGAACGCCACCGACGGCGAGTGCGGCACCGGTTCCAAGGCGGGCAACTCCTCCTGGCACGGCACCCACGTCGCGGGCACCATTGCGGCAACGGCGGGCAACAGCAAGGGCGTTGCGGGTATCGCGTACAGCGCGAAGATCCAGCCGCTCCGCGTGCTCGGCAAGTGCGGCGGCTCCTCCGCGGACATCGCCGACGCGATCACCTGGGCATCCGGCGGTACCGTCCCTGGCGTCCCGGCGAACCCGAACCCGGCCAAGGTCATCAACATGAGCCTCGGCGGCGCCAGTGCCACCTGCCCCAGCGTCTACCAGAACGCCATCAACGGCGCCGTGTCCCGCGGTACCACGGTGGTCGTCGCGGCGGGCAACAGCAACGCCAACGCCTCAGGCTTCACCCCCGCGAACTGCGCCAACATCATCAACGTGGCGTCCACCAGCCGTGAGGGCAACCGCTCGTTCTACTCGAACTACGGCAGCATCGTCGACGTCGCCGCGCCCGGCGGCGAGACCCGCCGCGCCACCGACACGCCCGGCACCGTCACCACTCCGGAAAACGGCATCCTCTCCACGCTGAACTCCGGCGCCACCACCCAGTCGACGGAGAACTACAAGCCTTACCAGGGCACTTCGATGGCCGCCCCGCACATCGCCGGGCTCGCCGCGCTGCTCAAGTCGGCCAAGAGCACTCTGACCCCGGCCGAGATCGAGGCCGCGATCAAGAGCAACGCCAGGCCACTGCCGGGCACCTGCACCGGCGGCTGCGGCACCGGCATCGCCGACGCGGCGAAGACCGTGAACGCCGTCACCGGCACCACCGGCGGTACGACGTTCAGCAATGCGACGGATGTGACAATCGCGGACAACTCGACCGTCAGTTCGTCGATCGCCGTCACCGGCCGTTCCGGCAACGCCCCCGCCGCCCTCAAGGTCGACGTGGACATCAAGCACACCTGGCGCGGCGACCTGGTCATCGACCTGATCGCGCCGGACGGCACGGTGCGCAACCTGAAGGCCTCGTCGTCGTCCGACAGCGCCGACAACGTCCTTGCGACGTACACGGTCGACGCGTCCAGCGAGGTGGCCAACGGCACCTGGAAGCTGCAGGTCCGCGATGTGGCATCGGGTGACACCGGCTACATCGACGCCTGGAGTCTCACCTTCTGAACCACCCACCACAAGTGCATCACAGCTGGTCAGGGGCGCGTTCGCGGCATATCGCCGCGAGCGCGCCCCGCCGCCGGTCCGTGCGCGCCTGTCCGCATCCCGGACAAACAGCCTGGACTGCGGTGGCCTGATTCGTATGCTCTGCTCTCACGGGCAGAGTCCCGCGCAGGCCACAGGGGGGTGGTGGGTACGTGACAACGGCGGCGCACCGCCCTGCACCGGTCGGGCGGGGGGAGCTCCTCGCGCGGCTCGAACGAGTCCTGCACGCCCGCGGGCGTGCCCTGCTCACGGGCCCGGCCGGGGTCGGCAAGACCGAGGTCGCCCTGGCCGCCGCCGCGCGCGCCGAGTCCCGCGGCGAAACCGTACTGTGGCTCGCCACATTGCCCGCCGACCGGGACATACCCGGCGCGGCCGCCGCCGCCCTGGTCGCGACCATTTCGGCGTGCGCCTCCTGGCCCGGGGCCCGGCCCCAGGGTGGCCCCGCCCCGTACGACATCCTCGGGGGACTGCCCGGACCGCAGCGGACCGCGGTCGCCATGCTGTGCCGCGAGGCGCCCGTGCCCGACAACGGCTGGGACCCCATCGCCCTGCGGCTCGCCCTCGCCCAGATCCTGCGGACGCTCGCCGCGCACGGCCCCGTCCTGCTCGTCGTCGACGGCGTCCAGCGCATCGACGCCGACAGCGCCGACCTGATGCGGTTCGCCCTGCATCTGGCTCCGTCGGCGCTGCGCGTCATCGCCGTCGAGACCCCCGAGGCGTACGGACCCGACACATCCACCACACGTACGGCACCGCAGGACGCGGCCTGCCCGGAGCCGCTGTGGGTGCCGTCCGAGGCCGACGTCCTGAACGTGGCGCCGCTGCACGCCGACGAGATCGCCGAACTCCTCTTCCACCACCGGCTGCCGTCCCGGATGGCCGGCCGTATCCACAAGGCCAGCGGCGGCAATCCGCGACTCGCGCTCGCCGTCGGCCGGTCCCTCGCCGACGCCAGGACGCCGGTGCACCACGCCGAGGCCCTGTCCCTGTCCGGGCGCGCACGCGATCTCGCACGTCAACTGCTCGGCGCCGCCTCCCCCGCCGTGCGTGACACGCTCCTGCTGGCCGCACTGGCGCTGCGCCCGACGGCTTCGCTGATCCGCCGCACCGGCCGCACCATGGCCGAGGCCGATCTCGCCGCCGCCGAGCGGGCGAATCTCATCTCGCTCACGGAGGACGGGACGGTCGCCTTCACGGCCGGGTTGCTGCCCTCCACGCTGGTGCACGACGCCGGGTGGGCCGAGCGCAGCGACGGTCATGCGGCTCTCGCGCGGGTCGTGGACGACCCCGTCGAGGCCGTACGGCACCGGGCGCTGGCGACGGACATCCCCGACGAGCAACTGGCAGCGGAGGTCGCGGCTGCGGCCGACACGGCGCGACGCCGCGGGAACAGCGCGCTGGCCGCCGAACTCGCCCTGCTCGCCGCCGAGTCCACGCCCGGCCGGCACAGCGCGCAACGGCTC
>NZ_JBSFUK010000021.1:0-102316 GCF_053591755.1 Streptomyces sp. NPDC002926
CGGTGACGCGGTCGCCCGGCAACGGGGAGGCGGCGGTGCCTGCGGTGGTCTGAGCGGTTCCGGTGGTCAGGGAGCTCCTGGTGTATCCGATGCGCAGCCCCGACATCCCGCCGAGCACCTTGCGCTGGATGGCCCTGCGCAGGGCGGGCACGCGGCGGACGACACCGAAGACGACCGGCAGGGCCAGCGGCGCCAGCAGGTTCTTCAGTTGCACCAGCGACGTGGCGGTCCGGGTCGCCCCGAGCAGCCGGCGGCCGACCGGGACGCGCTCCTCGCCGTAGGTGGTGAGCAGCTCCTTCCCGGCGTGGCCCTGCTCGACCATGGCGAGCTTCCAGGCGAGGTTGTAGGCCTCCTGAATACCGGTGTTCATGCCCTGGCCCGAGGCGGGGCTGTGCACATGCGCGGCGTCCCCGGCCACGAAGACCCGGCCGTCGTGCATCCGCGGCACCATACGCTGCTGGAAGGTGAACACCGAGGTCCACTCGGCCTCACCGACCCGCACGTCGTGGCCGAGGCCGGCGGACAGCTTGGCGGACAGCCGCTCCTGGACGGACCGCGGGTCGCCTGCCCAACCGGCGGGCACGGTGTCCAGCAGCCGCCAGTGGCCCTCGCGGGCGTACGGCACCATCATCAGCGCCTGCCCGCCGGTGTGTGCCCAGTAGATGCTGTCCGGCGGGAGTTCGGTGTGTACGGGGGCGTCGGCGAGCATCCAGGTCTCGCTGGACTCCCCGATCAGCGGCAGCGCCAGCCTCTTGCGTACGGTGCTGTGCCCTCCGTCGCAGCCCACGAGCCACGAGGTGTCGAGTCTCTCCTCGGTGCCGTCCGTCTTCTCCAGCCGTACCCGTACCCCGGCGTGGCTCTGCGTGAAGTCCGTGAGCCGCACGCCCCATTCGACCTCGACGCCGAGCCGGGCCACCGCCTCGCGCAGCACCGCCTCGGTGGCGGTCTGCTCGATGATCAGGGTGTACGGATAGCGGGTGGGCATCGTCGAGTAGTCGGCCTCCAGCCGCACCAGCCGGCGCCCCCGGGCGTACATGGTGAACGCGCGGTTCTTGCGGCCGAGCTCCACGACCCGGTCCACGATGCCCATCTGGTCGTATGTCTCCAGGGTGCGCGGGTGCGTGGCCACGGCACGGCTGGTGCGGGCGGGGCCGGTGGCCGCGTCGATCAGGCGCACCCGCAGGCCACGACGGGCCAGTTCATGGGCCGCGGTCAGACCCACGGGCCCCGCTCCGGCGACGATCACCTGGGGGCGCGTCACGCGCTTGCCCCGACCCTCTCGATGCCCGGGTCCGGGCCGCCCGGCGGGCGGCCGTGCACGGTCAGGTCGTTGACGAAGGTCGCCATGGAATTGCTCCTTGGGGTCGGGGCGTCTCCCGCGGGGGGTGTCCCGCGGCGGGTCACACACCGGTCCGCTCGGCGGCGCGCTCCTTCAACTGCCGTCTCAGGTCGCGCCGTTCCTGCTTACCGGTGGGGGTGCGAGGGATCTCGTCGAGCGCTTCGACCAGACGGATCCGCTCGAAGTGCGCGAGCCGCTCGTTGGCCAGCGCGGTGATCGAGTCGAGGACGTCGAGCCCGCCGGGGGCGCCGAGGGCGTAAGGACCGCAGGGCTGCGGGTCCCGCAGTACGACGCCGGCCCACACCAGTGCACCGTGCTCCGGGTCGGGCCAGTCGACGACGATGCAGTCGGCGACCCGGGGGTCGTCGATGATGACCCGCTCCACCCGGCTCGGCGAGACGATTTCGTTGTCGTACTTGAACACATCGACGAGCCGGTCCGTCAGATGCAGCTCGCCCTGGTCGTCGAGATAGCCGATGTCGCCCGTGGAGAACCAGCCGTCCGCGTCGAGCCGGGCCGGCCGGTCCTCGCCGAGGTACCCCGCCATCACCTGGGGTCCTCTGACCTGGACCTCGCCGGTGGACCAGACGTCGACCTGCTCACGGGTCCGCGGCTCCACGAGGCGGCACTCGGTCCCGGGCACGGTGGTTCCGACGGCTCCGGGCCGGTAGCTCTCCGGCTGCTGACAGTGCGTGAGGGGCGAGCACTCGGCCATGCCGTAGCCCTGGATGACGGGCACCCCGAGCCGCTCGCGCAGCGTGCACGCGGCATCGGCCCGCAGCGCGGAGCCGCCCGACAGCACCGCCGTGAGCCGGGATCCGCCCGGCAGCGCGGTGCCCAGGCGCTCGTCGGCCGCGAGCCGGTGCAGCCGCGCGGGCAGCCCGTAGTAGTGGGTGGCGCCCACCTCGGCGGCCAGGGCGAGGGAGGCGATGGGATCGGCGTCCTGGCACAGCACCTGGCACGCACCGGCGTACACCGCAGAGTTGAGATGCATGAGGTGGTAGAGCGGCAGGTGGTTCAAGGTGACCGATTCCGCGGACAGCCGGTGCGCGAGGGCGGTCTGCCGGGCGTTCGCGACGAGATTGCGATGCGTCAGCAGGACACCCCGGGGGCGTCCTGTGCTGCCGGTGGTGAACTGGATACAGGCGACGGAGTCCGGGTCGGTGCGCCCGCCGCGGGGCGTCGCCACCGGATCGAGGACGCTGTGCAGCGCGAGCGCGTCGGCCGGGACCACACCGTCCAAGGCGTCGGTCACCACGACCGTACGCAGCCTGGGCAGCGCGCCCTTCAGCTTGACGAGCAGCTCGGCCGTCGGTGTGGGGACGAACGCCACCTCGACGTCGGCCGTGGCCAGGACGTACCGCAGCCCGTCCTCCTTGATCAGCGGATTGATCAGCACGGCGGTGTTGCCACTGCGGCCGGCGCCGTAGTACGTGGCGGCGAAGACCGGGTCGAGCACGTTCGCCACACCGATCCGGGCGCCGCAACGGCCGGTCTCCCGCTCCAGGTAGGCGGCGACGCGGTCGGCGAGGTCGTCGAGTTCCGCGAAGCCGACCGACGCGTCCGCGCGGCGTACGGCGGTGCCGTCCGGGTCGCGTACGGCTGCCGTGCGCAGCAGTCCGTCCAGCGGAAGGTCCGGGTACGTGAAGCTCGACACGTGACTCTCCTCCGGCGCTCGGTCCGGCTGCTGCGGTCCGCCGCAGCAGCGATCCCCAGCGTCGGCCAGGGCACTTGAGGAATCGTCGAAGAGCGCTCGATCTCGGCCGCAGAGACTGTCCGCATCCGATGGACAGGGAGAACCGGCCCCAGGACGAGGGAATCGCTCAGCCGTACCGGCCGCACCGTCGGGCGCCGGGCGTCGGCGCGTCGTGTGCGGGGCGTCCAGCAGTACTGCGCCCACCAGACGCAGCTCTTCGACGCCGGGGGCTGGGCAGGACCTTCACCGAGGACTCCGTCGTCGGCGTGCCGACCCCGCAACGCCAGGTACGACCGCGCGGACCTGGCTGCGAGCGTCGGAGGCAACCGGGGCACCAGGCTGGGAACGGCCGGCAGCTGAGGCACCGGATCCGCTTACCCGGCATCGCTCCGCAGCCGGACGACACCGCACGCCGCTGCGCCCAGGTCTACCCGAGGCCCCGCGGAGGCGAGGGGCGGCGACGCACCGATTCGGCGCTCAGACGTGGTGCGTGGGGGCGGCCGGAGCGGTAGCGATCGCCTCCTGGCCGCGGACCGTGAGGACCACCGGGTGAGGCACGGTCGGCCCTCGTGGGTGAGTGCGGCGGCGAACTCCTTGGGCGGCCCACGGGACGTCGAGCAGCCCCGCCGTGGAATGCGGCTCACTCACCGAAGAACGCCGGGATATCCGACCGGTCGCCGTCGGCCGGACCTACGCCGGGGTGGTGTCAGTTCCCCGCGGACGTGCACGCCGACACCGGCGGCGCGGGCATATGGCCAACAGGCCGTCTCGACAGGGAGCGCGACGGGCACCACGCCGTGTGCGATACGGCCGGTGATGCGAGCCTCGAGCGCGGTACGGGTGACCAGCGCGGCCGCCGGGGCGCAGGTGAACGTGGCCGCCGGTCCGCCCTCCCCCGGCAGTTCCCTGGCCTGTATCCGTCGTTTCCGGTGCGCCGTGACCGCGGCGGTCCTGCGCTGCTTCCCGTACAGACGCAGCCGCTCACTGATCGTGTCGCAGTCCTCCCGCGCCGGGTGCCGCGCGGCGGCGTCCCTCGGCGCCTGGCTGCTGCCCTGCGCGCCGACCGGGCCATCGGTGTGCGGCTCGTCCACGCCGCGCACGGCGGGTAAGGCCACCAGGTCTATCCCGGGCCGTCGTCGTGCCCGGCGCCGCGCTCAACGATACCGACGGCCTGAAGCAGCGCGGACGTCGCGGTCCAGGCCGAGCCCCTCGGCCTGGACCGCGCATTCACACAGCAGGCCGGTCAGTTCGGTGAGTTCGAGCCGGTCCACGCAGGGGCCTCTCCTTCTGCGGTGGCACGCTGCGATCCGTGTCAGGTCCGCCGTCCGCCTGGTGATCAGGTCTGTACGCCGGCCGGCACCAAGCCTGCCGTGGCACGCCGTACGACACGGCAGGCCCGTCCGAGCAGCCGGGGCAGTTCACGGTCGCGTACGAAGAAGTGACCGCCGGGCACAGTGCGGGTCACCACCCGTCCTTCGGTCCAGCGCCGCCAGCCCGCCATGGTCTCGGGCTGCGCCAGCGGGTCGTCCGCGCCGGACACCACCAGCAGCGGCACGGACAGCGGCCCGCCGACGACCGGCTTGCGGGCCGCGGTCCGCAGGGAACTGGCCAGGGCGAGGTCGTCGCGGAGAACCGGCATGACGGCCCGGTACCAGAAGCCGCCGGGGGCTGCCCCCTCGGGCACACCGTCCACCTCGTCGAGCAGACGCAGAAGCTCTTCGTCCGGCGCCGCGCAGGCGTCGGAAAGACCGGATGCGGCGTCGGGCGGCGGACAGGCACCGACGGCGAGAAGAGCGGGGCCGGGCAGTCCGGCCTCGTGCAGCGCACGGGTCAACGTGTAGGCGATCATCGCGCCCAGGCTGTGCCCGTACAGCACGTACGGTCCGGGCTCCGGATCGGCGAACAGCCCCGCCAGGTCGGCCAGCAGCGCCTCACGGCCGGTCACCCGGGGCTCACCCCGCCTGCCTTCCCTGCCGGGCAGCAGCATCGGCTGGGCCCGGACGTCCGGGCCCAGCGACTCCGTCCAGCCGTAGAAGGAAGAGACTCCCGCTCCGGCATGCGCGAAGCAGTGGATCCGCACCGGCTGGTCTTCGGACATGGCTGGCGTCCTTCCTCGACAGGTGCACGGCCGCAGAGGTGCACAGGTACACACGTAATGACCGCACAGGTGCACGGGTCATGAGCGTCGGCGACACGCCTCGAGATCCGCTCGAAGAGCGCACGCCGCGCACGCGCCGGGCGACGCGCAGACCTGTCGGCCCGGCGGCCCGGCGGCCCGGCGGCAGGCCTCAGGCCGCGTACAGGTCGAAGGTGGAGGTACGGCGCGGTCCGCACATGACGTCCAGCGCCGGGTCGACCGCGAGCATCGCCTGGTGCAGCCGCTGCAACTGCGGCGAGGGCTCGACGCCCAGCTCCTCGATCAGCCGCGCCCGCAGCTTGCGGTAGACGTCCAGCGCCGTGGCCTGGCGGCCCGACCGGTAGAGCGCCACCATCGCCTGGGAGTGGAGCCCCTCGTGCTGCGGGTGACGGGCTATCAGTTCGGTCAGCTCGGCGAGCAGTTCGGTGTGCCTGCCCAGACGGAGTTCGGCGTCGATGCGCCGCTCCACCGTGCCGAGCCTGCTCTCCTCCAGCCGCATGACCTCGATCTCCAGGATCGGCCCGACCCGTACGTCCACGAGCGCGGAGCCGTTCCACTTGGCGAGCGCGTCCCGGAACAGTCCCGCGGCCTTCTCGTCCTCGGCTTCGTCGAAGGCGCTCTGGCCCGCCGCCACCAGCTTCTCGTAGTGGTACACGTCGACACTCTCCGGCGGAATCTGCAGCAGGTAGCCGCCGTGCCGGGTGACGAGGACCTCCTTCGCCGTTCCGGGCGCGTCCGGACCCATCGCGGTGCCCAGACGTCGGCGCAGCTGCAGGATGTAGGTCTGCAGCGTAGTCATGGCGCTCTGGGGCAGGTTGGTGCCCCATATCTCCTCCATGAGGGTGGGCACGGGCATGACCCGGCCCGGATAAAAGGCGAGCAAGGCAAGAATCTGCCGTGGCTTGCCCGCGGTCGGAACGATCGATACCCCTTTGACGTCGGCACTCAACGGGCCAAGAACCTGAATCTCCACGGTTTCCTCCGTACCTTGTCGAGTTCCGTCGATGGCTCATAGCCGTCGGCGCTCTGCACGCTAACCGCCCCGGCACCACCGCCCGCGAGTTCTCGAGCGGCGGTCGAGTGAGCTTCCAATTGCGGGCTTCCGCAAGGCGTGACACCTACTCAAGAACGCTTGTGCGAACACTTGAGCCGGGCTCGCAATACCAGTCGGAGCGGTGCGACACGCGTTACTGTCCGGAATCCGACCGAACCGACCGTCGACGGAGTGACTATGGAAGTGCGCCTGTTCGTGTTCCACCACGCCGGTGGTTCCCATCTGCTGTACCGCGACTGGCCCGGCCGCTTCCCGGCCGACTGGGAGCTACGGCTGGTGGACGCCCCCGGCCGCGGGATGCTGGCCGACCGGCCCCCCATCGGGGACGCCGACGCGCTGGTGGACCACTTCCTCGACGAGCTCGGACCCGAACTGAACGGCCCCTACGCCCTGTTCGGCCACAGCATGGGCGGCCTCGTCGCGTACGAACTCACCCGTCGGCTGCTCGCGCAGGGCCGCACGCCGCCCTTCTGGCTCGGCCTGTCGGCACGCAGCACGCCCCGCCCCGGCGGCGACGGCTCCCGACGTCATCTGCTGTCCGATGCCGGCCTGCGCCGCGAACTGGCCGCGATGGGCGGCACTCCCTCGTTCGTACTCGACGACCCCGAGCTGTGGGAGCTGTTCGAGCCCGCCATCCGCACCGACCTGCGGCTCGTGGAGAACTGGCGGCCCGCGCCCGACCCGGCACCGCTGCCCGTACCGCTGTCGGTCTTCGGAGGCACCCGGGACACGGTGGCGGAGCCCGAGCGCCTCGCCGGCTGGGCAGAGCGCACCGAACGGTTCCTGGGTCTGCACCTGTTCGATGGCGGACACTTCTACTTCCAGCCCGATCCCGCCCCGCTGACCGACCGAATCACCCAGGACATCCGCTCCGCTCTCGCCGTGTCCCGGCGCGCGGTACCGCGGTGACCGTCACCGGCGTCGGCCCGGCGGCCCCGGCCGCTGCCGGGTACGACGCGAAGGACACGAAGGACGAGGGCGACGGAAAAACGGAGTTCCGCCTCCTGGGCCCGGTGGAGATACACGAAGGCCACAGCGGTGCGCACATCGTGCCGCCCGGCTCCAAGCAGCGTGCCCTGCTCTCCATCTTCGTCGTACTGGCCGATCAGATGATCTCCACCGACCGGCTCATCGAGGAACTGTGGGGCGAGCAGACCCCGTCGAACGCCGCGAACGCGCTCCAGGCCCATGTGGGCCGGTTGCGCAAGCTGCTGCCCTCCAGGGGCGGCCCCGGCGCGCCGGACCATGAGTGGATCACCACCTGGCCGTCGGGCTATCTGCTGAGCCTGGGCCCGGCCACCACGGACGTGCAGCACTTCCACCGGCTGTCCGCGCAAGGCCGCGCGGCGATCGCCACGGACCCCGGTCACGCCACTGAACTGCTGCGCCGGGCCCTGTCCCTGTGGCGCGGCCCCGCGCTCCAGGACAGCAGATACGGACCGCTCTGCACGGCGGAGGCCGACCGCCTGGAGGAGAACCGGCTGACCACGCTGGAGACGCTCTACGAGGCGAGTCTGCGCAGCGCGCAGCACGGCGAGATCACCGGCGAGCTGGAGAAGCTGACTGCCGATCACCCGCTGCACGAGCGGTTCTACGACCTGCTGATGGTCGCCCTCTACCGGTGCGGCCGGCAGGCCGAGGCGCTGGGCGTCTACGAAAGGGCGCGCCACCGCCTGGTCAAGGCCATCGGCGTCGAGCCCGGCCCGGCGCTGCGCGGAAGGATGGAGGCGATCTTGAACCACCACCCCGGCCTGGCCGCGCTGTCCCCTCCGCCCCTCGAACTGACGCCCCCTCCCTCACCCGGCCTCAGCGGCGAGATCGCCAGGCTGCAACGGCGGATCGTGGAACTCACCGGCGAACAGCAGGCACTGGCACGGCGCTTCGACGCCCTGGTTGCCGGCCTGCCCGGCACACCGTGACCGGCCCCTCGCTGCGCAATCGCTGCGACGCGCCGCCGAATGGACCGACAGGACGTCCTGTCGGCGCTGTGACAGGCTCAGCGCCCCCAGCGCAGCAGGACCGCCCCCGTCGTCATCCCGCCGCCGAACCCGGCCAGCAGTACCGTCTCGTCATCGGCCACGGCACCCTGGCGGCACGCGTGGTCGAGCGCCAGGGGAATCGAGGCGGCGCCGGTGTTGCCGTGCCGGTCCACCGGCAGGTGCGTCCGCGCCGAGGTCAGCCCGAGCCCGCCGAGCACGCCCCGGAGCATCTCCCCGTTGGCCTGGTGCGGTACGAAGTGGTCGACCTCGTCCGCCGGTACCCCGAAAGCGGCGAGCGTGCCCGCCACCACGTCCGGCAGTTCCCGGACGACGAAGTCCCGCACCTCCCGGCCCTGCATACGGAAGAAGTGGTCGCCGCGGTCGACGGTCTTGGCCGAGGCGGGCTTCCTGCTCCCGCCCGCCGTCACCCCGATCAGCGCGTGCAGATGCCCGTCGGTGCGCATGGCGGTGCCCACCAGTCCGCGTCCCTCGGTGACGGAACCGAGCACCACGGCCCCCGCCCCGTCGCCGAACAGCGGCGCCGTCCTGCGATCGGCCGGGTCGATGATGCGGGAGTAGACCTCGCTGCCGATGACCAGGACGCGGCGCCGTCCGCCATCACTCCCGGGCACGGCCAGCAGCCCGGCTCCGGTGTGCAGCGCGGCGATGAAGCCGCTGCACACGGCGTTCACGTCGAACGCGGCCGCACCGTGCGCGCCCAGCCGGTGCTGGACGAACGCGGCAGTGGCCGGCTGGGGATGGTCGGGGGTGGATGTGGCGACGACGATCCAGGCGATGTCGGCCGCGTCGGTGCCGGAGTCGTCCAGTGCCCGGACGGCGGCCTCGACTGCCAGGTCGGACGCCGCCTCGTGACCGGCCGCATAGCGCCGTTCGACGATGCCGGTCTTGCGCTCGATCCACTCGGCGCTCACCCCGGCGCGGGCCCCGACCACCTCGTTGGACATGACCTGTTCGGGCAGATACGACCCGGTGCCCAGGATCCCGATGCCGCCCACGGCCGGCGAGTACACCGTCATCGCGCGGCCACCGGAGTCCCCGCCAGCCGGTCGCGTACCGTACGCAGTACCTCGTCCTGTTCGCCGACCAGATAGAAATGGCCGCCGGGCAGGACCCGCAGGCGAAAGCCGCCCAGGGTGTGGTCCTGCCAGGCACGGACCGCGTCGACCGTGGCCTTGGGGTCACGGTCGCCGGTGATCGCGGTGACGGGGCATTCCAGCGCGGGGCCCGGCCGGTAGCGGTATCGCTGCACCGCCCCGTAGTCGGCGCGCAGCGCGGGAAGGATCATGCGCAGCACCTCCGGGTCGTCGAGAAGACTCTCGCCGGTGCCTTCCAGCGCCCTGATCTCGGCAACGACCTCCTCGTCGGTCCTGGGGTGCCACTGCTCGCCCCGGTCCCGCGAAGGAGCCTGGCGGCCCGAGACGAACAGCTCGAGGGGCCCCTCGCCCGATGCCTCCATCCGGCGCGCCACCTCGAACCCGACCATGGCACCCATGCTGTGACCGAACAGCGCGTACGGACGGTCCGTCCACGGCCCCAGTGCCTCGGCGATCCGGTCCGCCATGTCCTCGATGTTCTGGACGCACGGCTCGGCGTGCCGGTCCTGCCGACCGGGGTACTGGACGGCCAGCACCTCGATCTTCGGCGAGAGGGCACGAGCGAGGGGGAAGTAGAAGCTGGCCGAGCCTCCGGCGTGCGGCAGGCAGACAAGACGTACGCACGCGTCGGGAGCCGGACCGTAGTTCCTGAACCAGGGGCTGTCGCCGGGATGGGGCGTCATCAGTTCTCCTAGGGCGTTCACCGGCAGCCGTGCCCTCACGCCCGGAGCGCGCCGGGCGGGACCTGCCGGACACGCCCCAGCCCTTTCCGAGCGAGGCCTTGAGGCCACAGTGCGGATCCGGCGCCGTTCCCGGCTTCCCCTAACACCCCCCTAGGCCGGGCCGGGCCGGTACCTGGGGCCTGTCTGGGGTGCCCCGGCGCTCCGCGGTCTTCCTACCGTTCAGAAGGCGCTATTCCCGACTCCCGGAGGCAATCAACGTGGACGAGATCATCGGTGCCGTTCTCTGCGAGGACGCGACGCCCCGGGACTTCTCCAACCTGCGGCTCCCGCAGAGCTACCGGGCAGGCGTGGTCCGCAGGGAAGACGTCGGCATGTTCGAGGGCATGGCCTCGGCCGACAAGGACCCGCGCAAGTCACTGCACCTCCAGGACGTTCCGGTGCCCCTGCCGAACGCCGGCGAGGCCCTGGTCGCCGTCATGGCGAGCTCCGTCAACTACAACACCGTCTGGAGCTCGATCTTCGAGCCGCTGCCGACCTTCGGGTTCCTGGAGCGCTATGCGAGACGCTCCGCCGACGCGGCCCGGCACGACCAGCCGTACCACGTCATCGGTTCCGACCTGGCGGGTGTCGTGCTGCGCACCGGCCCCGGCGTCAACCGATGGAAACCGGGCGACCGGGTCGTCGCGCACTGTCTGTCGGTGGAGCTGGAGTCCTCCGACGGCCACAACGACACGATGCTCGACCCCGAGCAGCGCATCTGGGGCTTCGAGACGAACTTCGGCGGCCTGGCGCAGCTCGCGCTCGTCAAGTCCAACCAGCTGATGCCCAAGGCCGAGCATCTGACCTGGGAGGAGGCAGCGGCTCCGGGTCTGGTCAACTCCACCGCGTACCGTCAGCTCGTCTCGCGCAACGGCGCGGGCATGAAGCAGGGCGACAACGTGCTGATCTGGGGCGCCAGCGGCGGCCTCGGCTCATACGCCACCCAGTTGGCGCTCGCGGGCGGCGCCAACCCGATCTGTGTGGTCTCCAGCGCGCAGAAGGCGGACATCTGCCGCGCGATGGGCGCCGAGGCGATCATCGACCGCAACGCCGAGGGCTACAAGTTCTGGAAGGACGAGCACAACCAGGACCCGCGCGAGTGGAAGCGCTTCGGCAAGCGCATCCGCGAGCTGACCGGCGGCGAGGACGTGGACATCGTCTTCGAGCACCCGGGCCGCGAGACCTTCGGCGCCAGCGTGTACGTCACCCGCAAGGGCGGCACCATCGTCACCTGCGCCTCCACCTCCGGCTACAACCACGAGTACGACAACCGCTACCTGTGGATGTCGCTGAAGCGGATCATCGGCTCGCACTTCGCCAACTACCGCGAGGCGTGGGAGGCCAACCGCCTGGTCGCCAAGGGCAGGATCCACCCGACGCTGTCGAAGGTCTACCCGCTGGAGGAGACCGGCCAGGCCGCGTACGAGGTCCACCGCAACCTCCACCAGGGCAAGGTCGGCGTGCTCGCGCTGGCACCCCGCGAGGGCCTGGGTGTGCGCAACGAGGAGCTGCGCGAGAAGCACCTCGACGCCATCAACCGCTTCCGTGAAGACGAGGCTCACACGTCATGACCGCACACAGCGCACCCCCCGTCACAGCAATCGTCGGCCTGGGCTCGGTCGGTGAGGCCCTGCTTCGGCTGCTGCACACCTCAGGCCACCGGATCGTCGCCGTCGACACCGACCTCGACGTCCTCGCCCGCGTGGGCAAACGGCTCAAGGCCGTCGCCGACGGGTCCGGCCGCCCCGACATCACCTTCACCACAGATTTCGCACCGCTCCATGAGGCGGGTCTGGTCATCGAGGCCGTGCCGGAGGACCTCGCGGCCAAGGCCGGCGTACTGCACACCATCGTCACGGCCTGTCCGCCCGGCACCCCCGTCCTGACCACGACCGCCTCCCTGCCGGTCGCACGCCTGGCCATCTCCACCGGCCGTCCCGCCGACATCGCGGGGCTGCGGCTGTTCACCCCACCGCTCCCCGGTGGCCCGGTCGAGCCGGTACGCACCGCGCTGACCTCACCGGCGGTCGCCGCCGCGACGGACCACCTCGTGGAGTCCCTGGGGCTGACGGCTGTCACGGTCGGCGCCCGCCCGACCGCCGACGCCACCGCCCTGGTCCTCGGCCTGCTCAACCGCGCCGTCATGCTCTGCGACGAGAAATACGCCACGCACACCGCCATCGACACCGCCATGCGGTTGGGTTGCGCCATGCCGTCCGGCCCGCTGGAGACCCTCGACCGCATCGGGCTCGACACCGCGCACTCCGCCCTCCTCGCCCTGTGGCGGCAGACCGGCGACTGTGCCTTCGAACCCGCCCCGCTGCTCAGCCGCATGGTCGCCGCCGGGCAACTCGGCCACAAAACCGGGGAAGGCTTCTACACCTACGACGACACGGGCGCCGCCCTCACCGGCCCGGCCACCGAAGAAGACGACACACGGGCCAGGCCCGTACACCGTGTCGGCGTACTGGGATCGGGCGCCATGGCACGCGGCATCGCCGAAGTCACCGCCGTGGGCGGACACCCCACGGTGCTGGTGGCCCGCAGCACGGACAAGGCCGCAGCGGCCGTCGAGGCCATCGCCGAGTCGCTGACCCGAGGCGTGCGCCGGGGCAAGGTCAGCGCCGTGGACAAGGCCTCCGCCCTCGCACGCGTCCAGGGCACCGACTCCATGGCCGCGCTCGCCGACTGCGACCTGGTGATCGAGGCTGTCGCCGAGGAACGGGACGTCAAGCGCGCCATGTTCACCGCGCTCGGCGAGGTGTGCGCGCCCGGCACGGTACTGGCGACAACCACCTCCAGCCTGTCCGTCTCGACCTGCGCCGAGGCCTCCGGCCGTCCCGCCGACGTCGTCGGCCTCCACTTCTTCAACCCGGCCCCGGTGATGAAGCTCGTGGAACTGGTAAGCACCCGGGCGGCGCGCCCCGCCACCATCGCAACGGCCCGCGCGTTCTGCCGCGGACTGGGCAGGACCACGGTGCAGTGCCCCGACCGCACCGGCTTCATCGTCAACAGCCTGCTCTTCCCCTATCTCGGCGCCGCCTTGGCCCTGCTGGAGCGGCACGACACGGACATCGAGGAGACCGACGCCGCTGTCCGGCACGGATTCGGTTACCCCATGGGGCCTTTCGCCCTGCTCGACACCATCGGCCTCGATGTGTCGCTCGCCATCCAGAACCGGCTGTACGAGCAGTTCCAGACCCCCGAGTACGAACCGGCGGCGGCCCTGGCGCAGTTCGTCGCCGGCGGCGCCCTCGGGCGCAAGAACGGCCGGGGATTTCGCACCGCGGCAGCCGCGAGCTGATCACCCGACCGGGCCTGCCCGAGCGACCCGCGACCGGACCACCCAGCCCGACCGGGACCACCCAGCCGACCAGCCCGACCGGACGGTCAGACGGATCCGGCCGTGACGAGTGCGGCCAGATCCGCCCGCGACCGCACGCTCAACTTGCGGTACGAGTTGGTCAGATGCTGCTCCACAGTGCTGGTGGTGACATACAGCCGGGCCGCGATGGCCCGGTTGGTGCACCCCTGCGCCACCAGCGCGGCGACCCGGAACTCGGCCCGGCTGAGCGCGGCGACCGGACCCTCCGGCGCGCCCTGCACCGCGAACCCGCGCCCCAGTTCCCGCTCGGCCTGCGCGGCGGGAGCCCGCCAGTCGACGGCCCCGCCCAGATCCAGGCGCCAGCGCGCGAGCAGATCCCGGCAGGCGTGAAAGTCGCCGAGCGCGGCACACAGCCGGCCGACCGCCAGCTGGTACCGGCCCCTGGCCAGCAGATAGTGCAGCCCGGCGCGGGTACGGAACATCGCCTCCGGCACCGGCACCCGCAACTGCCGGGCCGCTTCCTCGTACCGGCCCAGACAGACCGCCGCGGACACCGCCGCCGACAGCGGCATCCCGATACCGACCCCCCAGGCCTCGGGCGACAGCAGCGCCAGCGCCCGCCCCGCGTACTCCGCCGCCTCCTCGTACCGGCCCGTCCTGCCATGGACCACCGAGGCGGCCGCGGCAACGACCGCGCGCCGTACCGGAGTCGTAGGGGCCGCCCCCGCGTCGAGCAGCATCGTGCACCAGTGGACAGCACGCTGCGTCTCCCCCGCGTGCACCAGCGCCGACAGCGAAGCCGCGGCGATGGTCGGCGGAGCCTGGTCGAGCGCGATCCCCTCCAGCACGCGCTCCGCAGCCGCGCCGGGATCCCCGCCTCCCGCACGTGCGGACTGCGGGTACACCTGCCCGAGCCAGGACCTCAGCTCCCTTACCGGCCCGGCGGAGCCGAGTGCGGACAGCACCCGGGCCGCCTCGTCCGGACGGCCGTGCCACAGCAGCAGCCCGATCGGCCCCGCGGCCCTGCCCGTGTCGAACGCCCGGCTGCGCAGCGCCCCTTCGAGAGCGGGCAGATGCCTGGTCACAGCAGCGGGATCGCTCTCCCACTCGGCACGCGCGAGCGCCTCCAGCAGCTCTGCCCGCCGCCGTTCATCGGTGCACGCCGGATGGGCCGTACGCAGGAATCGGGCCGCCAGGCGGGCCTCACCGGTCCGCATCGCCAGCTCCGCGGCCTCTGCCAACACCGCGACGGCCCACGGTTCCCCGGCCCCCGCAGCTGTCCCGGCGCCCTGTCCGGCGCCCTCCGGCACAGCCCCGGATCCGATTCCCGCCGCGCCCGCGGCGAGCACATGGCGGGCCACCGTACGAGGATCGGCGCCGTCCTCGAGCAGCAGTCGTGCCGCGCGGGAATGCAGCCGGGCATGCTCCTCAGCGGGCAGATTCTCCAGCACCGCGGCGCGTGCCGCCTCATGACGCCATCTGCCCGCCGCCAGCAGGCCGGTAGCCCCGAGGGAGTCCAGCACTGCGGCAACCTCACGTTCGTGCAGGCCGAGCAGCCGTGCGAGCAGAGTGACTGTGGCCGCATCGCCGAGAACGGCCAGGCCGCGCGCCACAGCCTGCTCACCGGCCTCCGCCGGACGCAGGCAGCCGGTCACGGCCCGTCTGAACGCCGTGCCGGTGACCGGTCCGGCCGGCCGCAGCGGCGCGCAGTCCCGGTGGTCGTCGAGCAAGCCGCGCAGCAGCCGGGGATTGCCGCCGGTGACGCGATGCCAGGCGGGAGCGAGACGCAGCGCCGCGCCGGGGTCCATACCGCCGGCCGCGGGCGCACACAGAAAGTCGGCGACGGCATCCTCGCCGAAGACCGGCAGGTCCACCGTCAGACACCGTGGGTGTCGCAGCAGTTCGGCCAGTGGCTGCGCCGGCCCGGACCGGGAGGGCGGAAGCCCACCCATGGCCAGCAGGATCGGGGAAGTACCGAAGCGGCCGCACAGATACAGCAGACAGCGCGCCGACAGCTCGTCCATGTACTGCACATCATCGACAGCGACGACGAGGGGCACCGTAGCGGCCACTTCACAAAGCGCCCGGTGGAAGACGGCCGGAACGTCACCGCCGCTCCGACCGAAGGCGCCGCCGTCACCACCGTCGTCAAATGGACCCGACCACCCCGCCCCCGCCCCTACGCCGCTGAGCAACTGCCCCGCCACACCCAGCGCGAGGTCCGACTCGGCTGGCGTCGCGCAGGCGTTCAGCACCAGAGCACCGGCCGCTTCGGCACGCCCGGTGAAATCCCTCAGCAGTGCGCTCTTGCCGGTACCGGGACTCCCCGAGACGAGTACGGCGCTGCCATCTCCTCGCCGGGAGGCCACCAGCAGCTCCTCCAACCGGGCGAGCTCACCACCGCGCCGCACCAGCTCCACCCGCACACCCCCCGCTGTCGGGCCGCTTGCCGACCGTCCTGCCCTCCCCGGCACTCTGCACGGCGACAGAAAAACCTCACTAATACCCAGGCGGAGCCACACTCGAGCCGCCCGCCGGGCCTCCCGCGCCTACGGGCTCCGGCAACGCGAGCAGGCGCGGGGAACCCCGCCCCCAGGGAAAGCCGTGGTGCAGCTGCAGGACCGGCGCCTCGGACCCGCCGGCCTGCACGGCCACGGCCGCCAGCACGTCCACAACCGGCTCCAGCTCCATGAACCGCCACCCCCGCGCCGTGTGCGCCTGGTCCGCGGGCGGCCGGAAATCGAGAACCCCGCGGTCCTCGGCCAGGGTGAAGGAGAACGTGTCGAAAGGCAGCCCCAGACCCAGTCCGCGCGCCTTGGAGTACGCCTCCTTCAGCGTCCACAGCCGCAACACCCTGCGGTCCCTGGCGCGGCCGGGGGCGGCCTCGGCCAGCCAGTCACGCTCCTCGGGAGCGAAGGTCTCCACGATCGCTTCGAGGCCCCGCTCAGCACGGTCGAGCCGTTCCACGTCCACCCCGACCCGATGCCTTCGCACCACACCCAGGAGGTTGTGGCTGTGCGAGTGGGAGAGGTTGAAGTCCAGCTCCGCACCGCCGCGCGGCAGTCCACCCGCGGGCTTCTGCAGAAACGGCCGCCCGCGCGAGGAGCGCCAGATGACCGCCTCGGCCTCGGGAATACCGGCTTCCAGCGCCAGCACACGCCGTACAAGCGCATGGGCGACCACGTACTGGCGCCGGTCGCGCTCGAAGAGGAACCGTCCGGCGATCTCCTGCTCGTGCTCGTCGAACCACTGGGTGGCCAAGGTGGCGGCGATACCGGGCGCCAGGTCGTTGTTGGAGCAGAACCACAGCTTGACGGGCCGGAGTTCCGAGGCTCTCGGCCTCGTGAGCTCACCGGCAGGTGCGGAGGTGGTCACCGGCCCCGCTCCGCCGTCTTCTCCCGCGTCCTGTCCTTGTGCCCGAGCCACAGCGGCCTGCGCAGGAACGCCGACGCGGGCAGCGACACCACGAGAGCCTTCCCCTCCGGCCGGTTCTCCAGCGCGGCCCAGTCCACCTCCACACCGGACAGCCACAGTTGCGCCAGTTGCTCGACGCGTCCGCCGCGCCACAGAGCGGCCAGGTAGTCCCGGGTCTCGGGCGCCGCGCCCAGACCCAGCGGATCGGCCCGGCTCGTGCGCAGGTCGGCGAAGCGCAGGGGTCCGTCGGTGGCCGCCGTCGCTGTGGCCGCGGCCGGGTCGCGTACGAAATCCTCCAGTACGGCGACGAGCCCCGGGAGGTCCCGGACGGTGAGCGCGATCCGGCAGGGCAGCGCGGCCCGGCCGGCCCGCAGGGTCCGCGCGACCGACGCGAGATCGACGGTCACGCCCTCGCTGCCGCAGTCGGGCTCGGTGTATCCGCCGCTCAGCCAGTCGGCCAGCCGCGCGGCGGTGGCGGCGAGATGGCGCGGCGTCGGGGCGGACAACAGCACCAGCTCGTCCCGTTCCACGGTGTCGTCCCACGCGAGAGCCGGGCCGGCCGGGCGGGCAGCGGGCTCGCCCTGCTGCCCGTTGTGTTCCGGGGGCAGGAACTCCTCGATGACCGCACCGGCGTCGAGTACGCCCGCCCCGGATACCTCGACCTCGGCCCTGCGCGGCAGTTCACGCCCCTCCCCGTCCTGCGACCGCGGCCAGGGCAGCGGCCCCGCCCCATCCGGTCCGGGCGCCGTCGTGCCGTACCGCATCTGCAGGACGGCCCTGGTGAGGGCGGCGAATCCGGTGGCGGCCCCTGCCTCGCCCACCGAGCGGGCCGCGGAGTGCCGGCTCTCGTGCAGAGCGCATCCAGTGGCCGCGCGGTCCCGTCCGGGAGGTCCGGCAAAGGAGTGGCCGGTCCAGGATTCGCACACCACGGCGTGTATCCGGTCGCCGTCGGCCAGCGCGCGGGCCAGCGGCTTGAGCAGCACGACTCCCACGCCTTCCCCGGCCCCGGCCCGCCCGCGGGAGGGGTGCAGCAGCAACTCGACCCCGCCGGCCAGGGCAGCCGTGCACTCCCCGCGACGCAGTGCGCCGACGGCCAGGTGCAGGGCGACGAGAGCGGAGGAGTCCGCGGTGTCCACGGCCTGCCCGGGGCCGCGCAGGCCGAGCAGTCCGGCGAGACGGCCGGGCAGGCTCCAGTGGCCGCTCCTCGGCATCTCGCGGTGCCCCTCCGCCCACAACTCGGCGGCGAGCAGGCCGTAGTCGGCGGCACTGACCCCGACGAAGACCCCGACGTGGCGCGGCTCGCCGTGCGGCCCGGTCAGGGCGTCCAGCCGGGTGCCGGTGCATCCGCCGTCCTCCAGCGCCTCCCACGCCGTCTCGACGAACAGCCGCTCCTGAGGGTCCGTCAGGGCAGCCTCGTGCTCGTCCAGTCCGAAGAACGCGGCGTCGAACTCGGCGGCGCTGTGGAGGAAATGACCTCGCTCGTCCGCGTGTAGCGGTGATCCGCAGGGTCTGCCGACCGGTGCGGCGGATGAGGTGTCCCGGCCTTCGCGTACGTTGCTCCAGAAGGCGTCCAGATCGGGGGCGTGCGGATAGCGACCGGCGATCCCGACGACCGCGATCCGGTCCTCGCCGGCGGATACGGCGCCGGGCGACGGAGCGGCTGGAGCGACAGGCGCCATCGGGGCGTTCGGATCTTCCGCATCGACTGTCCCACCAACTGCCTTACCGTTGGGCGGGGTTCCCCTCTCGCCCGCGGGGGCTACGGTCTCCCTCGCCGCCAGGTCGGCGAGCAGCTGTGTGGCCTGCCCGCGGTTCAGGGTGCCCGCCTTGAACCGGGTCAGGATCTCCCGTTCGTTCAACGAGGTTTCTCCAGTTCGGACGCGCGGGGGAGCAGGGTGAGCGCTTCGTCGACGGACATACGGTCCTCTTCCACGGCGTCGAGCAGCGCCTCCAGCCCCATCGCGGCGGCGGGCCGGGGGAAGGCGGCCGGCCGGGCGACAGCCGCGACATGCGCGGCGACGTGGCCGGCCACCGCCTCCAGATGCGGGTGGTTGTACAGGGTGACGGCTCGCTCGTGCGTGCCGTACTTACGGTTGATGACCGCCGCGAACTCCGCGCCGAGGATGGAGTCGATGCCGAGCAGCGGGAGGGGTACCGAGGTGTCGATGTCCCAGGGGTCGCAGCACAGGATCGAGCCGAGCTCGCCCCTCAGGTCGTCGAGGACCTCGCCCGCGGTGGAGGGCGGGGTGACGTCGGCGTCCAGGTCGCGCACCTGCGCGTGCGGCGCCGGCGGCCGGGAAACCGCCGCGCCGGGCGCGGCATCCAGCTCACGCGTCACATGGCGGGCGAAGGCAGGCGGCGTCGGATGGTCGAAGAGCGCCGAGGGCTCGATCCTGGTCCCGTACATGGCATTCACCGTCGCCACGAACTCCACGGTGAGGATCGAGTCGAACCCCATCGACCGGAACGTCTGATACGGATCGATCCTCTCGGGTTTCAGCCGCAGCACCTCGGCCAGCGCACCAACGAGGGCGGTCAGGGTGTCCGCGGGCGGTGCGAGCTGCGCGGTCCCGGGCGAAGTCCGGAGATCACCGGTCATGGGTCGCTCCAAGGTTTCCGTCCCCGCCCGCCGGCAACGGAATGGTCGAAGGGCGTCGGCCCGCGTCCATCGCCACCTGCGGTGGGGTGAGGATGTCCGCGCCGGTCCGCGGGCGTGCCTGCCGTATGCCCGCAGCGCCGCGGGAGGGAGCCGCAGCCGCCCCGTGCACTGGTCCGGCCGGCATTTCGCTCGGGTACCCGAACGGCGGCGGACCGGCGTCCGCGGCCTGCGGCTGTTCGCCGGCGGCGGGGAGGTGCGTGCGGTACCGCTGCTCGTTCCCGGCCGGGACCAGGGGCGAGAGCAGCAACTCCCACAACGCACCCACACGGCGGCGTAGTTCGGCGTACGGCATGCCGGTGCCCGCCAGGACCTCGATCCCGCACACGGCCGCGGCGACCAGCGTCTGCGCCGGCTCCGGGCATGCATGGTCCCTGAGTTCGCCCGCGGTGCGGGCCTGGTCCAGCAGCTGCCACACCGCCGAGATCCACTCCTGGTGGAAATCGGTGACCGGTGGCTGCCTCCCGGTGCACTCGTTGGTGATCCGGAAGCTGGCGCGGATCACCGGATCCTCGTGGAGGACCCGGGCCAGCCAGTGCGTCATGTCGATAAGCGCCTGCACGGGCGGCACACCCGCGCGACCGAGCTCGCCCACGAAGCCGGCCAGCATCGCGCGGGCCTGCTGCTGGACGGCGTCGGCCAGTCCGTCCTTGGAGGCGAAGTGGAAATACAGCGCCCCCTTCGTCATCCCCGCGGCGCCTGCTATCTGCCCCAGCGTCGCGTTGGCGTAGCCGTTGCGGTTGAACATCTCCGCCCCGGCATGGACCAGTCTCCGGCGTGTCCGCTCCGATCTCGCCTGCATCTCGGGTTCTCCCCTCTCCGTACCGAAACGCTGCCCACCGCCGCCGTCACGGTCAGCCCACGCGGGTCAGACGCTCATTGCCGGCACCGGTCGCGTCCAGGGTCTGCTCGGGGCCGGCCATGAGGATCGAACGCTGCAACCGCCGCAGTGCGGCGGAGGGCTCCAGGCCCAACTCCCGGACCAGAGCGGCGCGCAGCCGCTGGTAGACGTGGAGAGCCTCGCTGCGACGTCCCGAGCGGTGCAGGGCCAGCATGAACTGGCCGTGCAGGTTCTCGTGTGTGCGGTAGCGGCTGACCAGCACGGTCAGTTCGCCGAGCAGCTCACGGTGCCTGCCCAGCCTCAGGTCGGCCTCGATGCGCTGGTCGAGCGCGCACAGCCTGGTCTCCTCCAGCCGCCTGATCTCCATGTCCAGCTGCGGTCCTGCCTGTACGTCAGCAAATGCGGAGCCGCTCCACAGCGCGAGGGAATCGCGCAACTGCCGCGCCGCGCCGGGAAAGTCACCCGCGTCCATCGCCCGGTAGCCCAGGCCTGCCAGCCGTTCGAACTCCCGGACGTCACTGGAGCCGCCGCCGCTGTTGAGGAGGTAGCCGCCGGGCGAGGTGATCAGCACGTCCTTGGCGCTGCGCGGCCTGTCGTCGGCCGGGGCGCTCCTCAGCGCCGTCGAGATCAGTTCGCGCAGCTGCAGCACATAGGTCTGGAGGGTGGTGCGTGCGCTGCGTGGCGGGTTCTCTCCCCACAACTCCTCGGTCAGGGAGGCCACAGGGACGACCTGATCGGCGTGCAGCGCCAGCAGGGCCAGTACCTGCCGGGGCTTCGGTGCGGTCGGAGTGACCGAGATTCCGTTCTCCCTGACGGCCAACGCGCCCAGCACATCGATATCCACGCCGTCTCCCCTGTTCGGTGTATGAGTCGCTGTCGTCCGAGGTCCCCGACGGGTGTGGTTCTCGGTACAGGTACGAGTAAAAAACAGGGCGCGCGGTTTGTCAATACCAGACCGGTCGGGCTGTTTGTAATCCCTCACGACCAGATCGCGAGGGGATGAGACTCCAGCTTCCCAGCGATCCCCGCTGCATCCTGCGGCGACTACGGCAGGACGTAACGGCCCACAGGGAGGGGAGAAACGGGCGTCAACAAGGGGGTCAGTGGCACGCAGAGAAGGAGGGAGTGGATCCCTCACCCGCCCTCAAGTGGCACCGGAGGGGCCACCAGGTGAGCTCGCCCCTTCCATGGACACCGCTTGAATCAGACGGGTTGGTCTGTTTTTTCTCGCAAAAAAACATCCTTGGACGGTTCCTCATCCGTGTTGACGGTGCGGGCGGAGCCGGCCGAGTCCACCTCGCCGAGGGCCGGTCCTGCCGCCAGCCGAGGCAGCATCAGCTCCCAGAAGCAGGTGATGCTCTGCTTCGAGAGCCATGACTTGTCCGTGCTTCCCAGCACCTCGAAACCCACCGTCGCCGCCACGATGGCGTGTGCCGCGCCCTGCGGCGACACGTCGTCGGCGAGCACGTCCTCCTGTTCAGCGGTCTTCAGCGTCTCCTCGACCCACTGCTGCCACTGCTGCCTCAAATTGAAGCTGCCCTCGCGCGCCACATCGCCGTACAGCTCGAACCCCGCCCGTACGACGACATCGTTCGCCAGCTGGTTCATCAGACCGTGCGTGGCATCGACCAGATTCTGCAGGGCACTGCTCCGCCCGCGGTCCGGAACGTCCCTGATGAGAAGGCGTATCGCCTCGCCGGCTTCCTCCTCGACCGCCTGAGCGAGCGCGTTCTTGCTCGTGAAGTGGAAGTGCAGGGCGCCGTTGCTCACCCCGGCCTGCCTGCTGATCGTCGTCAGCGAAGCCGGCGCGAACCCCTCCCTCGCGAATACCTCGGCAGCCGCCCGGATCAGCGTCCGCCGAGTGCGGGCCGCGCGCTCCTGTTTGACCATCACATGTCTCCTTGTTGCGGAGGGACACCTGGCGGTCGGTAATGGCTCGACCGACGCCACCCGCGTCCGGTTCGTTCTTACTGCGGGGGGTTGCCGTGCTTGCGGGACGGCAGGTCGGCGTGTTTGGTGCGGAGCATGGCGAGGGATGCGATCAGCACCTCGCGCGTCTCGGACGGGTCGATGACGTCGTCGACCAGGCCGCGCTCCGCGGCGTAGTACGGGTGCATGAGTTCGGCCTTGTACTCCTTGACCATGCGCACCCGCATGGCCTCGGGGTCCTCGGCCTCGGCGATCTGCCTGCGGAAGATGACATTGGCGGCACCTTCGGCGCCCATCACCGCGATCTCGTTGGTCGGCCAGGCGTAGGTGAGGTCGGCGCCGATGGACTGGGAGTCCATGACGATGTAGGCACCGCCGTAGGCCTTGCGCAGGATCAGCGAGATCCTCGGCACCGTCGCGTTGCAGTACGCGTAGAGCAGCTTCGCGCCGTGCCGGATGATTCCACCGTGCTCCTGGTCGACCCCGGGCAGGAAGCCGGGGACGTCCAGCAGGGTGATGATCGGGATATTGAAAGCATCGCACATCTGCACGAAGCGGGCGGCCTTCTCCGAGGCCTCGATGTCCAGGACACCGGCCAGGGACTGCGGCTGGTTGGCCACGATGCCGACCACCTGGCCGTTGAGACGGGCCAGGGCGCAGATGATGTTGCGGGCCCAGCGTTCGTGGATCTCGAGGTAGTCGCCGTCGTCGACGAGTTCCTCGATCACCTTGTGCATGTCGTAGGGGCGGTTTCCGTCCGCCGGGACCAGGTCCAGCAGGGCGTCGGACCGGCGGTCGGCGGGGTCCTCGGCGTGGGCGGTGGGCGGGTTCTCGCGGTTGTTGGAGGGGAGCATCGCCAGCAGGTAGCGGACCTCGGCGATGCAGGTCTCCTCGTCGTCGTAGGCGAAGTGCGCGACGCCGGAGGTCTCGGCGTGCACGTCCGCGCCGCCGAGGCCGTTCTGGGTGATCTCCTCGCCGGTGACGGCCTTGACGACGTCGGGGCCGGTGATGAACATCTGCGAGGTCTCACGGACCATGAACACGAAGTCCGTCAGGGCGGGGCTGTAGGCGGCGCCGCCCGCGCACGGGCCGAGCATCACGCTGATCTGCGGGATGACACCGGAGGCGCGGGTGTTGCGCTGGAAGATGCCGCCGTAACCGGCCAGCGCCGAGACGCCCTCCTGGATACGGGCGCCCGCGCCGTCGTTCAGCGACACCAGCGGCGCACCCGCCGAGATCGCCATGTCCATGATCTTGTGGATCTTCGTGGCGTGGGCCTCCCCCAGCGCCCCGCCGAAGATCCGGAAATCGTGCGCGTAGACAAACACCGTCCGGCCCTCGACCGTGCCCCACCCGGTGATGACACCATCGGTGTACGGCTTCTTCGCCTCCAGGCCGAAACCACTCGCCCGGTGCCGCCGCAGCTGCTCGACCTCCCGGAACGAACCCTCGTCCAGCAACAACGCGATCCGCTCACGAGCGGTCAGCTTGCCCTTGGCATGCTGCGCCTGGGTCGCACGCTCACTCGGCCCGCGCCGGGCCTGCTCGCGCAGATCGTGCAGCTCCGCCACACGCCCACGCGCGTCGCTGGGCTCGCTGGAGGTCTCGTCCAAAACGGTCATGCATCGACCCTACGGATCCGACCAAGAAAACCCTGCCGTCGACTCCGCACAGTCTCCGGAGCCATCTCCTGTTGGGCTTGAACAGAACCATTCCGTGCTGTAGCCCAACTACCAGCTCAGGACCCCCAAGCTTTGTGGGGGTTCAACAAGCCGTTCATCTGAGAGCCACCTCACAGTGCTGGGTGGCTCCAGCGGTGCCACCGGCGATTCGCAGCCGCAGCGACCGGCCGGTGGCGAGCACCTCGACAGAGGCGTCCTTGCTGGTCACCTTACGCACCGGATGGTGCCAGGTGATCTCCACGGGCTCTCCGGTACGCGGCGGCTCGCTGATGTGGAGGGTCGCGGTGCGACGATTACTCCGTACGAGGGCACTCGCCTGGGCCGTTGAGGTGAGCGGGCCCACCGTACCGGGCTGCCAGAAGTTCGCCGCGGTCAGTCCCAGGGACCGGACGGACACAGCCTGGCAGGCCCTGGTGTTGGCGAGGACTTCCAGCCAGTGCTCGTCCCTGGCGCGGGCGGCGAGGGTGTGGCGGCTCGCTCCGGGCATCAGCAGATACACGTACGACGCGTTCGCCGGGTCGGTGCCGTGGTCGAGCCAGAGGGTCTGGTAGCGGCGGGTGGCCCGCTCGGTGGAGCTGGTGGTGTTGATGTCGCTCCAGGCGCCGGTCCGGACCTCGCGCAGGGTGCGCAGCGGCTCCGTACCGTCCGGGAAGATCCAGCCGCCGTGGCCTTCGAGGTGTGCCCAGCCGCGCCCGGCCGTGAAGTCGTTCGTTCCCCCGGCGCCGAGGTTGCGGTTGTCCACCACCGTCTCGACGGGGACGCCGTCGGTGCTCGAAATACCCGCGCCGAGGCAGAGGACCGCGTCGGCGACGCAGAACCAGGACTTACGGGCCTGCAGGGTGGAGCCGAGGCCGAGCAGATACTGGCCGACAGCCGCGAACTCGCCGTCGCTCGCGCCGCCCACCCAGGTCGCGGCGGGCTTGGGCTCGCCCCATTCGCCGCCCGCCCGGTCGGCAAGTCGCTTGGTCGACACAGTCGTCCCGGGCAGCCGGTAGGGATCGACGGTGGGCCAGAACCAGTCCGTGTACTGATCGGACCGCCCGCCTCGGCCCTCACCCGGCCACCAGTAGAGCATTCCGGCGCCGGTGTGCCAGCCGCGCGGATTCTCGCCGTTGCCGCACTCGTAGTGCGCGATCCGCTGCGAGGCCATGGAGATGTTCGCGGCCCAGCCGGGCCTGCGGTGCACGGCCCGGTCCATCGAGGCGAAGAGCTGGTGGCCGACCGGCTCGGGCGCGGCGGGCACGGGTGCGGCGGCGACCGCGTGGAGCCTGGAGAGGTCGGCGACGCCGAACTGCCGGCCGCTGAGGATCGGCGTGGTGGTGTCCCGTTCGATCCAGCCCTTGATCCGGGCGTGCCAGCGGTCCCGCTCGGCGGCGGAGGCCCCGCCCGCGAGGAGCGCGATGGCGGCGATCAGCCCCTGCCCGTGGAAGTGGTCGCTGCGCATGATCTTGCGCTCGTCGCTCTTGAGGTAACCCCGGCTGATGGCGCGGCCGTTGACGCTGTCCATCATCAGCCCGTTGTAGATCAGCGGCGCGTACGCGTGCTCGACACTGTCCAGGATGATCTGCCGGTTCGGGTCGGTGACGTCCCAGGCAGAGCCCGCGAGCAGCGCGAAGAGGCGGCCGAGTCCGTCGAGCATGACCTGTCCGTACGTCCCGGAGTAGGCGACCCAGGTGTGCTGGACGAACGAGCCGTCGGCGTAGAGGCCGTCGCCCCTGGTGACGTACGGGAAGACGGGCGAGAGGGCGTCGCGGGCCAGCGTGATCCTCCCGGAGTCCCTGCCGAGGACGCCGCGCAGGGTGACGGAGCGGCAGAGGTCGACGCGGTTGGCTCCGGTGGATGTGCCGCTGTAGTCGCCGAGCACGGCGTCGGGGATGAAGTGGTCGACGGCGGCGAAGGCCTGCGTCCGCCGGGTCTCGGTGAGTCGGTCGTGAAGGACGGCCACGATGTCCATGAGGAGGCGGGGGCTGCCTATCTGCCACTCCCACCAGTTGCCGTAGCGGGTGGTGGAGGGGTTGTAGATCGTGGTGGCGAGATGGTCGAGCCCGCGGATGATGTCGGCGAGGAGCCCGGCGTCGCCGGTGAGGCCGGTGCCCCGCTGTGCGTACGCCTGGGCCATGGTCCAGAGGCGGCTGTAGCTCTGGGTGATGCCGGAGGGCGGGTCGAAGGGGTAGCCGGGCCACAGCGAGGTGTCGGTGGGGGCCATGGAGGCGCGGAATCCCGCGGCGAGCCCTCCCGTTTCGGCGAGGCGGGAGGCGTACGGCTCGGCGGTCGGGTCGTAGCCGGTGCCGAGGCTGATCTCCAGCCAGCGCAGCCGCAGGGTCTCGTACTCGTCGTCGGCCGTCGCACGTCCCGGGGAGAGCAGGCCAAGAGCGCTTGCTCCGGCGGTGGCGATGAACAGTCGGCGGGACCATGCGGACGGCAGCGGCACGGGGGCCTCCGGAACCGAAGTGACGTAGACCGGTTGCGTGTTGGTCTAGCACGCGCTTCTTCTTGCTTTCAATGGGCATGGCAGGAACGTGCGGAAAGCGCTTGCCCTCGGGTTCACGGCGAGCGTCCCGCACGCCGCCGGCTCGGCGGCCGGACCGAGGTCGGTCACGGTGAAGCCGTCGAGGACGAAGTCCGCACCGTCCGGGGCGTCGTCGCGCTTGCGCAGACCGGTCCAGGTGTCACCGCAGCCCGCCGTGACGGTCTCGGTGAAATGGCCGGTGGTACTCCCCGGGCCACCGCCGGGAGGTGCCCCCTGCCGTCCGATCGGCGTGCGGCGGGTCTCGACGGAGGCCGGGACCCCGTCCGCACCGATCCGGTCGTAGCCGGTGACCCACTCGTACGCGGCCGCGTGGCTCGACTGGTAGTCGTACTCCACCCGGTAGCTGTGCCCGTTCTCCGTCGGCACGGTCCAGGGCGCGGTGCGGTAGACGAGACCGGCGTTCTCCTCGTGGGACTTGAGGGACTCTTCGCCGCTCAGCACATCGTCGACGAGCTTTCCGTTCCAGCCCGCCTGGGTGTACGGGGCGTGCTTCTGCGCGATGTGGGTGCGCGGGTCGGTGACCCCGCCCGCGTCGCCCTTGAGGAAGGGGCCCCAGCCCTGGTCGACGGCCTCGAAATCCTCGTACACGACCGTGCCCGGTCTGACCGCCGGAGCGTTTCTGACCACCCGTACGTCGTCGACGCCGACAGTGGCCGTACTGCCGCCCGCCGCTTCGATCGTGAGTGTGGCGGCGGACCCGCGCGGCGCGGTGAAGTTCACCTTGGCGCGCTGGAAGTAGGTGCCGTGCCGGTCGGAGGCGGCGACCTGGTCCTTCGCGGTCGAGCGTTCCACCACGACGGACGCGCCACCGGCGGACAGGGTCGTACGGCGTACCCTGCCCGGCTGGACCTCGATCCGGGCAGACGCGGTGTAGCGGGCGCCCGGCGTGAGTCCGGTCAGCCGCTGGGAGACGGAGGCCGTGCCGCTGCCGCCCAGCAGGCCGCTGTTGCGGCCCTGGCCGTCGGTGTGGCGGGCGACCGTACCCCGCTTGGTCCAGGCGGCCGTCCGGGCGTCGTTGAAGCCGGGGTCGGCGACCGGGCCGCCCTGGCCCCACAGCGGATCCCGCGGGGCGGGCGCGCGGCCCGGGTAGAGGACGTACGGCTGTCCGGCAGCCGCGGCCAGCGTGATCCGGCCGTCCACGGGCCGCACGGTGCCGGTCTTCACGCGCCCGTTGTCGGTCAGCTTGTACACGGTGTACGACGACGCACCGGTCACGGTCCAACTACTGCTGCCACCGGCCTTGTTGTAGTGGTACAGCTTCTTGCCGCCGTCCCACGGCAGCAGATAGCGGTCGCCGTCCAGGACCTTGCGGCCGTGGTCGTAGAACGTGCGGCGGCCGTCCTCGACCGTGCCGCGCACGCCGCCCGTGAAGACCAGGTCATTGCCGTTCCAGCGGGTGATCTGCTCCTGCTGGAGGTACTTGGCCGGCAGATCGCGCTGCCAGACATTGCCGTAGAAGGCGTTCCAATCGGTCTCGCCGGTCCAGCCCTCGAAGTCCTGGAGGGCCGTCTGGCCGAGGACCGGATTGTTGTTCCACACGTCCTTCTCCCCGTTGCGGATGAACCGGATGATCTGCGAGTTGAGGCCCTTGTTGGTGGCTCCGCCGTAGTCCAGGTCATTGGCCCAGTGCGACCAGAGCGAGGCCCGCTCGAACTTGTCGGCCCACTCGGTGCCGACCGTCCAGCCCTGCGCCTGCACGGCCTGCATCGTCCTGTCGGCGATCCAGCCGTGCGTGTAGTAGACGTCGATGTAGAGGAAGGAGAGATTGCGGTCGGTCTCGTCCCTCAACTGCTGGAATCGGCGCGCCAGATCACCGCTGTTGATGTCACGGCGCTGGTCGATGTAGTAGCTCTGGTTCAGCCAGTTCCAGCCGGGCCTGGTCTTGTCGACGAGGTTCTCGGTGAAGTGGTGCGCCTCGGGGTACGACTCGGTGGCGTTCACATGCACGCCGAAGGACGCGCCCCACTTCCTGCCTCCCCTCAGCAGGGTATTGAGGTCCGTGAGGCCGCCGGCGCGCTTGTTGTAGTTGCCGCCGTAGTCCGGGTGCGCCGAGTCGTGGCCCTCGGATCCGTACCCCTTGAGCACCGCCAGCTGCCCCAGCCCGTCCGTGGCGAGCGAGATCCGTTTGACGTCGTCGAGGGTCCGCAGGAAGGGGTGCGTGGCCTGGCTGGCGAAGTTGAACGGGATATGCGTGATCACCCGGTCGGGCGTCTGTCCGCTGCCCGGCGCCTTGACCCCGATCTCGCGGAAGGCGACCGCGCCGTCCTGCCAGTCGACCGTGTTGTCGCCGTTGGCGTCGGGTGTGACGACAACCTTCGCCCAGGGGAGGTTCCCGCCGCTCTCCGGGCGCGCGGCTCCACTCCCCCGGTAGGTCCACTGCCCGGACCAGACGCCGACGCGGGTGCTGCCGTCCGCGGCCTTGCGGGCCTGGTGCCAGAAACGGGCGTCGTCGCCGCCGGTGGCGCCGCTCGGTTTGTCGTAGCTGGAGTTGGACTCGACGGCCGCGGCCAGCGCTCCCGTATTGACCAGCGCGTACGAGGCTCCGACCGGTGCGGCGTCCGCCGCCGTCCCGGTCGTCACCCTGCCGAAGACGTCGGCGGTCTTCGTCGAGTCCGGGTCGAGCCGGGTGAAGGCGGTCTCGGCGCCGGTGTCCGAACTGCCGACCGAGACCAGGTCATGGCCGGGGATGTCGATGGTGCCGACACGGAAGGCCTCGGTGTCACGGACCGCGGTGATCTTGAAGGCAGTGGTCCGGCCGGAGACGGAGAGTGTCGCCTCGATCTCGACACCGGGCAGGTCGGCGAAGGTGAGGGTGTACGCGGCGCTCGACGCCGTGACGGTGGGCTCGCCCTTCGACCGCACTCCGTACGCCTTGCCGTTGAGGGTGACCGCCGTCACCGGGGCCGTACTCCCGAGAAGCCCGGCCCCACTGGCACGGTCGGTGTACGAGAGAACCCTCGGGAAGTCCTCGGCGACGGCGACCGAGAGCTGGGCGGAGCCTATGACGACGGGGGCTTCGCGCTCGGCTGCGGCCGTCGCCGCCGCGGGAACGGCGACGGCCGGGGATGCGGGCCCGGCCAGGGCGAACACGACGGATGAGACGGCGACGAACGCGCACGCCGTACGGAGTCTTCGTGGCATGGGGACTGCGTAGTCCTCCGCTCTCACCACCGTCAACGACGTCGTGCGCCGAGGCCGCCAGTAGTCCAACAACCCCGGTGCGTTAGTCCAAGTCGCCTACGGAGCCGTCAACTTATGAATCGGCCAAGATAATGAGAGCGCTCTCAGTCACCCCTATTGACGCCCGCCCCAGCCGTGGCAAGAGTGGTGGACACCCCCCACGATCCCAGGAGTTCATGCCGTGATATCCCGCAGAACGTTCCTTTCCGGCACCGCAGCTGCCGCGACAGCACTCACCTACCCCGCCTGGGGAAGCGCTCTCAGCAGGCACGCCGAGGCCGCCGCCCCCAGCTGCGAACTGGCCCTGGAGAACAAGTCGTTGCCCGGCTCGGTCAACGCGTACGTCACCGGCCATGAGCAGGGCACCGGACGCTGGGTGCTGCTCCGTCCGGGCGGCGGCGTCTACTACCCCGAGTCCCCGTCCGCGCCGCAGACCCCGCTCCCCGTCGACTGCGCCATCCCGCTGCGCCCGGCCGGCGCGGGCCCGGTGGTGCTGACGCTGCCGCAGATGTTCGGCGCCCGCGTCTACTTCGTACGCGACAACAAGCTCAACTTCTTCGTCAACCCCGGCCCCGCCCTGGTCGAGCCCGCCTTCGCGACCCCCGCCGACGCCAACTACGGCCGCACCTGGTCCTTCGCGGAGTTCACCTTCAACCCGTCGCAGCTGTACGCGAACATCAGCTATGTCGACCTGGTGACCGCACTCCCGATCGGTCTCACGCTGACCGGCGACGCCACCCACAGGGTCGCGGCTCTCCCGAACGGCGCGCTGCAGAAGATCGCCGACGGACTGGTCGCCCAGGCGGGCCGTGACGGACAGCCCTGGGACAAGCTGGTCATCCGCGGCTCCGGCGGCCAGATGCTGCGGGTGATCTCACCGCAGAATCTGATGGCCCCGTACTTCGACCGCCCCGCGGAGATGCCCTTCCGGAACGTCTTCGACACCTACATCAATCAGGTCTGGCAGAAATACCGCTCGACCGATCTGCGGATCGACCTGCAGGGCGGGCGGGGCATCCGCACCGGGCGCGTCAACGGCGACGTCATGACCTTCACCGGCGGCCACACCTTCGCCAGGCCGACCTCGAAGGACATCTTCACCTGCAACCACGGCCCGTTCGCCAACAACCCCGGCGACCCCGACGACAAGAAGGGCCTGCTGGCCAGGTTCGCCGCCGGCTTCAACCGGACGACCCTGCTGACCCACCCCGACCAGCCGAACAGCGCGACCTCGGCCGACTACTACCGGGATCCTGCCACCAACCACTGGTCACGCGTGCTGCACGCCAACACCCCGATCGGCTACGCCTTCCCGTACGACGACGTCCGCCCGGACGGCCGGCCGGACGTCTCCGGTGCGGCGTACGACGGCAACCCGCGGCGCTTCACGCTGACCGTCGGGTCCTGACACGCACGGGTGTCCGGCCGGCATGGGGGAAACGGCCGGACACCCGCCCGCACCGGCTCAGCAGCCGCCGCAGTTGTAATAGATGACGTCCCAGTGGCTGCCCTCGTCCGCGTAGACGTTCCCGGAGCCGGACTTCCACTGCGGGGCGCCGTCACCGGGACGCGCGCCGATGTAGCTGAAGGTGTTCTTGATGTAGTTGGTGACGCATGCGGACTTGGCGTAGTCGAGCTTGTAGCCGTTCCAGTGCGAGTACGTGCCACCCGCGTGCCCGGTCTCGGTGCCGCCGGTGATGTTGAGCGCACAGCCGGTGGCGCTCTTGAGGGTCTGTGCTCCCTTGGCGGTGTCGAGGTTGAGCTGCTCGAACGACGTACATGTCGGATTGTTGCGGTCGGAGCAGCCGCCGGACGAGGACCAGGTGATCCCGGACGAGCGGAACATCGAGCTCGCCGTGGCATGACTGATCTTGGTGGCGGCGTTCGCGTCGGTAGCGCCGCTGATGACACCGAATCCGGGCGCGAAGAGCGCACCAGAGACGAGCGCGAGCGTGCTCAGAGCAGAGCGGACTTTCATGGCGGGGGATCCCTCCTGCTGGCGACCGTTGAGGACCGTGTTTTCCGGTGGGACGGCTGTGCAGGTGGCGCAGGGAGATGGTGCCCGAGTTCTACGCGCGTCCGCCAGAGGGCGTCCGCGTCCTTCGAAATGAACCCCTCGAGAGGATGCCGAAGATGTTGAACTTTGAACGGAATAGGTCTACGGTCGGTGCTGTTGAACCTTAAACAACACGCCACCACGTCCCCCAAGGAGTGCGTCATGGGTCTCTTCAACCGCAAGACCGACACCACCACCACCACCACCGCGACCGCCACCACCACGGTGGACCCGGCGCTCGCCGCCCTGACCGGCGAGTACAGCATCGACCCCGCCCACAGCAGCATCGGCTTCACCGTGCGCCACGCCATGGTCACCAATGTCCGCGGCTCATTCGGCGACTTCTCCGGCAGCCTGCAGCTGAACGGCACCGACCCCCACCACTCCACCGCCGAGATCGACGTCAAGATCTCCAGCGTCGACACCGGGATCGCCGACCGCGACGGCCACCTGCGCAGCGGCGACTTCTTCGAGGCCGAGAAGTACCCGCTGATGACGTTCCGGTCGACGCACGCGGAGCAGCTCGGCGGCGACTCGTACCGCATCACCGGCGACCTGACGATCAAGGACGTCACGCGCCCGCTCGCCATCGACCTGGAGTTCAACGGCTCCGCCACCGATGTGTACGGCAATGAGCGCGTCGGCTTCGAGGGCAGCGCCGAGATTCTCCGCTCCGACTGGGGCCTGACCTGGAACGCGGCGCTGGAGACCGGTGGCGTGATGGTCAGCGACAAGGTCAGGCTGAACTTCGACATCTCCGCGATCAAGGCCGCGCCGCAGGCCTGATCCCGTAGACCCGACCGGCCTGCCCCACGAGCGCGCCCGCCCTGCCGTCCCCACGGCCGGGCGGGCGCTCGGTCATGTCCGCTTCGCCTCAGAGGCCGTTGGTGTACAGGAGCCGATTGGGCGAGCCTTGACTGACGTTGACGAGAACGTCCTTGGTGGCCCCGTCCTCGAGCCAGATGGCGACCTCCTGCGGGAGCGCCGTCGGATGCTGCGCCGCGTAGAGCGCCGCGACACCGGCGACATGGGGAGAGGCCATGGACGTGCCGCTCTTTGTCGAGCTGCCGCCGAAGAATCTCGCCGAGACGATGCTGACACCGGGCGCGTAGAGCGACAGGCACTCGCCGAAGTTGGAGAAGTCGGCCTCTTCGTCATTGCGGTCGGTCGCACCGACTGTCACCACACGGTCCGCGGACGCGGGTGAGGCGTCACAGGCGTCCGCCGAATCGTTGCCGGCGGCGACGACCGGCAGGACACCGCTGTCCGAGAGGGCGGTGATGGCGTTGTTCACCGCGACCGACTTCTCGCCGCCGAGGGAGGCGTTGAGGACGGCCGGATGCTTGGCGTTGGCCGCCACCCAGTCCAGTCCGGCGATCACAGCCGACCAACTGCCCATGCCCAGGCAGTTGAGGACCCGGACGCCGACGAGGGAGGCCTGGCGTGCCACGCCGTACGTCTTGCCCGCGACCGTGCCCGCGACATGGGTCCCGTGGCCATGGCAGTCGCGCCCCTTCCACCCGTCCCCGACGGCGTCGTAGCCGAATACGGCGCGCCCGCCGAACTCGGTGTGGGTGTAGTCGATGCCGGTGTCGAGGATGTACGCGGTGGCGCCCTGTCCGCCGGTTTTCGCGGTGAAACTCTTGTCGAGCGGCAGGTTGTGCTGATCGATACGGTCCAGACCCCAGGACGCGGCCGGTGCCAGCGAGGCCCGTGCCAACGAGGCCGCTGCCCGGGTGTCGCCGTCCCCGGATCCCTGCACCGAGACCGTGGCATCCTCCTCGACAGCCATGACCCCGGGGGTCGCCCGCACCCAATCGAGCTGCTGCGGACTCAGCGCGGCGGCGAATCCCCGCATCGCCGACTTGTAGGTGAAGGTCGGCTGCACGCCGACCTGCCCCATCACCGACTCCGTGTCGACGGCCTTGCTGAGGGTCACGATGTAATGACCGGGCACGGCTTTCGCCGAGCGGTACAGCGGGGCGGGGGCGGCACGCTCGTCGGACGCCCGGGCGGACCGGGCGGAAGCGTACATGGGTCCGGCCATCACCATGGCAGCGGTGAGGGCGGCGGCCGCGAAGGCTCTGAGCCTCGTTCTGTTGCGCATGGGCATGAAGCAAACACAGAAAGACGATCATGTTCAATTACCCAGTGTAGCGATTCGCAACTTTACGTAATGAATTCGACACGGGCCCGCCGTAAGGGCCGACTCGGGACGCCGTCCGCACGCGGGAACAGGTACAGCCGGAAGCCGCGACCCGGCGCACACCGTGCAGCGCGTGCAGATCCGGCGCCTCCGGCGCTGCGCCGAACTCCCTTTTCGGGGGCTGCACATCATGCCGACGGACGGGAAGCGCACGCCGGACCGGCCGGCCCACGGTTCCGCTGGGCCGCCTTCGGTACCGAGCGCCGGCTAGGGAGACAGGGCGGTGCCGAGGGAGTCGGCGCCCATGGGCTTCGGTGCGCCCTTCTCGTAGAAGACATCGAGGTCGGTGATCGTGAATCCCGCGGTCGCCAGCATGTCGACGGTCGGCCTGGTGAGATGGCACCCGCCGAAGATCCGCTTGTTCAGTGGCTCGAGCCGCCTTTGCCAGCGGCGCACGTTTTCGTCCTCTGCCGGGGCAAGCCCGTGCTCAAGGAAATGCAGAGTCCCTCCGGGCTTGAGGACGCGGCGCACCTCACGCAGCGCCGCCGCTGCATCCGGGATGGTACAGAGCGTCCAGGTGGAGAGCGCGGCGTCAAAAGTGTCGTTCTCGAAAGGCAGTGCCTGGCCGTCCAGACCGGCGCGCTGCACCGGGACGGTGGCCGCCCTGACGCGGTCGCCGGCAAGTTGCCAGCCGACATCCGAAGGTTCGACCGCGGTCACGCCGGTGACGGCCGCCGGGTAGAAGGGGACGTTGTGCCCCGAACCGAATCCGATCTCGATCACTTCGCCCGCCAGGCCCTCGCAGACCCGGCGTCGCAGCGGCTGGACCGTCTTCGTGCCACAGGCGACGTCGACGATCCGCGGCACGATTCGCTCTGCGTAGAACCCCATCGCGACCTCCGTGGCTCGCTTCCAGCATGGCACCGGCACTTCCCTGCGGGCACCGCTGCCGCTGAGCCGCTAGAAGCCGCCGCCCCCGTCGAACCCGCCACCACCGTCGAAGCCGCCTCCGCCGCTGAAGTCTCCGCCGCCGAAGTCGGAGGAGTTGAAGTCGGCACCCGAGTAGTCGCCGCCGCTGAAGTCTCCGCCGCCGTAGTCGGCCGCGTAGGCCGGCGTGGAGAGCATGCTGCCGAGCAGCGTGCCCACCAGCAGGCCGGGCAGCAGGCCGCCGCCGAAGTAGCCGCCGGCCCAGGGGCCGTACGCCGGTCCCGCCTCCCAGTACGGACGGCGGCCGGAACCCGTCTCGACCGTGCGGGCCATCGGGTCCTCGCCGTCCTCGAGACGGGTGGCGTCGGCGGCACACACCGGGACCTCACGGATCGCTGCGCCGGCCGGCGACCAGGAGACGTCGGCGACCGAAGGGCCGTGGCGCGGGTCGAAGAAGCACGGCGGCCGGCGCTCCGGCACGGCAACACCCGTGCGGCGTGCGTCCAGGACCGCCAGCGAGTAGCGGCCGTCCTCCAGGGCCTGGGTGACTTCGCGTACGTCACGGGGATGCCCGGCGGCTCCCATCAGCGACTTCGCCTTGTCGTACGAGTCGAGTGCGCGCTCGTAGTCGGCGCGCATGGCATCGGTCGCGCCCTTCTCAGAGGGATGGAAGTCGAGCCGGTCCAGCTCCTCGCCGAAGGCCGTGATGTCCTCGTCGACGACCACGCGGAGCTTGTCGAGGGCGGCCCGCTCCTCCTCGGCCTTCTTCCGGCGGTTGCGGTGGATGATCGTGTAGGCGCCCGCGCCGCCGGCGGCCAGGACCACGCCGAGAGTGACCAGGGAACCGATGTTCGAGCCCTGGTCAGGGCCCGCACCCCAGGAGGAGGGGGCGCTGCCGCGCGCCTGGGGCAGGGCCTGGTCGACGAAGTTGTTCAGCTGCGTGACCGCGTCGGCGCCCGGGGGCGTCTTGACCGCCGTGACCAGGTTCTGGACGGCCTGGTGGGACATGACACTGCGGTCCGCGCCGGCGTTGAAGCCGTTGCCGAGGCGGATCGCATACAGGCCGGTGATGCCGGTCTCGGTACGGATGTTCCGCAGGACCGAGTCCGGCGGGAACTCCGCGTTGTTCGGCAGGACCGCCACGAAGACCGGTTTGTCCGCGTCCTTGATTTTCTTGGCGAGGGCGTTCGCGTCGGCCTTGGACAGCTGGCCGGTGGCGCGCGGGTCCACGTACACCGGGCTCTTCTTCAGCGCCGCGGCCACGGTTTCGGGGCCGGTGGCCGCCTGCGCTGCCGGGGCCGCCACGAGGGCGGTCGCCGAGAACGCGAGCAACAGACCGGACACTGCGGTGAACAGCCTGGTCTTCATACTTCCGACGCTACCTGAACAGGTGCGAATCCGGACAAGCGCCGAGGCGCGGGGAACCGGGGCTCCGCCCCCGGGCCCCCGCGCCTCAATCGCCGGCGGGGCTTGATTTTCGCCGGCGATCGAGGACACACCCGAAGGCCGTACCCCGGGGCCGGGGACTAACTCAGCCTGTACGCCAGCGTCAGCTTCGCCACCGCCTCCGTCAGGTCGCCCGTCAGCAGGAGGTGGTCCGCCTCCGCGAACGGCTTCGCGACCGCCGCCGTCACCTGCTGACCGATCTTCTGCTGGGCGATCAGCCGGGCCTGCGAGACGAGCGCCCTGGCTTCCGGCGAGTCCGCCCGGCCCGCCGCCTGAAGGATTCTCGCCGCGACGGCGAGGGCCTTGAGGGTGACTTCGCCACCCGTCGGCGGCTTCCTGAGCGTGGTCAGACCCCAGCCGTACGGGTACTGGGGGTCGTACGCGTTGTCCCCGACATTGATCGGCAGCTGCGCCTGGGACTTCGGCCAGGTGACCGGGAGCTGTCCGGTGAAGGGCTTCTTTCCGTAGAGGACGTCGGCGACGCCGTCGCCCTCCGTGCCCGGCAGCCAGGAGGCGACGAGGGCATCGATGTCGGCGAGGCGGTCGCCGATGAGCTGGGGGCGGCCGGAGACGATCAGCACCGCGCACTTCATCGCGGCACAGACCTTGTCGACGGCGGCCTTGTCGGCGGCGCTCAGCTCCAGGTCGTGGCCGTTGCCGACATCGCCGATGCCCTCGGCGTACGGGGTCTCGCCGACCACGACCACGCCGACGTCATGACCGCCGGTGGGCGCGGAGGCGTCCTTGGAGTAGGTGACCGCGTCGGGGGCGGCCTTCCTCATGCCCTCCAGGATGGTCGTACCCGTGGTGATCTTTCCGGAGGAGCCCTGCCAGGTGATGGTCCAGCCGCCGGCCTGGTTGCCGAGGTCGTCGGCGTTGGACCCGGCGACGTACACCTTCTGGGTCGGCTTCAGCGGCAGCACCGCGCCGTCGTTCCTCAGCAGGACCTGGGACTTGGCGGCGGCCTCGCGCGCCACGGCGCGGTGCTGTGCCGAGCCGATCTGCGACAGGTTGGAGGTGTCCGCGTACGGCTTTTCGAAGAGGCCCAGTGTGAACTTCTGGGTCAGGATCCGGGACACGGCGTCATTGATCCGGGCCTCGGGGATACGGCCCGCGTTGACCTCGTCCTGCAGGGTCCGATGGAAGTCCGGGTAGTTCGTCGGCACCATGATCATGTCGAGTCCGGCATTGATGGACGTACGGACGTCGCTCGGGTAGTCGCCCGGAATCTGGTCGATCGCCTGCCAGTCGCTGATGACGAAGCCCTTGAAGCCCATGCGGTTCTTCAGGACACCGTTGATCATTTCCGCACTGGCGTGCATCTTCACCGGGCCCTGGTCGTCGCCGAGGATGTCCAGCGAGGAGTACGAGGGCATGACCGTGCCGGTGCCGCGCTTCACCGCCTCCGCGAACGGCGCGAGGTGTACTGCTTCCAGCTCCTGCCGGGTGACCTTGGTGATGCCCTGGTCGATCGTGTACGAGCCGGTGGATGACGAGCCGAATTCCGTACCGCCGTCGCCGACGAAGTGCTTGGCGGTGGCCAGCACCTTGTCATTGCGGTCGAGGTCCTTGCCGGACGGTGCGCCCTGCATCCCCTTGATCACCGTCTCCATGGCGGTGACCAGAGCGGGGTCCTCGCCGAAGGCCTCGTAGGAACGGCCCCAGCGCTCGTCGCGGGTGACGCAGAGGCAGGGCGCGAAGTCCCACGGAATGCCGGTGGCGCGTACTTCCTCCGCTGTCACCGCGCCGGTCTTCTCGGCGACGGACGGGTCACGGCCGGCCCCGATGCCGATGTTGTGCGGCATGATCGTCGACCCGATGACGTTGTTGTGGCCGTGCACCGCGTCCACGCCGTAGATCAGCGGTATCTGGAACCGCGTCGCCTGGGCGCGCAGTTGGTACGCGTCGACCATCTTCGCCCATGCCCCGGGTGCGTTGGGGGTGGGCACCGAGCCGCCGCCGGAGAGCAGTGAGCCGAGACCGTAACCGGCGATGTCGCCCTGCGACTTGAGGGCGTTGCGCTCGGCCTGGGTCATCTGGCCGGCCTTCTCCGCGAGGGACATCCGGGAGAGGAGGTCGGCGACGCGCTTCTTCACGGGGAGGCGCTTGTCGAGATACGGCAGGCCGTGGGCGTCCACGACGACCTGCGGGGTCTCGGCCGGGGGCTTGGCGCCGGTGACGGTGAGCTTCAGCGGGACCGTCTCGGCGGACTCGGCCGTGCGGTCCTTCTTCGTGGTGACGGCGACAGTCCGGGACGTGCCGGAGGCAGAACCGGCCGGGAAGGTGACGGTGCCGGAGACCGGTGTGTAGTCCGTGCCGGCTTCGGCGGTGCCGCCCTCGGTCGTGTACGCCACGGTCACGGGCTCGTCGACCGGGCCCGATCCGGTGGTGGCGACGGAGATCTTCACCTGTGCGGTGCCGCCCTCGTCGACCGGGTACACGGCGGCGTCGGTGACGACGTTCGCCTTGAGCGCCGGGTCGGCCTTGCCGTACAGCTCCACGCCGTCCATGGCGAACGTGCCGGGCGCGCCGGTGGGCAGGGTGAGCGCGTATCCCCACATGGCGTTGAGGCCGAGAATGTGGTCGATGCCGCCGACCGGCTGGTAGTCGGCGCGGTAGACGAAGTCGGCGAAGGGGATCTCGACGAGATGCCAGCCCTCCCAGTCGTCGGTGAAGGACGTGGTCCACAGCTCGGAGGCCTCGCCGTTGGCGCCGCCGTCCTTCAGCTCGAAGTTGATGCGCTTGCCGGAGCCGGGCGGCAGCGGGGCGGTGTTCTGTCCGTACCACCAGAAGCGGATGCCCTTGTGCGCGGTCCAGTCGTGGGCGGGCTTGTCGAAGGCGAAGTCGTGGGTGAGTCCGCCCCAGCCGCTGATGTCGTAGCTTCCTTCGAGGACCTTGGCGCCTTCGGGGGCGTCGGCACGCTCCTTGAACTCCAGCCTGGGCTGGTCGTCGGCGTCGCTGCCCCAGGTGAAGATCCCTTCGGCCGGGGGGCCCGCGAAGGGGATCTCCCCCTCGAAAGCGTCGACGGTGACCGGGGCCGGGTCGTCGGCGGCGGCGCTCGGAACGGCTGCGGCGAGGAGGCCGGTGAGTACGGCGGTCGCGGCGAGCACCGCGGTTCCGGCTCTGCTTCCGGCTCTGGTTCTGGTTCCGCTTCCGGCTCTGGTTCTGAGGCGTGGCATTGCGGCTCCTTCAGTGCGGGTCACGGTTGTGTGCGGTCCTGTACGGCCTGCGGCCGTGTCCTCAATCGCCGGGCGGGCTCAATAGGCCCGTCGTCATGACGACGGCGCGGATCGGCGGACGATCAACTCGGTGGGCAGGATGACGGGTTCATGGGGAGCGGCCGTGCCGCCGAGATGGGCCAGCAGCATCCGCGCTGCCGTCTCGCCCATCTCGCGCATGGGCTGGCGGACGGTGGTCAGCGGGGGCTCGGTGTGCTGGGCCATGGGGATGTCGTCGAAGCCGACGACGGCGATGTCGTCCGGCACGCTCCGGCCCGCGGCACGCAGCGCCCGCAGCGCACCCGCGGCGCTGAGGTCGTTGTGCGCGAAGACCGAGTCGAAGTGCCTGCCGGTGGCGAGTTGCCGCTCGACCGCGAGCCGCCCCGACAGCTCGGTGAAGTCCCCCTCCGCGATCAGTTCGGTCGGCAGGACCTCGAGGAATCCCTTGAGCCGGTCCTGTACGCAGCCGAAGTGCCGGCGGCCGGTGACGATCAGGGGGCGGCTGCGGCCCGCCGCCAGCAGATGACCGGCGGCCGACGCACCGCCTTCCCGGTTGGTGGTGGCGACGGACGGGAACTCGGGGTGGTGGCCGCGGTCGTCGATGAGGACGACCGGGAGTCCCTTGCGGTGCATCTCGGTGATGGTGTCGAGGGTGTTCTCGGGTTCGACGACCAGGAGGCCGTCGAAGGCGCGGGCGGAGACTCGACCGGTGAAGTGCCCGACGGACTCGGCGCCACGGTTGCAGGTGAAGAGCAGCAGTCCGTACCCGGCGGCCTCGACGGTGTCCACGACTCCCTGGAGGACTTCGCCCATCCAGGGCCAGGTGAGCGGGGGCGTCAGCATGCCGACCGTACGGCTGCTGCCGCGGGCCAGACCGACAGCGCCCGAGCTGGGCACATAGCCGAGGCTTGCGATCACTTCACGAACGCGGGCGGCCGTGCCGGCGTCGACTTCGCCCCTGGTGTTCAGGACGCGGGACACGGTCGTCTTGCTGACACCCGCCTCACGTGCGACGTCGGCGATCGTGACGGGCATTCCGGGGCCTCCGCCTCGAGGTCTGGAACCGGTGCCGGAACCGGTACCGGTGGTGCGCGGCGAGTCAACTCGTACCGGGTCCTGTCGTCAAGACTTCACACCGAGATCGGCCGGATCCCAAGTTCCTTGCGGGTGTGGGGTGTTGTGTGTTCAGGGTCTGAATGCGCAAACTCTTGACGGCTGTATGCGGCGGCAGTTCACTCACGCCTCGTCCCCCACACCACTGCCGGAGAGGGCCCAGCCCATGGCACGACGTACCAGAACGATCAGGATCCTGCTCGCATCGACCCTGGCCGCCGCCGGTCTCACCGGTCTGACGACCGGATCCGCGCAGGCCGCCGGCGAGCAGGTGAACATCTGGCTGACCACGACGGACGACGCCGGCGGCCGTCATGTCACCCGCGGCCTCGAGCAGCAGTCACCCGTCACCTTCCAGGCGGGCAACGGCGGCAGCGGCACCGGCATCAGCGTCGACGAGAACACCCGCTACCAGACCTTCACCGGTGGCGGCGCCTCGTTCACGGACACCGCGGCCTGGCTGATGAAGAGCAGCGGAGCGCTGTCCCAGGCGACCCGCGACGCGACGATGAAAAAGCTCTTCTCGCCGACCGAGGGGATCGGGCTCTCCTTCGTCCGTAATCCGATGGGCGGCTCGGACCTGGCCCGCTTCGGCTACACGTACGACGACCTGTCGGCCGGCCAGACCGACCCGTCACTGTCGAAGTTCTCGATCGCGCACGATCTGGCCGACGTACTGCCGCTGACGAAACAGGCCAAGCAGCTCAATCCGGCGCTCACCACGATGGCCTCGCCGTGGACGGCGCCCGCCTGGATGAAGGACAGCGGGCAGCTCAACGGCGGCTGGCTGAAGGCCGAGCACTACGGCGCCTACGCCGGCTACTTCGTGAAGTATCTCCAGGCCTACCGCGACCAGGGCATCCCCGTCGACTACGTCACCGCGCAGAACGAGCCGACCTGCTGCGACAGTTACCCTTCGATGAGCTGGAACGGCTCGGGTCTCGCCTACTTCACCAAGAGCGAGCTGCTGCCGAAGCTCCAGGCGGCGGGCCTGCCCACCAAGGTCCTGGCGCACGACTGGAACTGGGACACCTACGACGCGTACGCCGCCCCGACAGTGAATGACGCGGCGGTCCGCAGCCACCCGAACTTCGGCGGGATCGCCTGGCACGGCTACGGCGGGAACGTCTCCAAGCAGACCGAGGTGCACAACCGGTATCCGCAGCTGGACGCCTTCCAGACCGAGCACTCCGGCGGCACCTGGATCGCCGACCAGCAGCGGGAGGACATGACCAACATCATCGACTACACCCGTAACTGGGCCGGGTCGGTGACGAAGTGGTCCCTCGCCGTCGACCAGAACCGGGGCCCGCACAACGGCGGCTGCGGAGTCTGCGACGGACTGATCACGGTGCACAACGGCGACGGCCGGCACGGCCAGGTCGACTACATGATCGAGTACTACACGATGGGCCACCTCACGAAGTTCGTGCGGCCGGGCGCCCAACGGATCGCCTCGACGGCGAGCTCGGCGGTGCCGAACGTGGCCTGGCGCAACCCCGACGGCTCGAAGGCGCTGATCGCGTACAACGACGGGGCGGCGGCGCAGACGATCACCATCGGCTGGGGTGGCCGGCACGCCACGTACTCACTGCCCGGCAGGACATCCGCGACCTTCACCTGGTCCGGCACACAGGCCGGCGGCCCGGACGCGGCGGGCAGCCTGACCGGCCTGGCGGGCAAATGCCTCGATGTGGCGGGCGGCGCCGGCGCGGACGGCACGGCAGTCCAGCTCTGGGAGTGCAACGCCTCCGCGGCGCAGCACTGGACGGTCCGCGCGGACGGCACCGTCCAGGCGCTCGGCAAGTGTCTGGACGTAACCGCAGGCTCGACCGCGAACGGCGCGAAGGTCCAGCTGTACGGGTGCAACGGCTCCGGCGCACAGCAGTGGCGCTACGAACCGTCGAGCGGCGATCTGGTGAACGTCCCGGCGGACAAGTGCCTCGACGTCTCCGACAACTCCTCGGCGAACGGCGCCCGCACGCAGATCTGGGCGTGCACCGGAGCCGCCAACCAGAAGTGGCGGCTCCGGTCCTGACGGGCGGGGGCTACTCGGCCGGTTCGACGCCGGCGCGCAGCAGACCGTAGGTGTACGCGTCCTCCAGGGCCTGCCAGGAAGCGGCGATGACGTTCTCGGCGACGCCGACCGTCGCCCATTCGCCGCTTCCGTCGCCCGTCGTGATCAGTACGCGGGTGGTGGACTCGGTGCCGTGGCGGCCTTCGAGGATGCGGACCTTGTAGTCGACCAGCTCCATCTTGGCGAGCTGCGGGTAGATCTTCTCCAGGCCGACGCGCAGCGCCCGGTCGAGTGCGTTGACCGGGCCGTTGCCCTCGGCGGTGGCGACGATGCGCTCGCCCTTGGCCCAAAGCTTCACGGTGGCTTCGTTGGCGTGAGTGCCGTCGGGGCGGTCCTCGACGATGGCCCGCCAGGACTCCGTACGGAAGTAACGGCGGGCCCGGCCCTCCGCCTCCGTACGCAGCAGCAGCTCGAAGGAGGCGTCCGCGGCCTCGTAGGTGTAGCCCCTGAGCTCGCGCTCCTTGACCCGCTCGACGACCCGGCCGACGAGCTCACGGTCACCTCCGAGGTCGATGCCGAGCTCCTTGCCCTTGAGCTCGATGGAGGCGCGGCCCGCCATGTCGGAGACGAGCATCCGCATGGTGTTGCCGACCTGCTCGGGGTCGATGTGCTGGTACAGATCGGGGTCGACCTTGATGGCGGAGGCATGCAGTCCGGCCTTGTGGGCGAAGGCCGAGACGCCGACGTACGGCTGGTGCGTGGAGGGAGTGAGGTTGACGACCTCGGCGATCGCGTGCGAGATCCGGGTCATGTCGGCCAGCGCGCCCTCGGGCAGCACCTTCTTGGCGTACTTGAGCTCCAGGGCGGCGACGACCGGGAAGAGGTTGGCGTTGCCGACACGCTCGCCATAGCCGTTGGCCGTGCACTGGACGTGGGTGGCGCCGGCGTCGACGGCGGCCAGGGTGTTGGCGACGGCGCAGCCGGTGTCGTCCTGGGCGTGGATGCCCAACCGGGCGCCGGTGTCGGCGAGGACGGTGGCGACGACGGCCTGGATCTGGGCGGGCAGCATGCCGCCGTTGGTGTCGCACAGCACGACGACGTCGGCGCCGGCCTCGGCCGCCGAACGGACGACGGACTTGGCGTACTCCGGATTGGCGCGGTAGCCGTCGAAGAAGTGCTCACAGTCCACGAACACCCGGCGGCCCTGCTCGCACAGGTGGGAGACGGTGTCGCGGACCATCTCCAGGTTCTCCTCGAGGGTGGTCCGCAGCGCCAGCTCCACATGCCGGTCGTGCGATTTGGCGACCAGCGTGATCACCGGTGCACCGGACTCGAGAAGTGCTCTGACCTGCGGGTCCTCGGACGCCTTGGCACCCGGCCTGCGGGTGGCGCCGAAGGCGACGAGCTGTGCGTGCCGGAAGGTGATCTCCTGCTGGGCACGGGAGAAGAACTCCGTGTCCCGCGGATTGGCGCCGGGCCAGCCGCCCTCGATGAACCCCACGCCGAAGTCGTCCAGGTGCCGTGCGATGGTCAGCTTGTCCGCAACGGTGAGGTTGATGCCTTCGCGCTGCGCGCCGTCACGCAGCGTCGTGTCGAAGACATGGAAGCTGTCGTCGGTCTCCGTGTCCGTGGCCTGTGTGGTCATGGCTGTGTTGACTCCTGTCGGATGAGTGGCTCCCGGAATTACTGGCTCCACTTGCCCCCATCTTCGCGCGCTGCCCGCTTCCGGCCGAGGTGGGGCCGGAAAACGAAAAAACCCCTCGCGGGTGCGAGAGGTCTGCGCGCGGGTCTGGGGCACGGTGGTCGCGTCGTAGTTGTTGGTACGAGGCGATCACTGAGGACCGGCGCGCCTGCTGCCCATAATCATGGCGAACGAAAGCACGGTCGCAGTCTGCCATACGCCGTGCGGCGGGCGGACGAGGGTCTCAGCATGCGGGCGCCCGCACCCGCTCGTCCTGGGGAGCGGCCCCGGGGCCCCGAGCCTCCCCCGGGGCTCCGCCCCCTGGCGCCGTACGCCCTTGGGAGTCCCCCACGCCCGCCAGGGCGCAGGGGGCTGTCCTCAATCGCCGGACGGGCTGGGTTTCCCGCCCTTCGAGGGTGTCTCAATCGCCGGACAGGCCGGGTTTCTCCGGGCGGGGAGCCCAGGCTCGTCGGCGGGGCATCTCAGCCCCTCCGGCGTTTGAGGAGCGGGGCTTGGGGCGGAGCCCCAACAGGAGCCTCGTCGGCGGGCACGGGGTCCGGGGCCGAGCCCCCGGGAAAGGGACCCGCTCTCACTCCACCCGGGCCGGGGCCGGGGTGACCGCGTCCTCGTCGGGCGCGGGTGACGGCGCCGTCACCCGGTTCAGGTCGATGTCACGCGTCTCGCGCATCGACAGATAGACCACCAGCGAGACCGCCGCGCAGCCCGCCACGTACCAGTAGAAGCCCGACTCGCGGCCGGCGTCCTTGAACCAGAGGGCCACATACTCCGCCGTGCCGCCGAACAGCGCGTTCGCGATGGCGTACGGCAGCGCGACACCCAGCGCGCGGATGCCCGTCGGGAACAGCTCGGCCTTCACACACGCGTTGATCGACGTGTAGCCGGTGATCACCACAAGGGCCAGCAGCGCAAGCCCCAGCGCCGGCCAGAACGAGCCCGCGTGCTTGAGCATCGTCATGATCGGCACGGTCAAAAAGGTCGAGCCGACCGCGAAGGTGATCAGCAGCGGACGGCGGCCGATCCGGTCGGAGAGCTTGCCGGCGAGCGGCTGCAGACAGGCGAAGACGATCAGCGCGCAGAAGGACACCAGCGTCGCGGTCTGTTTGGGCAGCCCGGCCGAGTTGGAGAGGTACTTGGTGAGGTAGGTCGTGTACGTGTAGTACGCGACGGTGCCGCCCATGGTCAGGGCGATGACCAGGAACGCCTCGCGCTTGTGCGCCCACAGTGCCTTGATGGTGCCCTTGTCCCCGGCGAGGGTGTCGTCGCCGGACTCCTCGTACACATCGGTCTCGAGCATGTTGCGGCGCAGATAGAAGACGATCGCCGCGCCCAGTGCGCCGATGATGAACGGGATGCGCCAGCCCCAGCTGTGCAGGGCGTCGTCGGACATGGTGCGCTGCAGGATGATCTGCAGACCGAGGCCGACGATCTGGCCCGCGGTCATCGAGACGTACTGGAAGCTGGAGGCGAAGCCTCGGTGCTCGGGGGCGGAGGCCTCGGTGAGGTAGGTCGCGCTGGCCGCGTACTCTCCGCCGACGGAGAGGCCCTGGAGGAGGCGGGCGATCAGCAGCACCACGGCGCCGCCGTAGCCCGCGACGCCGTAGGTGGGCGCGACCGCGATGAGGATCGCGGATGCGGACATCAGGCTGACGGTCAGGGTCAGCGCCGCCTTGCGGCCCTTGCGGTCACCGACCCGGCCGAGCAGCCAGCCGCCGACCGGTCGCATGAAGAAGCCGACGGCGAAGATGCCGGCGGTGTTCATGAGCTTGGCGGTGTCGTTCCCTTCGGGGAAGAACGCCCCCGCGAAATAGGTCGCGAAGCTCGCGTACACGAACCAGTCGAACCACTCGACCATGTTGCCGGCGGAACCGACCCAGATCTTCTTCCAGTGCTCTCGTCCCATGAGGTGAAACCGTGCCGGAGGGGCACTACCTCAACAAGACGGCAGGCGGCAACGATCGGGAGTACTTGCGTACGTTGCGTTCCCCGGACGTCGGTCAGCGGGCGGGCCCGAGCAGCGTCTCGTCGAGGAATTCCCGCACGTGGGCGAGGACTTGGGGGCGTCCTGTGCCCGGTATTCCGACGGCGACATGGACGCTGAAACCGTCGAGGAGGGCGCGCAGCCGGGCGGCGAACCGGTCGGGGTCGACGGCATGGAACTCGCCGCGCGAGATACCTTCGGCGATCAGCGCGACGAGGTCCCGGTGCCAGGCGCCCTCGATGGCTGCCTGCCGGGCACGGGCGTCGGCCTCGGCGTTCTGCGAGCGGTTCCAGACCTCGAGCCAGAGCGTCCAGTGCGGGTCGCGGGGTCCGTCGGGGATGTAGAGATCGACGTATGCGTCGAGGCGTTCGGCGGCGGTGGCCTGCTGGGAGAGCAGGGCACTGCGCTCGGTGCCGAGGCGGCCCTCGCTCCACTCGAGGGTCTGCAGGAGCAGCTCGTCCTTGGTACGGAAGTAGTAGAGGAGATGCCCGCTGCTCATCCCCACCTCACGGCCGAGCCCGGCCATGGTGAGCCCGTCGAGGCCGCGCTCGGCGATGGTGGCCATGGCGGCGACGAGGACGGACTCTCGTGGCGGCGCGATGTTGCGGCGGCGCGGGGCGGGGGTCATTCGGCGGCCACCGGCGCGCTCGGAGCGCGGCCGCATCTCGCGCTGAGGAACACATTCACCCGTATGTTCTACCTGATCTCACCCGTCGTCGACGGCGATCCGGCCGTCCTCGTCCCGGCGTGAGCACAGGGTCGGGGGACATCAGACCCTGGGCTGCTGCTGTGTGATGCAGTGGATGCCGCCGCCGGCGGCGAAGATCGTCCGGGCGTCGACCGGCGTGACCGTACGGCCGGGGTAGAGGCGGCGGAAGATACCCGCCGCGACCTCGTCGCGCGGGTCGTCGAAGGCGCAGAGCACCACGCCGCCGTTGCAGATGTAGTGGTTGATGTACGAGTAGTCGACCCATGCCCCGTCCTCGTCCCGTACGACGGTGGGCGCCGGGACCTCGACGACCTCGATGCGGCGGCCTCGTGCGTCCGTCCGGGACTTCAGCATCTCCACGTTCTCCTTGCAGAGCTCGTGATCCGGATGGGCCGGGTCCGGCTGGGTGTGGGCGACTATCACGCCCGGGCCGGCGAAGGCGGCGACGATGTCGACATGGCCGAGCGTGCCGAAGCCGTGCGGCGGATAGTCCGCGGTCAGGCCGCGCTTGAGCCAGATCGCCCTGGTCGTGCCGAGCTTGGCATGGATCTCGGCCTCGACAGCCTCCTTCGTCCAGCCCGCGTTGCGCTCGGGGCCGAGCTGCACGGTCTCGGTGAGCAGTACCGTTCCCTCGCCGTCGACATGGATGCCGCCGCCCTCATTGACCAGCGGTGAGCTGTGCGCGGGCACGCCGGCGAGGTCCGCGACATGACGGGCGATCTTCGCGTCGTGCTCCCAGCTGGCCCACTCCTGCGCGCCCCAGCCGTTGAACACCCAGTCCACGGCGGCCAGTCGGGTCCCGTCGGTGACGAAGGTCGGGCCTATGTCGCGCATCCACGCGTCGTCCAGGTCGCGCTCGACGAGGTCGATGTCCGGGCCGAGCAGGGCGCGGGCGCCCTCCCCCTGCCCCGGGCCCACGACCACGGTGACCGGCTCGAAGCGGCGTACGGCCCGGGCGACGGACGCCCACGCCCGGCGGGACTCGGCGAGAGAGTCCCCGGTGAAGGTGGCATTGGGACCCGGCCAGGCCATCCAGGTGCGCTCGTGCGGGGCCCACTCGGGAGGCATACGGAACGTCATGTCGTCGGACTCCTAGAGGAAGTAGAGGCGGTTGAGGGAGATCGATTCGGCGGGCCCGGACCGCACCGGGTCGCCGTCGAGCGTGACCAGGCCACTGCTGCCGTCCACCCCGACCTCACCGATCCGGGAGTTGAGCCGCAGATCGGCCGGGCCGATACCGCGTGTGCCGCGCACCGCGACCCGGCGGCGGCGCGTCGGCATCAGGTCGGAGCCCAGTTCGGTCGCGGCCTTCGCCACAAAGGCGACCGAGATGTCAGCCGCGGTCGCTCCGTACGCCCCGAACTGCGGTCCGAGGACGAGTGGTTCGCATGTGTCGGTCGCCGCATTGGGGTCGCCCGTCACCCCGTACGCCGGGAAGCCCGACTTCAGCACGAGCTGCGGCTTCGCCCCGAAGTACTGCGGCTTCCACAGCACGATGTCCGCGAGCTTGCCCACCTCGATCGAGCCGATCTCGTGCGCGAGGCCGTGTGCGATCGCCGGGTTGACGGTCAGCTTCGCCATGTAGCGCAGCACACGCGCGTTGTCGTCGTGCGCCCCGTCGCCCTCCATCGGGCCGAGTTCGGCCTTCATCTTCCCGGCCATGGCGAAGGTGCGGCGTACGGTCTCACCGGCGCGCCCCATCCCCTGCGCGTCCGACGAGGTGATCCCGATGGCGCCGAGGTCGTGCAGCACGTCCTCCGCGCCCATCGTCCCGGCCCTGATCCGGTCCCGCGCCATGGCGGCGTCGCCGGGCAGATCGGTCTTGAGGTCGTGTACGGAGACGATCATCCCGTAGTGCTCGGCGACCGCGTCCCGGCCGAATGGCAGGGTCGGGTTGGTGGACGAGCCGATGACGTTCGGTACGCCCGCCATCCTGAGCACGTTCGGTACGTGTCCGCCGCCGCAGCCCTCGATGTGGAAGGCGTGGATCGTACGGCCGTCCAGGACGCGCAGCGTGTCCTCGACCGACAGGCATTCGTTCAGACCGTCGCTGTGCAGCGCGACCTGGACGTCGTACTCCTCGGCGACGCGCAGCGCGGTGTCCAGGGCCCGCGTGTGTGCGCCCATGTCCTCGTGGACCTTGAAACCGGAGGCACCGCCCTCGGCGAGCGCCTCCACCAGAGGAGCGTCGTGGGACGACGAACCGCGCGCCAGGAAGCCGATGTTGACCGGCCAGGCGTCGAAGGCGTTGAAGGCGTGGCGCAGTGCCCAGGGCGAGTTGACGCCGACGCCCCACACCGGGCCGAACTCCTGGCCGATGACGGTGGTGACACCTGATGCGAGCGAGGCTTCCATGATGCGCGGCGAGAGCAGATGGACGTGGGTGTCGACGGCTCCGGCGGTGGCGATCATGCCCTCGCCCGGCACGATGCTCGTACCCGTACCGACGACGACGTCGACACCGTCGAGGGTGTCCGGATTCCCGGCCCGCCCGATGGCGTGGATCCGGCCTTCGCGGATGCCGATCGACGCCTTGCGGATGCCCTGCACGGCGTCGATGACAAGCGCGTTGCTGATGACGACATCGCAGGTCTCGCGTACGGCGGCGGCTTTCAGGTGCAGCCCGTCGCGCGCGGTCTTGCCGAAGCCGGCCAGGAACTCGTCGCCGGGCTTCTGCGTGTCCGACTCGACGCGGACCACGAGCCCGGAGTCGCCGAGCACGACCCGGTCCCCGGCGCGGGGGCCATGCACGGCCGCGTACTCGCGCGGATCGATTCCGGTCGTGCCGGTACCGGTACCACTGCCGCTGCCGGTCATGAGCGGACCTCCAACTCGTGGTGGGCGTACGGCGCGAGGCGCGAGGCACCACCCGATTCGCGGCGCGGGGTACGGCGCGGGGCGGCGCTCAACGGTCCGCTCCCAGGTAGCCGCAGGCCGCCGCGCGCCGCAGGGCCTCCTCCTTAGCGCCGGGCGCGTCCAGCGGGCCGTCGACCAGGCCCGCGAAACCGATCGCGATCCGGCCGCCGCCGATGGGCAGCAGGCCGACCTCGGCCTCGCCGCCCGGGCCGAAGCGGACGGAGGACCCGGCGGGGACGCAGAGCCGCATGCCGTACGCCGCAGCGCGATCGAAGTCGAGTCGGGGATTCGCCTCGAAGAAGTGGAAGTGCGAGGTGACGCTGACCGGCACGGCCGCCGTGTTGCGCACGGTGAGGCTGAGTGCGGGCCCGGGCTCGGTATGCGGCGGCGCGGGCAGTACGGCGCCGGGCGCACCGTCGCCGAGTCCGCCGCCGCCGATGGGCGCGGAGACCACGGCCAGCCGTGAACCGTCGTCGAAGACAGCCTCCACATGCACCTCGGTGACCACATCCGCCACACCGGGCAGGACATCGTCGGGACCCAGCACGGCACGGGCCGCCTCGATCGCCTCCGCGAGCCGTCGGCCGTCGCGCGCCGCCTCGCAGACGGTGTCCGCGATGAGCGCGGTCGCCTCGGGGACATTGAGCCTCAGGCCACGGGCCCGGCGCGCCCGCGCCAGTTCGGCGGCGCCGAAGAGCAGCAGCCGGTCGCGCTCGGTCGGGGTCAGTCGCACGTCACCACACCTCCTTGTTTGAGTGTCACTCTAACCATGAGTTTCTTTTCACGGAAGCATTGACGGAGGGCCAACGCCTACGTCAGATTGAGCGCCACTCAAACAGCCGAGTCTCAGGGGCACCCTTATGCCGATAGAACAGCGCGGCGTCGACACCATCCCGGACGTGGAACGCACCAGCACGCCACGCGATCTCATCTCCATCCTGCTGGGCTCGAACCTCTGCCTGGGTGTGATCGTCTTCGGCTGGCTGCCGCCGTCCTTCGGGCTCGGTCTGTGGCCTTCAGTGACCTCGATCGTCATCGGCACGCTGGCCGGCATCCTGGTCACGGCCCCACTCGCGCTGATCTCCCTGCGCACGGCGACCAACCTCTCCACGTCCAGTGGCGCCCAGTTCGGCGTACGCGGCCGACTCGTCGGCTCGGTCGTCGGCCTGCTGCTCTCGCTCGGGTACACCGCCCTCACGCTGTGGATCGGTGGCGACGTGATGGTCGGCACCCTGTCCCGGCTGGTCGGGCTGCCCCACGACGGGGCCACCCGCGCCCTGATGTACACGCTGCTCGCGGGCTGTACGGTCGTCGGCGCGATCTACGGCTACCGGCTGCTGCTCCGGCTCAGCAAGGTGCTGTCCATCGGCATGGTGATCCTGTTGCTGATCGGGGTCTTCGCCTACGCGGGCGACTTCACGACGGCCGCGCCCCCCGACACCCCGTACCTGCTCGGCTCCTTCTGGCCCACCTGGCTGCTCGCGGCCGTCGCCGCCGGGCTGAGCGGACCGGTCGCCTTCATCACCCTGCTCGGTGACTACACGCGCTACATCTCGCCGCGGCGCCACAGCACCCGCAAGGTGTACTGGGCGAGCTGTCTGGGCCTCCTCCTGGGCCTGCTGGTGCCGCAGCTGTTCGGCACGTACACGGCGCTCGCCGCCCGCGCGGGGCTGGAGTACGCGGGACCGCTCGTCGACACCGCGCCCTTCTGGTACCTGCCGCTACTGCTCCTCGCGGCATCGGCGGGTTCCATCGGCAACTCCGGCCTGATGCTGTACTCGATGGGCCTCGACCTGGACGCGATCCTGCCGAGGGCCACCCGTACCAAGGCCACCGTGATGGCTGCCATCGTCGCGACCACGTTGGTGTTCATCGGCTCGTTCGCATGGGACGTGCAGTCGGCCATGACGTCCTTCGTTCTGCTGCTGACAGCCATCGGCACCCCCTGGGCGGTGATCACGCTGATCGGATACGTGCGCTGCGGCGGCCAGTACGACCCGGACGCGCTGCAGGTCTTCAACCGCCGGGCCCGGGGTGGCATCTACTGGTACCGGGCGGGCTGGAACGTCAGGGCAACGGCATCCTGGGCCCTGGGCGCGGCGGTCGGCCTGACGGCGGTGTCCACGACGGTCTACGAAGGCCCGCTGCTCGCCCTCACGGGCCGAGTGGACTGCAGCTTCATCCTCTCCGGCATCGTGGGTGGCCTGACGTACACGCTGCTGACTTGGCGGGCTCCGGTCCCGGCCGCGGCCGGCGCGGCCCAGCCGTCCTCGGTCGACGTCGCCGCCTGACGGACGGCGCGGAAACGACAAAGGCCCGCCACCGGTGTGATCCGGGGCGGGCCCTTCGTCCGTACAGCTGCGGCCGGCGTCAGCCCACCTGGTGGGTCCAGCCGTGGATGTCCTCCGCCTTGCCCGTCTGGATGTCCAGGAGCGCCTCGCGCAGGCGCAGCGTGACCTCGCCCGGCTGGCCGCCGGACTGCTTCCATTCGCCGCTCGCGGACTTGACCATGCCGACCGGCGTGATGACCGCGGCCGTACCGCAGGCGAAGACTTCGGTGAGCGTGCCGTTCTCGGTGTCGCGCTTCCACTGGTCGATGGAGACGCGTCCCTCCTCGGACGTGCAGCCGAGGTCCTTGGCGAGCTGGAGGAGCGAGTCACGGGTGATGCCTGCGAGCAGCGAGCCGGTGAGCTCGGGCGTGACGATCCTGTCCCCGTAGACGAAGTACAGGTTCATGCCGCCCAGTTCCTCGACCCACTTGTGCTCGACGGCGTCGAGGTAGGCGACCTGGTCACAGCCCTTCCCGGCGGCCTCGGCCTGGGCGAGCAGGGAGGCGGCGTAGTTGCCGCCCGTCTTGGCGTCGCCCATGCCTCCGGGAACGGCGCGCACGCGGTCCTCGGAGAGCCAGATGGAGACCGGCTTGACGCCGCCGGGGAAATAGGCGCCCGCGGGCGAGGCGATGACGATGAAGAGGTACTCGTTGGCGGGCCGCACGCCCAGGCCGACCTCGGTAGCGATCATGAAGGGGCGCAGATACAGCGAGGACTCGCCGCCGTGCGCCGGGACCCACGCCTTGTCCTGCTGGACCAGCGCGTCGCACGCCTCGATGAAGGTCTGGACCGGCAGCTCCGGCATCGCCAGCCGGGCCGCGGACCGCTGGAAGCGCTCGGCGTTCGCCTCGGGGCGGAAGGTGACGACCGAGCCGTCGGGACGGCGGTAGGCCTTCAGGCCCTCGAAGATCTCCTGCGCGTAGTGCAGCGTCATATTGGCCGGGTCGATCGACAGCGGCGCGTACGGGACGAGCTGAGCGTCGTGCCACCCCCGCCCCTCCGTCCACTTGATCGTCACCATGTGATCGGTGAAGTGGCGGCCGAATCCGGGGTTGGCCAGGATCGCCTCGCGCTCCGCATCGGACAGCGAGTACGAGGAAGGCTTGAGCTCGATCGTGGGCGTCGTCATGAGTGCAGATTCCTTCACCGGTTGTTTGTGACGGACCGCGCTCACGCCGCTGCGACTGCTAGGACGTCCGAGCTCTCCCGCATGCCGCGGCCCACGGTCGATTATCGCCCGAGCGGAGCTGTGCAAGAAACAGGGTGAACGCGGTCCAGGGTTGATGGTGACACCCGGAGGCCGCACAGGAAAAGCCGCCGGGTGCTGACGCGACCCGGCGGCTTCGATGGAACCGTCAGGTCAGCCGGCTACTCGTACCGCGAGCGCGTCGCCGATCTCGTCCGTCGTACGGACCGTGGCACCGTCACGCTCCGCGAGGTCTGCGGAGACGGCCTCCTCGATGCGTGCCGCCTCGGTCTCGAAGCCGAGGTGACGCAGCAGGAGGGCGACGGAGAGGATCGTGGCCGTCGGGTCGGCCTTGCCCGTGCCCGCGATGTCGGGCGCGGAGCCGTGGACGGGCTCGAACATCGACGGGAAGGTGCCCGTCGGGTTGATGTTGCCCGACGCGGCCAGGCCGATACCGCCGGTCACGGCAGCGGCGAGGTCGGTGAGAATGTCACCGAAAAGGTTGTCGGTGACGATGACGTCGAAGCGCTCCGGCTGGGTGACGAAGAAGATCGTCGCGGCGTCGACGTGCAGATAGTCGGTGGTGACCTCGGGGTACTCCTGGCCGACCTTGTCGAAGATGTTCTTCCACAGGTGACCGGCGTAGACGAGCACGTTGTTCTTGTGAACCAGCGTCAGCTTCTTGCGCGGGCGGGAATTGGCACGCTCGTACGCGTCACGGACGACGCGCTCGACGCCGTACGCCGTGTTGAGGCTGACCTCGGTGGCGACCTCGGCGGGCGTACCGGTGCGCAGGGAGCCGCCGTTGCCGGTGTACGGCCCTTCGGTGCCCTCGCGGACGACCACGAAGTCGATGTCAGGGCGGCCGGCCAGCGGGGTCGCGGTGTTCGGGAACAGCTTCGACGGACGCAGATTGACGTAGTGGTCGAAGGCGAACCGCAGCTTGAGCAGCAGCCCGCGTTCCAGCACGCCGGACGGCACGGACGGATCGCCGATCGCGCCGAGCAGGATCGCGTCGTGGTTCTTGAGGGAGTCGAGCTCCGCGTCCGGGAGGGTCTCTCCGGTGCGGTGCCAGCGCTGGGCGCCGAGGTCGTACTCCTTGGTCTCCAGCTTCACGTCCTGCGGGAGGACGGCGGAGAGGACCTTCAGGCCCTGAGCCACGACTTCCTGGCCGATGCCATCACCGGGGATCACTGCGAGATTGATGCTGCGAGACATATCGGCACCCTACTCCGCGTCCCATCCAATGACACTCGACGTCCACCATATGGACGTCCACGGATCGGCCGACACGGCGTGCGGAGCTCGTGTGTGCGCTGCACCGGCTTCCCCCTCCTCACGGTCGAGGCGGAGGCCGACACGACCCCGAAGCCGAGGGTCTCCGCGCTCGCCGGGAGCGGCAGGCGCGTCGACCGCTTCGAGGTCGGGCGCGGTCAGCGAAACGGGCGGTGAGGACGGCGGGTCAGTGACCCGTGGAGCCGCCGTTGTCCCTGCGGTCGAGGGCACGCTGCAGGGCGGCGGCGGCGTTCTTGCGGTCGGACTCGCTCGTACGGGACGAGTGGCGGACGCGGCGGGCGGTCTCAGCGGGCATGATGATCGACTCCTTCAGATCAGAAAGCCACACGGCAATGCCGGTGATGTATCTGTGAGGCGCCGGAAGGGGCGGTGAGCGGTGCCACAGGGGTTGCCTGCGGGGGGCACTGGCTCAGGGCCGCCATTCGCTGGATCGAGCGAGACGTTCGGCTTCTACAAAGCTAGGACAGGTAGGCGCTTCTGTCTCCACAATTACTCGGACTTCCTACTATCTGAGACGGCGATCACCGGACGAGCATCACGCGCTCACCGGGAGAGGACCCTGAGCTCCCGGATCAGAGCCCGGACGGCGAACGTGCGGCCCAGTTCAGGGGTGGTGACATAGCCCACGGAGCGCGTCGGGCGCTCCGGTCCGAGATCGGTGATCTCAATGCCGGCAGGCGCTCCGGTCAGGGAGAGCTCCGGCATGACCGCCATCCCGAAACCACTGCTCCCCATCGAAAGCACCGCTCCGTCATCCTCCGTGTGGTCGGCAAGTCGCTGCGGCTGGAGGGCGTGCTGGTGCGCAGCCACACCGATGTGCAGGGCGAGTTCGAGGAGTTCCTCGTGCCGCATCTGCGGAGCGGGCATCTCTCGCCGGACGTCACGGTGATCGACGGTTTCCGGCGGATCGTGGATGCCTTCATCGGCATGCTGCGGGGCGAGAACCTCGGAAAGATGCTCGTCAGGGCATAGCCGCCGCGTCCCCTTCCGTAACGGGGCGCAGCTCGAATGTGCGGTTCAGCAGGTGTTCACGGATCTCTTCCCGCACGGCTGTGGACCCTTGAGGCCTTTGCCTGGACCCTTGCGCTCGATGTGCCACAGGGGCACTCCAGTGACCGGGGCGGGCGAATGACACCGATCAGTCGTAGGGGTTTCGTGACGTTGGGCGCGGGGGTGGCGGCCGCGGCCGCCCTTCCGTCGACAGCAGGGGCGGCCACCGGGACGATCCGCGCCGCGGAGGCGACCGGGACCATCACGGATGTGAAGCACGTGGTCGTCCTGATGCAGGAGAACCGTAGCTTCGACCACTACTTCGGCAGACTCAGGGGTGTACGCGGCTTCGCCGACCGCAGCGGTATCACCCTCGCCGGCGGGAACAGCGTCTTCAACCAGCCGAACGGCTTCGGCCGCCAGTACCCGTGGAAGCTGAGCGCCACGCCCGACGCCGGCGGCGTGGACGGTGAGACCCTCGCCCAGTGCAACGGCGACCTGCCGCACAGCTGGGCCTCTCAGCACTCCGCCTGGAACAAGGGCCGGCTGGACAACTGGGTCTGGGGCGTCGGCAATGTACGGACGCTGGGCTATCTGGACCGCGGCGACATACCGTTCCACTACGGGCTGGCCGACAACTACACGATCTGCGACGCGTACTTCTGCTCCACGCTGAGCGCCACCGGCCCCAACCGCACGTACCTCTGGAGCGGCAAGGTCGACGCCTCCAGCTCGGACGGCGGCGACGAGTCGGGGCTCACCTGGGAGACGTACGCGGAGACGCTGCAGCGCGCCGGAGTGACCTGGAAGGTCTACCAGAACGCCAAGGACAACTACGGCGACAACGGGCTCGCGTACTTCAAGCAGTTCGAGACGGCCAAGCCCGGCAGCGCCCTGTATGACCGCGGTATGGCCTCGGTGCCCGCCGTCACCGGATCGACCCCGGACGACATCGCCGCCGCGATCAAGGCCGACGCGCTGGCCGGGACCCTGCCGCAGGTCTCCTGGGTGGTGGCGAGCGAGGCCTTCTCCGAGCACCCGTACGCCCCGCCCGGCGACGGCGCGCACTTCGTCGACCTCGTGTACCGGGCGCTCGCCGCCAGCCCCGAGGTCTTCGACTCGACCGTTCTCTTCCTCAACTACGACGAGAACGACGGCTTCTTCGACCACGTCCCGCCGCCGGCGCCGCCCGCCGGGACAGCGGGCGAGTTCCTGAACGGCGTCCCGTACGGACTGGGCTTCCGCGTGCCCATGCTGGTGATGTCGCCCTGGACCCGCGGCGGCTGGGTCAGCTCCGAGGTCTTCGACCACACTTCGGTACTGCGCTTCCTGGAGACGTGGACCTCCGCCATCGGCAAGCCGGCCGCCTGCCCCAACATCAGCGCCTGGCGCCGCAAGGTGACCGGCGACCTCACCGGCGTATTCGACTTCGCCCATCCGGTGTACGGAGTGCCGTCCCTGCCCGGCACGGCGAAAGTCATCGGCCAGAGCACCTGCGGACCACTGCCCAACCCGGTCCCCACGAACAACGCCCTGCCCACGCAGGAGGCCGGTACGCGTCCGGCCCGCGCCCTGCCCTACCAGCCGAACGGCAATCTCGACCGGCTGGAGTTCGGGAGCGGCGGCAAGATCCTGGCCTGGTTCTCCATGGCCAACCAGGGCACCGCGGCGAAGAGTGCCGCGCACCTCTCCATCCACCCCAACGCATACCGCTCCACCGAGCCGTGGCAGTACACCGTCGACGCGGGCGGGACGGCGTCCGACTACTTCAACATCGGCACGGGGTACGGGGCCGGGAAGTACGACATCAGCATGGCCGGGCCGAACCGCTTCCTGCGGCGATTCACCGGCGACGCCACCAAGGCGGGCAAGTCCGTCGAGGCGGCGGCGCGCTACGCCGTGGATAGCGGTACCGGCAAGCAGGCGATCTGGTTCAAGCTGACCAACTCGTCCTCGTCCGCTGTGAAGTTCACCATCACCTCGAACAACTACCGGTTCGACGGCCCCTGGACCTACACCGTGCCGGCGGGCGGCTCCACCGAGGACTACTTCAACGCGGTGGCGTACCAGAACGGCTGGTACGACTTCACCATCACGACGGACGTGGACCCGGCCTGGTCACGGCGGTACACCGGGCACATCGAGACCGGCTCGCCCAGCGTCAGCGGCTGACCGGCAGGCCCTGGAGGCCCACGACGCGGGCGGCCGCTCGTGGGCCTCGGTGTCCCGTCCTGCCGGGTGCACGACCGGGATCCGCGTTACAGCAGGTCGCCCTCACGCCAGTCGAAGAGCAGCGCCGCGGACGGCTCCGGCAGCGGCCGGGCCGCGGCCGGGCGCACATAGGTGGAGTCCTCCTCGTCCGGGAGGTGCACCACGCCGTCGGGGCCGAGCGCCTCGATCCGGCCGCGCCACAGCTGCCAGCCGCGTGCCCGGTACAGCGCGGCTCCGTCGTCGGAGGCGGAGAGCGCCCCGAACTCGTACGCCCCGTCGATCACCCGCTCCAGGGTGTCCATCACCAGGCCGCCGAGCCCGCGCCGCCGCCGGTCGGCGCGCACGGCCATCGCCTCGACGTATCCGATACGCAGCGAGCGGCGGGCGTGGATCACCCGGCGCTGGATCACGCTGCCGTGCGCGACGAGCTCGCCGCCCTCGTAGTACAGCGCGTGGACACCACCCAGCGCGTGGTCCCAGTCCTCGTCGGCGAAGTCGCCGTCGAACGCGTCCGTCAGGAGGCCGCGGATCTCGAGGAGCTCGGCGGGGCCGAGTTCGAAGGTGTGGGCGGTGCGCGGCGACTCACTCATGCACCGCATCCTCCTCCGGTACGCGGCGCGGGCGGACGGGACCCGGCCTCCGACCCTTAGCGCAACCGACGGGTTGCATTAATCACCCGGGAAGTGCAACCATTGGGTAGCACGTCATAGTCGAACAGGAGGCTCATCCCATGAGCAAGGACCGGATCGAACGCGAGATCACCATTGCCGCACCTGTGGAGCGCGTGTGGGCGGTGCTCACCGAGCCCGAGCACGTCGGCTCCTGGTTCGGGCAGGGCAGGCCGACCCCGGTCGACCTGCGCCCGGGCGGCACCATGCAGCTGGATCACGGCGAGTACGGGCAGTTCCCGACCACGATCGTGAAGGTCGACCCGCCGCACCACTTCTCGTACCGCTGGGCCAGCGCCCACCCCGGCGAGCAGGCCGTCGAAGGCAACTCCACCCTGGTGGAGTTCACCCTCACCCCGGACGGGGACGGCACCCGTCTGCGCGTGGTGGAGACCGGCTTCGCCGACCTCGTCATCCCCGAGGACAAGGCCGCCACCGCGGGGTACGAGAGCCACGCGAGCGGCTGGACCGGCCAGATGGACAACATCAAGCAGTACACGGAGCGACTGGCGGCATGACGGAGGACGCTGACCGGGACACCGTGGCGGAGGTCCTGTCCGCACTGGCGGACCCGACCCGGCGCCGGATACTCGACATCCTCGCCGCGCACGGGGAGGCCACCGCCACGGTCCTGGCGACAGAGCTGCCGGTCAGCCGGCAGGCGATCGTGAAGCACCTCGCGGTCCTCGACCGGGCCGGCCTCGTCGCCGGCCGACGGGAGGGCCGGGAGGCGCGGTACACGGTCCTGCCGGCGCGGCTGGGCGCCACCGCCCGGTGGATGGACCGGCTGGCCGGCGAGTGGGACACCCGTCTCACGGCCATCAAGCGCCTGGCCGAGGCCGACCGGGGCGCGGAGGAAGATCCGGAAGCGGATCCGGCACCGGGCGCGGATTCCGCGGCGGGGTGACGGCTTCCCGGACCGCAGCGTTACGACGACACCTTCCGGGTCAGGTCCTGCGCAAGCCGCTCGACCCACTCACCGAATTCGTGCCGGTGATGCACCAGTCCCCCGCACAAGACGCTGACCTGCGCATCGGTGAGCCGGTTCGGCCCATCCATCGACAGTAGCGCGCTCAACTCCCGCATCACGGAGGCCACCCGCACGGCGTCGGTGTGCTCAATCCAGTCGATCCCGTGCCCGGGGCCGAGAGTAGTGGAACCAGGCATCTCACTCTCCTTCCGGCACCCCCTCACAGCAGCCTAAACCCGACGAACGTGGACCGCCCCCGGCCGGTGTGGGGGCCGGAGCGGGGGCGGGGTCACGAGGGGGCGTCGGCCCGGTGGGGGCGTCGGCCGGGTGGGCGGAGATCAGCCCATGTGCGGGTAGGTGTAGTCCGTCGGCGGGACCAGCGTCTCCTTGATCGCGCGGGTCAGCGTCCAGCGCATCAGGTTCTGCGGGGCGCCCGCCTTGTCGTTCGTGCCGGACGCGCGGCCGCCGCCGAAGGGCTGCTGGCCGACGACGGCGCCGGTCGACTTGTCGTTGATGTAGAAGTTGCCCGCGGCGTAGCGCAGCTTCTCCATCGTGTGCGCTGCCGCCGCACGGTCGTTGGCGATGACCGCGCCGGTCAGGGCGTAGTCCGACGCCGACTCCATCTGCTCGAGCATGGCGTCGTACTGGTCGTCCTCGTAGACGTGGACCGCCAGGAACGGGCCGAAGTACTCGGTCGTGAAGACCTCGTTGCCCGGGTCCGTGCACTCGACGACGGTCGGGCGGACGAAGTAGCCCACCGAGTCGTCGTACGTGCCACCGGCGACGATCGTGCAGGTCGGGTCGGCGGCAGCACGGTCGATCGCGGCCTTGTTCTTCGCGAAGGCACGCTCGTCGATCACGGCACCGATGAAGTTCGTCAGGTCCGTGACGTCACCCATCCTGATGCCGTCGACCTCGGCCGCGAACTCCTCCTTGAAGCCGGAGTTCCAGATCGAGGCGGGGATGTACGCACGCGAGGACGCCGAGCACTTCTGGCCCTGGAACTCGAAGGAACCACGGGTCAGCGCGGTCTTCAGCACCGCGCGGTCGGCGCTCGGGTGGGCGACGACGAAGTCCTTGCCGCCCGTCTCGCCGACGATGCGCGGGTAGGAACGGTACTTCGCGATGTTGTTGCCGACCGTCTTCCACAGGTGCTGGAAGGTCTTGGTCGAGCCGGTGAAGTGGATACCGGCCAGCTCGCGGTGGTTCAGCGCCACCTCGGAGACGGCGATACCGTCGCCCGTCACCAGGTTGATGACGCCCTTCGGCAGACCGGCCTCCTCCAGAATCTGCATCAGCAGCACGGCGGCGTGGGTCTGCGTCGGGGACGGCTTCCAGACGACGACGTTGCCCATGAGGGCGGGGGCCGTCGGCAGGTTGCCCGCGATCGCGGTGAAGTTGAAGGGCGTGATCGCGTAGACGAAACCCTCGAGCGGGCGGTGGTCCATACGGTTCCACACGCCCGGCGAGTTGGCCGGCGGCTGCTCGGCGAGCAGGTCACGGGCGTACTTGACGTTGAAGCGCCAGAAGTCGACGAGCTCGCAGGGGGTGTCGATCTCGGCCTGCTGCGCGGTCTTCGACTGGCCCAGCATGGTGGAGGCGGCGAGCGTCTCGCGCCACGGACCGGCCAGCAGTTCGGCCGCGCGCAGGATGATCGCGGCGCGGTCGTCGAAGGACATCGCACGCCACGCGGGCGCGGCGGCGAGCGCGGCGTCGACCGCGTCCTGCGCGTCCTGCTGCGTGGCAGCGGCGAATGTACCGATGACGGCCTTGTGGTTGTGCGGCTGCACGACGTCGACGCGCTCGCCGCCGCCCATCCGCCGGACGCCGCCGATCGTCATCGGCAGCTCCATCGGGTTCTCGGACAGCTCCTTGAGCTTTGCCTCGAGACGGGCGCGCTCGGGGCTCCCGGGCGCGTAGGAGTGAACCGGCTCGTTGACCGGCGCGGGGACCTGGGTCACAGCGTCCATGAGTGCCGAATCTCCTTAATCAGTAGGTCAGTTGGGGGGTTCAGCCGCGGCTGACCAGCGAACGCAGGAAGAACGCGAGGTTGGCGGGGCGCTCCGCGAGGCGGCGCATGAAGTATCCGTACCAGTCGGTGCCGTACGCGATGTAGACACGCATCCGGTGGCCCTCGGCGGCGAGCCGGTGCTGCTCGGCCTCCCGGATGCCGTACAGCATCTGGAACTCGTACTCGTCGAGCTTGCGGCCCGCCCGGCGGGCGAGCTCCTGGCCGATGGAGATGATGCGCGGGTCGTGCGACCCGACCATCGGGTAGCCCTCACCCTCCATCAGGATCTTCAGGCAGCGGATGTAGGCCTTGTCGACCTCGGTCTTGTCCTGGTATGCGACGGTCGCGGGCTCCTTGTAGGCGCCCTTGACCAGACGTACGCGTGAGCCTGCCGCGGCCAGCGCGCGGCAGTCGTCCTCGGTGCGGAAGAGGTACGACTGGACGACGGCGCCGGTCTGCGGGAAGCGCTCACGCAGTTCGGAGTGGATCGCGAGCGTCGAGTCGATGGTGGTGTGGTCCTCCATGTCGAGGGTGACCGTGGTGCCGATCCCGGCGGCGGCCTCGACGACCGTCGTGATGTTCTTCAGCGCGAGGTCGTGCCCGCCCGGCAGGGCCTGGCCGAAGGAGGAGAGCTTCACCGACATCTCGGCGTGGACCCCGAGCTCCAGCGGCTCGAGGGCCTCGATGAGCTCCAGGTAGGCGTCGCGGGCGCGCAGCGCCTCCGCCGGGTCGGTGATGTCCTCGCCGAGGACGTCGAGCGTGACCTCGAGACCGCGGTCGGCCGTGTTCCGGACGACGGGGACCGTCTCCTGGACCGTCTCACCGGCGATGAAGCGGTTCACCACGGGCTTGGTGACCGGGGCTGCCGAGACGATACGGCGCATCTTGTCGCTGCGCGACGCGGCGAGGATCACGGGACCCAGCACGGGGACCTCCACGAGAGTACGGACAGGGCCGGGGCGGAGACGCGGCGGAACAGCAGACAACGCATCCGGAACGGCACGAAGAACCACCGTGAAACCTAAGGATCGCTCCGATCCACTGCCATCGACACCTGTCACGCATTCGTGGTCCGGATCTCAGACATATGTCTGAAGGGGTGCGAGAATGTCGGGGTGAAGGGCGATTACCAAGAGCTGGTCGACGAGATCTCGGCGCTGCTGGCCGTCCCCGCGACGCTGGAGAACCGCGACTTCGGCCTGATCGCCTTCGGCGCGCACGACAGCGACGACGACATCGCGATGGACCCGGTCAGGACCCGTTCGATCCTGACCCGGAAGTCCACGCCGGCGGTCCGCGCCTGGTTCGAGGACTTCGGCATCGCACGCGCGACGGACCCGGTCCGGATCCCGGCGGCCCCGGAAGCGGGGGTCTTCCGCGACCGGATCTGCCTTCCGGTACGCCACGGGGGCATCGTGCTCGGATACGTATGGCTGCTCGACGCGGCCCCGGGCCCCACACAGGCTCAGCTCGCCGCAGCCATGGAGGTCACGGCCAGGATCGGCACGCTGCTCGCCGACGAGGAGCGGGCGGGCACGGATCTGTCCCGTGAGTTCCGCGCGGTCCTGACGGCGGGGGGCGGCTGGCAGTACGACATGGCGGTGGCGGCGCTCCGCGCGGCGCTGGGCGGCGCGAGCGCGGACGGCCTGCACGCGGTGGTGTGCGTGACGCCATGGACCGCGGCCGATGCCCCGTCGTCGCGCTCGCTGCCGGGTGCGGCGGCGCTGTGCACGGTGCCGTGGGAGGCCGGAGCCGGCGACGGCGGCCGGTCCGGGCAACTCGAAACCGGGCCACCGGATACGGCCCCGGACGGGGCCGGGGACCCCGGCAGCGGCGCGAGCACCGGCACCTCCGCCCGGCGCGCCGCGACCCGCGCGCCTCGCGGCAGAGGCGACGCCTCTTCGTCCGGCACCCCGCACCCGCACGACGACCGGTCCCCCCACGGCCACGCACTCGCCGCCCTTGTACGGCTCCGCTCCGCAGACACCCTCTCGCCCGCCCTCACCGCGGCGGACCGGCTCCGCGCCGCCGCGGGCGGGGACGCGGCGACCGCCGGGGTCGCGACGCCCCGGCGTGGCCTCGCCGGGCTCAACACCGCCTGGCTGGAGGCGGCTTCCGCGGCCCGCGCGGCCCGCGCCGAGACCCGGTTCGGGCCGGTCGCCGAGTGGTCGGCCGTCGGCCCGTACCGCATGCTGACCGCGCTCCCCGCGAACACGGCTCACGACCCCGCCGTACGCGAGCTGCTCGACCGCTCGCACAGCGAACTGGCCCGCACTGCCGAGGTGTTCCTCGACTGCGCGGGCCAGGCGGGACGCACCGCGGCGGCGCTCGGCATCCACCGCCAGACGCTCTACTACCGCCTCTCGCGCGTAGAGCAGCTCACGGGCCTGGACCTGGACGACGGCGAGGACCGGCTGCTGCTGCACATGGCTCTGAAGGCGGCACGGCTCTAGATCTGTTCCAGGATCCGCGACTCCATCGGCAATCAGGACAGTTCGTCAGCAGTGGATGAGCAGATCCACAGCTTCCTCAGTCATGACTAGGAGCAGTAGCGGTCGGTTGTACAGCACTTCCGTCAGCCTGCGGGTCGCCGGTTCGACCCGATGGTTCGGCGGTGGCGGCGAGCAGGGCGGTGTCGTCGTCGACCTGGTCGGGGGTGTTCAGCAGCTCCAGGGCCCGTTCGGTGATCTGCTGGGGGTCGGTGCGGGCGGCGGCGGGCAGCGCGCCGCAGGTCTGGCACAGGGCCGCCAGGCAGTCGTCCAGGGACAGCGCCCGGTTTTCCACCAGGCCGTCGGTGTACAGCAGCAGGCTGGTGCCGGGCGGGAACGCCACCTCGCAATCGACTGGGGTGCTGCCCAGTCCCAGCGGCAGCGCCGGGGGCAGCTCCAGGTAGGCGGTGTCGGCGGCTACCAGCAGGGGCGGCAGGTGCCCGCTGGCGGCGTAGCGCAGGCGGTGGCGGTGGGGGTCGTAGACCGCGTACAGGCAGGTGGCGAAGCGTTCGGTGGCGAGCGACTGCAGGTAGGCGTCCAGCCTGGCCAGCACCCGGGCCGGGCCGGCGCCCTCCAGCGCGAGGCTGTGCAGGGCGGAGCGGAGTTGGCCCATCACGGTGGCGGCTTCCACGTCGTGGCCCATGACGTCGCCGATGGCCAGCCCCACGGCACCGTCGGGCAGGGCGAGCACGTCGTACCAGTCGCCGCCGACCTCGGCGCCGCGGTTGCTGGCCCGGTAGTGGCTGGCCAGGCGCACCCCGGGCACCTGGGGCAGGCGGTGGGGCAGCAGGGCGCGCTGCAGGGTCAGGGCGACGCGGCGCTCGTTGTGGTACCGGGTGGCGTTGTCGTAGGCCAGGGCCAGGCGCTGGGCGAGGTTCTCCAGATACTTGTGTTCGACCGCGGAGTAGTCGGTGTGCCGGACCAGTACCAGGGCCCCCAGCGTCTGGTCGTGGGCGTGCAGAGGCAGGGCCAGCACGGCGGCGGACGCCGGGTGCGGGCCGGCCGGGGCTGGGGCGGTGCCGTTGATCGCCTGGGTGGCGGCGGTGGCCAGGGCCTCGCGGGCAAGAAGGGGGGTGCCGGCGATGTATGCCGGGGGCGACTGCGCCGGGGCGGGTGCCGCGGCGATGAGGTGGATGCTGATCTGGTCGGCGAAGTCGGGCATGAGGATCTGGCCGGCAGTCTGCAGTATCCGGTCCGGGTCGAGGGTGGCGGACAGCCGCAGGCCCGCGTCGGCCAGGGAGGCCAGCACAGCCAGCTGGTTGCGGGTCTCGGTCAGGACCTGTTCGCGCAGCCGGGACAGTTCCAACCCGGTGCGGACGCGCGCCAGCAGCTGGCGCGCGGAGAAGGGTTTGGCCAGGTAGTCGTCGGCGCCGGCGTGCCGGCCCCGCACGGATTCCTCCTCGCCGGCGCGGGCGGTGAGCAAGACGATGGGCAGGCGGGCGGTGCGCGGGTCGGCGCGCAGCGCCCGGACCAGCTCGAAGCCGTCCATGCGGGGCATCATCACGTCGCTGAGCACCAGCTCCACCGGCTGCGCCAGGGCCGTCTCCAGGGCGACCCTGCCGTCGGCGGCGAGCAGCAGGTCGTAGTCGGGCTGCAGGAGCTGGGTGAGGTAGGCACGCATGTCGGCGTTGTCGTCGACGACCAGCAGGCGGGCCCGGTGGGGGCGGTCGGTTTCGTGCGGGCCGGGGCCGTGGGGGGCATCGTGGGTCGCGGGGGCGTGCGGAGTGCGTGCCGCGGGGGTGGCCGCAGCGGGGACGGGGTCGGCCGCCAGCCAGCCCAGCGCCTCGTCCGCATAGGCCGCGGCGCGGCCGGGCCGACCGCCTCCGCCTTCCCTGGGGGTTTCCCCGGGGGATCCGGCGCCGGCCGCGGGCGGGTCCGGGCGGGGCCGGTGGGCGGCGGCGAAGGGGAGGTCCACGGTGACGGTGGTGCCCTGGCCGAGCCGGCTGTCCACGCCGACGGTGCCGCCGTGCGCTTCCACCAGGTCCTTCACCAGCACCAGGCCGAGGCCGCTGCCCTCGTGGGAGCGGGAGCGGGCGCCGCGGACCCGGTGGAAGCGCTCGAACAGGCGCGGCAGCTCGTCCGCGGGGATGCCGGTGCCGGTGTCGGTCACGGTCAGCCGGGCCCGGTCGCCGGCCGCGGCCACCTGCACCCGTGCGCCGCCGGTGAAGGTGAACTTCAGGGCGTTGCTGAGCAGGTTGAGGATGATCTTCTCCCACATCTCCCGGTCCATGGACACCGGCTTGGGCAGCTGCGGGCAGTCCACCTCCAGCGTCAGCCCGGCTGCCTCGAAGGCGGAGCGGAACACCCCGGCCAGCTCGGCCGTGGCACCGGCGAGGTCGACCGGCTCGAGGGCCGGGTGCATCTGCCCGGCCTCGGCCCTGGCGACGTCCAGGAGCGTGTTGACCTGCTTCAGCAGGCGCAGGGCGCCGCGCTCGGCCAGCTCCAGCTGCTCGCGCCGCTCGGGCCGGTCCTCGTCGGCCAGGGCCTGCTGGAGCGGACCCAGGAGCAGGGTGAGCGGGGTGCGGAACTCGTGGCTGACGTTGGCGAAGAAGGTGGTCTTGGCCCGGTCCAGCTCGGCCAGCGCCTCCGCCCGGCGGCGCTGCTCGTCGTGGGCCAGGGCGGCCGTCAGTGCCCCGGCCACGGCGGCGGCGAGCACCTCCAAGAAATCCCGGTAGGCCCCGGCCGGCGGGAAGCAGGGATTGAGGCCCACCACCAGGACGCCCTCCACCTGGCCCGCGCAGTGCAGCGGCAGGGCCAGTGCCTGCTCGACCGGGAGCCGGGGGGCCGCGGCGTGCTGCCCGGCCGTGTTGCCGCCGGTGAGCGCGGCGGCCGGCAGCGTGGCAGGGGCACCGTCGGCGACCACCTGCGCCAGCCGGGCCGCGACCTCCGACCCGTCGGCCGCACTCAGCGAGACGCTCTCGGGCGCCGGCCGGAGCCCGGCGGAGGCCGCCCGCCGCAGCATCCCCGGCTCGGAGGCCAGGTACAGGCCCAGGAACGGGATCTCCTCGGGATAGGAGCCCAGCACCTCCGCGACGACGCGGGCGACCTCGCCCGGGGTGGGCAGCCCGACGGTGCGGGCGCCGGTCTCGCTCAGCAGGCGCAGCCGGCGCTCGCCCAGTACCCGGCCGGTGGTCTCGGTGATGATCTGCAGCACGCCGCCGGCGGTGCCGTCGTCCAGCAGCACGGGCTGGAAGGCGGAGTCGAAGTAGCACTGTTCCGGAAAGCCGTGGCGCTCCATGATGAGCGGCTCATCGGGGATCAGCAGGGGCTTGCGGGTGTCGGTCACATAGTGGAAGTGGGAGCTCACGGGATGGACCCAGACCTCGGGAAACACATCCTTGTAGGGCCTGCCGAGCGCCCAGGGGTGTTTGGCGCCGACAATGGGTGTGGAGCCCAGGTTGTACAGCGTGCTGAATTCGGCGCCCCAGTACAGAGCCATCCCGTGCTCAGAGGTGAGCATGAGGCGCAGGGTGTCCACCAGGGGCCCCGGCCAGGACTCGGTGGGCCCGAGCGGCGTCGCCGCCCAGTCGATCCCGGCCAGAAGCTCGCCGAACGCGCCGGCCTTGGCGAACATCCGGGCCGCCGCGGTGCGCGGGTCATCGGGCCGGGTCATCGAGAAATCTTCCTCCTGGTGATCCGCCCGCGCCCTCCCAAGGCCGCCGACGGCCACTCTCTGCGGACCTTCCCGGCAGATCGGACGCCGGATCCGATGGTTCTGGCTACGCCCTTACCAGAATTGCAAGGTTAAATAGTCAAAAGGATGATTTGCCCAGCAGTTTACGCCTGCAGCCGCACGCCGACGGCGGCGATCGTCGACCCGCAGTCCCTGTGGGCGGCCGACACCGTCGGCGCCGACGGTGTCGGCCGGGACCGCGGGAAGAAGGTGGCGGGCCGCAAACGGCAGGGGGCCGCGGGGTCCACGGTGCGCGCCCCGGCTCCTCCAAGACTTCGGCGCAGGCCGGGCGTTGGTACCTTCTCGGCATGCCCTTCTACGTTCATGCTCAGGACAGACCCGGGGTCGGAACCGAGCTGCTCGACCTGGCCGAGGCGCACTGGTCCTACATGGACCGGTTTGCCGATCGGCTCATTCTTCGAGGCCCTACCTTGTCCGACGACGGAGCTGAACACACGGGAAGCGTCCATGTCGTCAACGTGGCCGACCGTGATGATGCGGAGCGGTTCGCGACCGAGGAGCCCTACTGGCTGGCCGGTCTCTACCGACACGTCACGGCTGTCCGAGCAGTCGTACTGCTCCAGCGCGAACCCGCCGAAGGCTCGCTCACATCAGAAGCACCGGCCACACTGATAACGGGCCAGTGGTCCCCGGAACCCCGTGACGTCGGCGACAACGACCCGCAACTGGGCGTCCGTCCGGACAGTCGTTTGAGCTTCGTGGCCGTACTCGTTGACGATGACCAATCGCACACCACAGGAGTCGTCTCGGTCGTCAGCGCCCTCCCGGACGAGGCGCTGAGGATCGTCCAGCCGTTCGCGGACCGACTCACGGGCGAACCCGTGGCTCTCACCGCGCAACGCTGGCGCCGCGGCGGGCGCTCCTAGCCCGGAACCGTCGAACGCCCCGCGTACTGGACGAAGCCGGGTGACACCCGACGCCGGGGACCCGGCAGCGGCTCAGGGGCTCCCGGCGCGCCGGCACCCGGGCCGGAGTCCGCGATTGCTCACGAATCCGCGGACCCCGCACGGGCACCTCAGTCCTTCTTCTCCAAAATCGCCCGCAGCCCGTCCGTCAGGTCCTTCGCCGACGGCGCCGTCTCCGGGTCCGCCATCCACTGGATCATCACGCCCGCCACCAGCGCCTGGCAGAAGATGCCCGCCACCCTGGCCTTCTCCGGATCGGCCTGCGGGTCCATGCCGAGGAAGGCCTCCGCCATCCCCAACCGGCCCTCCAACTGCGGCTCCTTGATGGCCTCGCGCAGCTTCTCGTCGTCGTCGAGCCGCGATACGACCTCCAGTTGGAGCTTCCAGACCTGGCGGCCGGCATCGGCCGCGGCGATGACCTGCTCCCAGGTGTTCTCGAATCGCTCGAAGGGATCCGCCGCCATGTCGGGCGCCTGCCTGTTGGCCGGGCCGACCGCGTCGCCCCACTCCTCGGTCACCGCCAGGAAGGCCTGGTTGAGGAGTGCCTCCTTGGAGCCGTAGTGGTAGCCAATGGAGGCCAGGTTGGTGCCGGAGGCCGCGACGATGTCGCGCGCGGTCGTCCGGGCGTAACCCTTCTCCAGCAGGCAGCGCTTGGCGCCTTCGAGCAGATCCTCACGGTGTCCCATGCGGGCAGCGTACCGCGCGGACATACAACCGTCCTATACATATGTTTTACACGGATGTACTAGACGGGCGTTTAATACGGCCGTACATTTCTCGGCATGCCGAACTCCACCGCACGTCGCGCCGGCCGCCGGGAATGGACCTCGTTCGTCGTCCTCCTGCTTCCGCTCCTCCTCGTCTCGATGGACGTCTCCGTCCTCTACTTCGCCATCCCTCAAATCACCCGCGAGCTGGACCCGAGCAGCACCCAGCAGCTATGGATCTTCGACATCTACGCCTTCGCCCTCGCGGGGCTCCTCATCACGATGGGCTCGCTCGGCGACCGCATCGGACGCCGCAGGCTCCTGCTGGTCGGCGCCACCGCCTTCGGCATCGCCTCCGTCGGTGCGGCCTACGCTCAGAGCGCCGAAATGCTCATCGCCGCACGGGCGTTGCTCGGCATCGGCGGCGCCACCCTGATGCCGTCGACGTTGGCGCTGGTCCGCAATATGTTCCAGGACGACAAGCAGCGCAGCCAGGCGATCGGCATCTGGTCGGGGGCCATGGCCGGCGGAATCGCGCTCGGTTCGGTGATGAGCGGCGTCATGCTGAACCACTTCTGGTGGGGCTCGGTCTTTCTGATCAACGTGCCCGCGATGCTGCTTCTGCTGGTTCTGGTGCCCGTACTGGTACCGGAGTTCAAGGCCCCCGCCCCCGGCCGCTTCGACCTGCTGAGCGTGCCGCTGTCGATGGGCGCCGTCCTGCCGGTCGTGTACGGACTCAAGGAGATCGCGGCCGAGGGCCTCAGCCCGGCCATGGCACTGTGCATCGCGGCCGGCCTGATCGTCGGCGCGCTGTTCGTACGCCGCCAGCGCACCCGCCCCGACGCGATGATCAGCCGTGACCTCTTCCAGGGCCGCGTCTTCGGCTCCGGGATCGCGCTCAACACCATCGCCGCCTTCGCGATCATGGGCTCGGCCTACTTCACCACCCAGTACCTGCAGTCCGTGCTCGGCATGGGCACCATGGAGGCCGCGCTGTGGAGCCTGGCCCCGTCCCTCGCGGTGGGCGCCGCCGCCCCGGTCGGCACCGCGCTCGCCCGGAGGACCGACCGGGCGTATGTCATCGCCGGCGGATTCGTCGTCGCCGCGGCCGGCTACGCCCTGCTCAGTCTGACCGGTACGGACTCCCTCTGGATCCTGCTGGCCGGCGCGGCCGTCATCGGCTGCGGCATCGTCACCGTAATGGCGCTGGTCTCGGACATGGCTCTGGCCGGCGCCCCCGCCGAGAAGGCCGGTTCCGCCGCCGCACTGCTGGAGACCGGGCAAGAGTTCGGCGGAGCGCTCGGGATGGCGGTCCTGGGCAGCCTCGGCACCGCTGTCTACCGTCACGACATCGCCGGCTCCGCCCCCACGGGGCTGCCGGCCGACGCCCTCGACTCGGTCCGCGAGACACTCGGCGGCGCGGCCGTGGTCGCCGGACAACTCCCCGGCAGGACTGGGGAAGCATTGCTGGACGCCGCGCGTGAGGCCTTCGTCCACGGTATGCAGTTCGCCGCCGTGGGCGGTGCGGTGCTGCTGGTCGCAGCCGCTCTTCTCGCCGCCGCCCTGCTGCGCAGGACCACGGACGAGGAGCCGGCGCCCGCCGGGGAGCCGGCGCCGGAACCGGTCACGGCGAGCTGACCGTACACACAGAGGGCCCGGCCCACCGCGTGATCGCGGCGGGCCGGGCCCTTCGACGTACTCCGCCGGTCTCAGCTGTTGAGGTTCACCGTACGGGCCGACGCCGCGCCGATCTCGTCCGCGATCTCCGTCAGCACCGACTGCGGCACCGTGTCGTCAACGGTCAGCACGACGAGCGCCTCGCCGCCCTCCTCCGCGCGCGAGACCTGCATGCCCGCGATGTTCAGCCCGGCCTCGCCGAGGATCCGGCCGACCGTGCCGACGACACCGGGACGGTCGTCGTACCGCAGGACGACCATGTGGTCGGCGAGCGCCAGGTCGATGTCGTGGTCGCCGATCGCGACGATCTTCTGGAGGTGCTTGGGGCCGGCCAGTGTGCCGGAGACCGCGACCTCCTCGCCGCCCGAGAGCGTGCCGCGGACGGTGACGACGTTGCGGTGGTCCGGGGACTCCGAGCTCGTCGTCAGCCGGACCTCGACACCACGCTCCTGCGCGAACAGCGGGGCGTTGACATACGACACGGTCTCGTCGACGACATCCTCGAACACGCCCTTGAGCGCGGACAGCTCGAGCACCTTCACATCGTGCTGGGTGATCTCGCCGTACACCTCGACGTCGAGGCGGACCGCGACCTCGCCCGCCAGCGCGGTGAAGATCCGGCCGAGCTTCTCGGCGAGCGGCAGACCCGGGCGCACGTCCTCGGCGATGACTCCGCCCTGGACGTTGACCGCGTCGGGCACCAGCTCACCGGCGAGCGCGAGACGCACGGAACGGGCGACCGAGATGCCCGCCTTCTCCTGCGCCTCGTCCGTCGACGCGCCGAGGTGCGGGGTGCAGACGACCTGGTCGAACTGGAAGAGCGGGGAGTCCGTGCAGGGCTCCTTCGCGTACACATCGAGGCCCGCGCCGGCGACCCGGCCCTCCTTGAGCGCGGAGGCCAGCGCATCCTCGTCGACGATCCCGCCACGCGCGGCGTTGACGATACGGACGTGCGGCTGGACCTTGTGCAGCGCCTCGTCGCCGATCAGCCCCAGGGTCTCCGGGGTCTTCGGCAGATGCACGGTGATGAAGTCCGAGACCTCGAGCAGCTCGTCGAGCGAGAGCAGCCGGACGCCCATCTGCGCGGCGCGCGCGGGCTGCACATAGGGGTCGTAGGCGACGATCTTCATGCCGAAGGCCGACATCCGCTGCGCGACCAGGACGCCGATACGGCCGAGGCCGACGACGCCGAGGATCTTCTCGCTCAGCTCCACGCCGGTGTACTTGGACCGCTTCCACTCGCCGTTCTTCAGAGCGGTGTTGGCCTGCGGGATATTACGCGCGGTGGCGACCAGCAGACCGCAGGCGAGCTCGGCGGCGGTGACGATGTTGGAGGTCGGGGCGTTGACGACCATCACGCCGGCCTTGGTGGCGGCGGAGACATCGACATTGTCGAGGCCGACGCCGGCGCGGGCGACGACCCGCAGCTTCTTCGCGAGTGCGATGGCTTCCGCGTCGACCTTGGTGGCGCTGCGGACCAGGATCGCGTCGACATCGGCGATGGCCGGGAGCAGCTCTGCACGGTCGGCGCCGTTGCAGTGCCGGATCTCGAAGTCCGGGCCCAGCGCGTCGACGGTGGCGGGCGACAGCTCTTCAGCGATGAGTACGACAGGTTTCGAGCTCACGTGAGTCCTCACTAGTCCATTGCGGACGGCCGTCCCGACGGCCGCAGGCGGTGGAGGGGGCTAGCCGCGTGGAAGACGCACGACACTGTGGGCCTGACGCGTATGTCTTGAGAAGTGTAGTGGTGCCAGAAGGTGCGTCTTGCGCCTTGAAGGCAGGATCACCCGTCCGTGGCTGGACAGAGTGGAGAAGCGCAGCAGCACGGCCGGACACAGTGGCAGAGGGCCGGGACTCGCTCGTCCCGGCCCCGCCGTCAGGCTTACGCCTCGTCGTTGTCGACCCAGCTCATGAGCTTGCGGAGCTCCTTGCCCGTGGTCTCCAGCAGGTGGTTCTCGTCCTGCTTCTTGTACTCGTTGTACTTCTTCAGACCGCCGTGGTACTCGTCCATCCAGTTCTTGGCGAAGGTGCCGTCCTGGATCTCCGCGAGAACCTTCTTCATCTCGGCCTTGGTCTGGTCCGTGATGATGCGGGGACCGGTGATGTAGTCGCCCCACTCGGCGGTCTCGGAGACCGACCAGCGCATCTTCTCCAGGCCGCCCTCGTACATCAGGTCCACGATCAGCTTCAGCTCGTGGAGGCACTCGAAGTAGGCGATCTCCGGCTGGTAGCCGGCCTCGGTCAGGGTCTCGAACCCCGCCTTGACCAGCGCGGACGCGCCACCGCAGAGGACCGCCTGCTCACCGAACAGGTCGGTCTCGGTCTCCTCGGTGAAGGTCGTCTTGATGACGCCGGCGCGGGTGCCGCCGATGCCCTTGGCGTACGAGAGCGCCAGCTCGAAGCCCTTGCCGGTGGCGTCCTGCTCGACAGCGGCGATACACGGAACGCCGCGGCCCTCCTCGTACTGGCGGCGGACCAGGTGGCCCGGGCCCTTCGGGGCGACCATGGCGACGTCGACACCGGCCGGCGGCTTGATGAAGCCGTAGCGGATGTTGAGGCCGTGCCCGAAGAACAGCGCGTCGCCGTCCTTCAGGTTGTCCTTGATGGACTCCTCGTAGACCTGGGCCTGGATCGGGTCCGGCACCAGGATCATGATGACATCGGCCTCGGCGGCGGCCTCGGCGGGAGTCACCACGCGCAGGCCCTGCTCCTCGGCCTTCGCCTTGGACTTGGAGCCCTCGTGCAGACCGACCCGGACGTCGACACCCGAGTCACGGAGCGACAGCGCGTGGGCGTGACCCTGGCTGCCGTAACCGATGACCGCGACCTTGCGGTTCTGGATGATGGACAGGTCGGCGTCGTCGTCGTAGAACAGCTCGGCCACTGGGATATCTCCTTGGTGTGCACGTCTTGGAATGACGCTGTTTGCTTCCCACCGTACGGCGGGACGGGGTGCGGAAGCCTTCAAGTCTCGCTATGCGAGCACGGCCCTGGCCGGTTCCGGTCAGGCGCTGCGGTCGAGGGCGCGCAGGGACCGGTCCGTGATGGACCGGGCGCCGCGCCCTATGGCGATCGTTCCGGACTGGACGAGCTCCTTGATGCCGAACTGCTCGAGCATCTTGAGCATCGCCTCGAGCTTGTCACTCGAACCGGTGGCCTCGATCGTGACCGCCTCGGGCGAGACGTCCACGGTCTTGGCGCGGAACAGCTGGACGATCTCGACGATCTGGGAGCGGGTCTCGTTGTCGGCGCGGACCTTCACCAGCACGAGCTCGCGCTGGATCGCGGCGCCCGGCTCGAGCTCGACGATCTTCAGAACGTTGACCAGCTTGTTGAGCTGCTTGGTCACCTGTTCCAGCGGCAGGTCCTCGACATTGACCACGATGGTGATACGGGAGATGTCGGGGTGCTCGGTGACACCGACGGCGAGCGAGTCGATGTTGAAGCCGCGGCGGGAGAACAGCGCGGCGATCCTGGCGAGGATGCCTGGGGTGTTCTCGACCAGGACGGAGAGCGTGTGCTTGGACATGTGTCGGTCTCTCTCGGTCTTCTCTCTCGGACTCTCGGCTCAGTCGTCTTCGTTGTCGCCGAAGTCGGGGCGGACGCCACGCGCGGCCATGACCTCGTCGTTGGAGGTGCCCGCGGCGACCATCGGCCAGACCTGGGCGTCCTCGTGGACGATGAAATCGATCACGACGGGGCGGTCGTTGACGGCGTTCGCCTCGGCGATGACCTTGTCAAGGTCGTCCGGGGACTCGCAGCGCAGTGCGTAGCAGCCCATCGCCTCGGACAGCTTGACGAAGTCGGGAACGCGGGTGCCGCCGCTGGACTTGCCCTCCACCGCGATGCCGTCCTCGGGACCCGAGTGCAGCACGGTGTTGGAGTAGCGCTGGTTGTAGAAGAGGGTCTGCCACTGGCGGACCATCCCGAGCGCGCCGTTGTTGATGATCGCGACCTTGATCGGGATGTTGTTCAGCGCGCAGGTGGTGAGCTCCTGATTGGTCATCTGGAAGCAGCCGTCGCCGTCGATCGCCCAGACCATCCGGTCCGGCTGACCGGCCTTGGCGCCCATCGCGGCCGGGACCGCGTACCCCATCGTCCCGGCGCCGCCGGAGTTCAGCCAGGTGGCCGGCCGCTCGTAGTTGATGAAGTGGGCGGCCCACATCTGGTGCTGGCCGACGCCCGCCGCGTAGATGGTGTCGGGGTCGGCGAGCTCGCCGATGCGCTGGATGACCTGCTGCGGGGAGAGGCTGCCGTCGTTCGGCTGCTCATAGCCGAGCGGGTAGGTCTCGCGCCAGCGGTTGAGATCGCTCCACCAGGCGGTGTAGTCGCCGGTGTGGCCCTCGCTGTACTCGGCCTGGACGGCCTGGACCAGGTCGGCGATGACCTCGCGGGCGTCGCCGACGATCGGGACGTCCGCGGTGCGGTTCTTGCCGATCTCGGCCGGGTCGATATCGGCGTGGACGATCTTGGCGTACGGGGCGAAGCTGTCCAGCTTGCCGGTGACGCGGTCGTCGAAGCGGGCTCCGAGGGCGACGATCAGGTCGGCCTTCTGCAGCGCGGTGACGGCGGTGACCGCACCGTGCATGCCCGGCATTCCCACGTGCAGCGGGTGGCTGTCGGGGAACGCGCCCAGCGCCATCAGGGTGGTGGTGACGGGGGCGCCGGTGAGCTCTGCGAGGACCTTCAGCTCGGCGGTGGCGCGGGACTTGAGGACGCCGCCGCCGACGTACAGCACGGGGCGCCTGGCCTGGGTGATCAGCTTGGCGGCCTCGCGGATCTGCTTGGCGTGCGGCTTGGTCACCGGCCGGTAGCCGGGCAGGTCCTGCTGCGGCGGCCAGCTGAAGGTGGTCCGCGCCTGGAGGGCGTCCTTGGCGATGTCGACCAGGACCGGGCCGGGGCGTCCCGTCGAGGCGATGTGGAAGGCCTCGGCGATGGTCCGCGGGATGTCCTCGGCCTTGGTGACGAGGAAGTTGTGCTTGGTGATCGGCATGGTGATGCCGACGATGTCCGCCTCCTGGAAGGCGTCGGTGCCGATCGCCTTGGAGGAGACCTGGCCGGTGATCGCGACCAGCGGGACCGAGTCCATATGGGCGTCGGCGATCGGGGTGACCAGGTTGGTGGCGCCGGGGCCCGACGTGGCCATACACACGCCGACCTTGCCGGTGGCCTGCGCGTATCCGGTCGCGGCGTGGCCGGCGCCCTGCTCGTGGCGGACCAGGATGTGGCGGACCTTGCTGGAGTCCATCATCGGGTCGTACGCGGGGAGGATGGCGCCGCCGGGGATGCCGAATACCGTGTCGGCCCCCACTTCCTCGAGAGAACGGATGAGGGACTGCGCGCCCGTGACGTGCTCAACGGTGGCGGATGTCGGTCCGCCGCTTCGGGCCCGCGGCTGCGGATGGTGGGCCCCGGTGGCCTGCTCGGTCATCGACATTCTCTTCTCGAAGCTGAGGGTTTTTGCGAGGGTTTGAGATGGTCCGGTGCAACAAAAAACCCCTCGTGCCGTGAGGCAAGCGAGGGGAGCGCGTCGGGAGGGGTCCACAGGGCCTTCATGGCTCTGCTCAGCCGACGCGCTTTTCAAGTACGAGAATTCGGGTGCGCATGGCACTGACCCTCCCCCCGGCGCGCTGTCACTGTCAAGTGGGTGGGACGCGCGTCTCATTATTTGAGCCATTACGGGCGGTGAACGCGCCACCCGTGAGCACCGGCAGAGCGATCCCGCCGGGCACCGGGAACTCGTCGCGCACCAGCGCACGGCGCAGCCGGTACTCGTCCAGCGGCCCGGAGAAAGCCATGCCCTGGCCGTGTGTACAGCCCATCGCGCGCAGTGCGAGCACCTGCTCCGGCACATCGACGCCGTCGGCCACGGACTGCATACCGAGGTCGCAGGCGATCCGCAGCAGCCCGGCGGTGATCTTGTGCAGCCGGGCGGACTCGACGACGCCCTCCACCAGACCTCTGTCCAGTTTCAGTACGTCCACGGGGAGGCGGCGCAGTGCGTTGATGGCCGCGTACCCGCTGCCGAAGCCGTCCAGGGCGATCCGTACGCCGAGCCTGCGCAGCGAGACGAGCCGCAGCTCCAGATCGTCGAAGGAGATCCGCGGATCGCTGTCGGCGAGCTCGATGACCAGCGCGCCCGAGGGCAGCCCATGCCGGATGAGGAGAGCCTCGATGGAGCCGAGCGGCAGGGACTTGTCCAGCAGGCGGCGGGCCGACATACGGACCGATACGGGGACCCGATGACCGAGGTTGCCGCGCTCCGCGGCCTGCTCCACGGCCTCCTCGAGCAGCCAGCGGCCGAGCTCGGCCGTACGGTCCGTGTCCTCGGCGACCCGGAGGAATTCGGCGGGGGTGAAGAGGATGCCCTGGGCGGAGCGCCAGCGGGCCTGCGCCGCGACGGCGTCGATCCGGCCGGTGGTCAGACTCACCACGGGCTGATGGAGCAGCGCGAATTCGCCTTCGTGCAAGGCGCTGCGGAGCCGGGCGTCCAGTTCCGTACGGCGCACCACCTCGGCCTGCATCTGTGGCGCGTACAGCTCGACACGGTCCTTGCCGGCGGCCTTGGCGCGGTACATGGCGAGGTCGGCGTTGCGCATCAGGTCGGTGGGGGTGGTGGCGGGCTCCGCGAAGGCCACCCCGATGGAGGCGGCCACGCGTACGTCGTTGCCGTCGAGGCGGTACGGCTGGGAGAGGGTGAGCCGCAGCCGGTCGGCGATCTCACGGACCTGGAACTCGCGGGCGGACTGGTCGCGGGTGCCGTCGCCCACGATGAGAGCGGCGAACTCGTCGCCGCCGAGGCGGGCCGCGGTGTCCCCGGCCCGTACCGAATCCTGGAGGCGGCGGGCAGCCTGGATCAGCAGCTCGTCGCCGGCCTGGTGGCCGAGGCGGTCGTTGACTCCCTTGAAGCCGTCGAGGTCGATGAAGAGCACGGCCGTGCCCTGATCTCCGGCACGGCGGCCGGTGAGGGCCTGGCGGACCCGCTTGGTGAACAGGGCGCGGTTGGGCAGGTCCGTGAGCGGGTCGTGCTCGGCGTTGTGCTGCAACTGTGCCTGGAGGCGGACGCGTTCGGTGACGTCGCGGCTGTTGAAGATCAGGCCGCCCTGGTGGCGGTTGACCGTGGACTCCACATTGAGCCAGTCGCCGGTGCCCGATTTGAACCGGCACTCGATCCGGGTGGTGGGCTCCTCGGCCGGCTTGGCGGCCAGAAACCGGCGCACCTCGAGTACCACACGGCCCAGGTCTTCGGGGTGGATGAGCGATGCCAGCTCGGAACCGATGAGATCCTCGGCCTCGCGGCCGTAGACACCGGAGGCGGCGGGGCTGACATAGCGCAGAATCCCGGTCGGGGCGGCGATCATGATGACATCGCTCGAGCCCTGCACCAGCGAGCGGAAGTGGTTCTCCTTCTGCGCCAGTTCATGGGTCAGGGCGATGTTGTCGAGGAGCATGATGCCCTGCCGGACGACGAGGGCGAGCACGACGGTGCAGCCGGTGAGGACGACGACCCGGTCGACACGGCGGCCCTCGATCACGTTGTACAGGATGCCGAGGGTGCAGACGGCAGCGGCGAGATACGGCGTGAGGGCGGCGAGCGAGCCCGCGACGGGGCGGCTCGGGTGGCGCGGCCCACGCTGGGGCCGCGCTGTCTCGGCCGTGCGGCGCGCGCCCCAGGGGGCGTACGCGAGCAGCAGCGAACCGGCGAACCAGCCCGCGTCGAGAAGCTGGCCCGAGCGGTAGCTCTCCCGCAGCAGCGGTGAGGTGAACAGGGCATCGCACAGGACGGTCAGCGCGAGGGCGGCGATGGCGGTGTTGATGGCGGAGCGGTTGGTGGCCGAGCGCCGGAAGTGCAGCGCGAGAACCATGCTGACCAGCACGATGTCCAGCAGCGGATAGGCGAGTGCGAGCGCGGCCGGGGCCACGCTCTCGCCCTGGACGTGCGCGGTGTGGGCGAGCGCGAGGCTCCAGGAGAGAGTCAGCAGCGAGCCGCCGATCAGCCAGGCGTCCAGGGCGAGACAGACCCAGCCGGCCCTGGTGACCGGACGCTTGGCGAGAACGAGCAGGCCGACGATGGCGGGCGGCGCGAAGCAGAGGAAGAACAGGTCGGCGATGCAGGGGCTCGGCACCTCGCGGTCCAGCACGACCTCGTACCACCCCCAGATCGCGTTGCCGCCGGCGGCCATGGCGGAGGAGAGCGCGAACAGCAGCCAGGCGGGCCGAAAACGGCTGTGCCTCGCACGGGCGTAGAGGAGGCAGGAGACGGCTGCGATCAGGGCGGCGGCGCTCAGGCCGAAGTCGCCCATGACCAGGGCCAGTTCGTGCGAGCCCCAGCCGAAGGCGGCACCGACGCCGTAGCCGGCGCAGATGGCTGCCAGGACGAGCTTGGAGGCCAGCCTGGTGCTGTCTCCGCCGCCCGCGACCGACTGCCGTGCCATGAGCGCGCTCAGGGCGCTCACCGGGCCGCTCCGCGGAGCGGCGTCGTCCCGCGGGGCGCCGCGTCCGGTGCGACCGTCATCGGACCTGGTCTGTGCTTCGAAATGTACGAGGGTCGTCTGCGGCGGCCCCGCCGCGTCGGATGGTTCGCCCGTTGGCCGTACATCGCCCGTCGCCCCCCTCGAAGTCTGATCGACAGTCAGGTCGCGTTGCTGCACCGCCCCTTGCCCGGTGCAGCCCCCCGGTCGGGACGATACACCAGTCTCGTCACTCAGGGACATAGTCCCTCTACTCTCCGTGACCATCGAAAGAGCTATCGGCACGCGGCGCATCCGAGTGACTTCATAGAGTGCACGCGGCGCGCGGGCGAGAGGTTCATTACCCGGTCGTGAGCACCACGTTCTGCACCGGCTCCCCGGCGGCGAACCGGGTGAGCTGAGCGGCGAGCAGCCGCTTGGCACGCGGCATGAACGCCGAGGTGGAGCCGCCCACATGGGGGCTGATGAGGACACCGGGGACGTGCCAGAGCGGGTGGCCAGCGGGCAGCGGCTCCGGGTCGGTGACGTCGAGGGCTGCGGTGATGCGCCCGCTGTCGACCTCGGCGAGCAGCGCCTTCGTGTCGACCACTTGGCCTCGGGCGACGTTCACCAGCAGCGATCCGTCCTTCATCCGGGCCAGGAACTCGGCATTCACCAGGCCTCGCGTCTGCTCGGTGAGCGGAGTGGAGAGGATCACGACGTCCGCCTCGGGGAGCAGGGCGGGCAGCTCGGTGAGTGCGCGCACTTCCCCGCGCTCCGTGGCGCGGGCAGAGCGCGCGACGCGCGCCACCCGCGCGCATTCGAAGGGTGCGAGCCGGTCCTCGATGGCGGCGCCGATCGATCCGTAGCCGACGATGAGCACCGACTTGTCGGCGAGCGCCGGATAGAAGCCGGACCGCCATTCCTCCTTGTCCTGGGCCCGTACGAATCCGGGGACGCCGCGCAGGGAGGCGAGGATCAGGGTGAGGGTGAGCTCGGCGGTGGAGGCTTCGTGCACGCCCTTGGCATTGCACAGGCGTACGCCGGCGGGCAGCGAGCCGAGTCCGGGCTCCACATGGTCGATTCCGGCGGAGAGGGTCTGGACGACGCGTACTGACGTCATCGCGGCCAGCGGACGGACCGCGACCTCCGTGCCCTTCATGTAGGGGACGGCGTAGAAGACACAGTCGGCGGGATCGGCGGGAAAGTCCGGACCACCGTCCCAGAAGCGGTAGTTCAGGCCCGAGTCCGAGGGGGCGGGCAGTCCTTCGATCTCGTCGGCCGGAATCGGGAGCCACACGTCTGCAGTCATGGTCAGGAGGCTATGCGAAGTGCGGCGCTCCGCATTCGTTAGTTTGGTGAGCGGCAAGGGAGGGGTACGGGCAGTTGGAGCTCAGGACAATCGGTGCGGCGGCCCTCGTAGCGGGCGCTGTCGGGCTCGGCTGTATGCCGATGAGCTGGGCGTACAGCGGCTCTCAGCAGCGCGGGGACCGATCGCTGCGTACGGTGCACGCCGCGCTCGACGCCGGCTCGAGCCTGCTGGACACGGCCGACATGTACGGGCCCTTCACCAATGAGCTGCTGCTCGGCAGGGTGCTGAAGGAGCGGCGCGCGGAGGTGTTCGTTTCGACGAAGGTCGGACTGCTCGTCGGCGATCAGCATGTGGTCGCCAATGGACGGCCCGGGTATGTGAAGCGGGCCTGCGACGCCTCGCTGCGCCGGTTGCAGACCGATGTGATCGACCTCTATCAGCTGCACCGGGCGGATCCGGAAGTACCGGTCGAGGAGACCTGGGGCGCGATGGCGGAGCTGGTGCGGGCCGGGAAGGTGCGGGCGCTGGGGATGTGCGCGGTGGGGGCGCGCGCTTCGCGTCGCTCCGGGGCGCATCTGCACGAGGGAACGATCCGACAGCTGGAACGGGTGCAGCAGGTGTTCCCGGTGAGCGCCGTGCAGGCCGAGCTGTCGGTGTGGTCGCCGGAGGCGCTGGAGCGGCTGCTGCCGTGGTGCGAGGCGCGCGGGGTGGGGTTCCTGGCCGCGATGCCACTGGGGAACGGGTTCCTCACGGGGACGCTGACGCCGGGGCAGGGCTTCGAGCCGGACGATGTGCGGGCGCGGCATCCGCGGTTCACGGCGGAGATGATGGCGGCGAACCAGCCGGTGGTGGCGGGGCTGCGGCGGATCGCGGAGCGGCACGGTCCGGGGACGACTCCGGCGCAGGTGGCGCTGGCGTGGGTGCTGGGGCGGGGGCGAAGTGTGGTGGCGGTGCCGGGGGCCAAGCACGCGGAGTGGGCGGTGGAGAACGCGCGCGCGGCGGAGCTGGAGCTGACGGCCTACGACCTGGCGGAGATGGCGGGGCTGCCGTCGGCGCTGGGTTCCTGGGAGTGAGCGCGCGCACCTCGCTCCTCCTCGGAAGATCGTGCCGCGATTCCTTATCCGGATTTCTTCTCGGAAGATCGGGAACCTGAACGGTCGCCGCGGTGTAAGAACAGTAGTCAGGCAGCCGGCCGGACAGCTCGGGCAGCCGTCGACCGGACTGCCGTCGATCGGACAGTCTTCGATCAGGCAGCTCGGGCAGCCGTGGAAAGGATCAGAACTGTGCAACGTCCTGCTGTGACGGCCGTACTGGCCGCAGCCGTGCTTCTCCTCTCGGCCGGGTGCTCGTCAGGTGAGGACACGACGCCGGCCGGCCGGAAGGGGACGACGCCCGCCACCGGGGCGCCCTCCGGCTCCGCCTCGGGCGGCTCACCAAGTCCCCAAGGGCCTCCCGCGAAGGGCTCGGTGAAGGTGGTGTCCACGCTTACCGAGGGGCTGAAGTCGCCGTGGGGTGTGGCCGCGCTTCCGGACGGCGATCTGCTGGTCGCGTCGCGGGACGAGGGGACGATCACCCGGGTCGACGCGGAGAGCGGCAAGCAGACCGTGATCGGCTCGGTGCCGGGGGTCGCGCCGGGAGGCGAGGGCGGTCTGCTGGGCCTGGCCGTCTCGCCGTCGTTCGCCTCGGACCATCAGGTGTACGCGTACTTCACCACCGAGTCGGACAACCGCATCGCCCGCATGCTCTACGACGAGAGGAAGCCGGCCGGGCAGCAACTGGGCGCGCCGGACACGGTGTTGCGGGGCATCCCGAAGGGGGTCGTGCACAACGGTGGGCGGATCGCTTTCGGTCCGGACAAGATGCTCTACGCGGGCACGGGGGAGACGGGTGACACCGGACTGGCGCAGGACAAGAAGTCGCTGGGCGGCAAGATCCTTCGGATGACACCGGACGGCCTGCCGGTGCACGGCAATCCGGAGGCCGACTCGGTCGTCTACTCCTACGGTCACCGCAATGTGCAGGGGCTTGCCTGGGACGCCGACAAGCGGCTGTGGGCGGCGGAGTTCGGGCAGAACACCTGGGACGAGCTGAATCTGATCGAGCCCGGCAAGAACTACGGCTGGCCCGAGGCGGAGGGCAAAGCCGGCAAGCCCGGATTCGTCGACCCGGTGGCTCAGTGGAAGACGGCCGACGCCTCGCCGAGCGGCATCGCCTACGCCGAAGGATCGATCTGGATGGCGGCCCTGAAGGGCGAGCGGCTCTGGCGCATCCCCCTGGCGGGCGCGGAACCCTCGGCCGCGCCCCAGTCGTTCCTCATAGGGAAGTACGGCCGCCTGCGCACGGTCCTGTCGGCGGGCGGCGACAAGGTCTGGCTCGTCACCAGCGAGACGGACACCCGGGGCACACCCGAGCCGGGGGACGACAAGATCCTCCGGCTGGAGGTGAAGTAAGGGGTGAACAGCTTGTGTTCAACGTCTTCGAGGAGTTCTTCGCGCCGGGCCGCAAGCACACCGAGGAGGAACACAACCGACTCGCACTGACCAGGACCGATGTGGGCGACAACGATCCGAGCCGCGGCCCGATAGACCTGGCCTCGGGAAAGGTCACCGTCCGCCCGCCGGAGGAGACGCCGCCGGCCTGACCGCGCGGGGCCGCACCCGGGGACCGGGTACCTTCCGGTCACCCGTCGGGCCGCGCAGCCGCTGTGCTTGCGGAGGCGCGGCCCGGGCCGGGAGCTCAGACGTCGGTGGCCTGGAAGGCGCAGCTGACGTGTGCCTTGTTGTCGTACGAGATCACGTCGGCGCGATCGGCGGGCAGGGCCCGGAGGAAGGATCCGGCGTACTGCCGCCCGAGAAGGAAGGCGCCCCAGTTGACGACCCAGGGGGAGAGCTCCCCGGTGTCTGCGGCGGGGAACAACTCGGGTTGCGGAGTGACGAGTTCCTGGACGATGTACCGGTCGCCCGCCCGGGACAGGGCGTCGGCCCACTCCCCCTCGGACACGCTTCGGCCGAGAACGGTGCCGGCACCGCCGAGGCCGTGCGAGGGCTTCAGCACGAGGTCACGACGGTTTCGTACGCAGTACGAGGCAAGGTCCGTCTCCTCGCCGCGTATCAGGGCGGTACCGGGCCGCAACGCGTGTGTCCAGGGCAGGAATCGCTCCACCAGGTCCCTCTCGGCAGCGTCGTACGTCTGCTGACACCGGTCCTCCCAGAGCATGGACAGCGCCCGCTTGTTGCCGTGCATGGAAGTGCGCAGGGGGGACAGCACCGGCGTACCGCACCGTGCGAAAGCATCCAGCAGTTCCTCGGCCCGCGTGATGGACGCGGTGTCGGCGGTCAGCTCGCCGAGCGTGAAGAAGCGGTAGACGATCTCGACGGGGCGGCCGTCGCCGTCGATCGTGATCCGGCCACCGGTCTCCCGGACCTGGCCGGTGTGGCAGGGGATGGCCTCGATGCCGTAACGCTCCAGCAGCCCGGCCAGGACGCGGATCTCCGGTTCCGTCTTGAGATACCCGCTCGGCCAGTCCATGAGTGCGACGCGGGGGGTGGCACCACGGTGTCCGGCGTCCTGGGCCGCCTCGAGGATGACTCCGGCGACCGCGGCAAGGGTGTCGGGGAACGTCAGGCCTTCCGCCGCCGCGAAGTCGGCCAGATTCTCGTCCTCCAGCAGGAGCCGGTTGAGTTCGGGATTCTGCGTGCCGCCAAGAGCGCTGCTGAGGTTGAACTCCAGCAGCCGGAAGTTCGTGCCGTCGTGGTAGAGATCCGCGCGACCGATCCGGGCCGGCTCCTGGACCGGGGTACGCAGAGCGATCCGTGCCTGCTCGGGCCGCAGCCCCACAGCGGTGGCGAAAGCATGTACGTCGTCGCCGAAGAGCCGGGCGGGCAGAGAGAACAGCAGATCCATCATGCCGTTCAGATCCCTTTCGAGGCGTGCCACCTCGGCGGCCTCCAGAAGGCCCGGACGAGTCAGGAACCGGTCCTCCAGCGCTTCGCGCACCAGGTTGAGACGGGCCTGGTCGGGAGCGTCGGGCCAGACCGCGGAGATACCGGCGGACGAGCCGAGATAGCGCTCGGTCAGGGAGTTGCGGACGCCGACGGGGGCGGTGCGGGCGGCAGTGGTCATCGGCTTTCTCGGCTCTCAGGGTTCTGCTGCTCCCGAAGGGCAGCGTCGGTACGGATGGTGACCAGGGCGAGTGCGCCGCGGGCGCTGTTGAGAGCCTCGTCGGGCGTCTCGGCCACCGCGGTCACCGAGCCGCACCGGTCACCGGACCCGCGCAGCAGGGTCACGGTGTCTCCCGCCCGGGTGCCGGGCGACACGGCCACGACTCCCGGCCGGCCGGCAGCCGCTTCCCAGCCGGACACCTCGGTGGCGATGCCCGGGGCGGCGGTCAGGAACCAGGTCGCGGCGGCGCCGGCCGGTTCGCTCGCGGCGGGGAGCGCGACGCCCGCTGTCTGGGCTGCGAGGAGATCCCGGATGTCGACGCCGTGGACGTGTCGAACAAGGTCGACGATGCCGTCGCCGCCTGGCCGATTGTGCGATTCGACGACGCGGGGACCGGACGCGGTGAGGATGATCTCGGTGTGGGCAGGGCCTTCGGTAAGACCCACCGCGTCGAGGAAGCGGCAGGTCGTCTCCTCGAGTGCGGTGCGATCGTCCGCGCTGATTCGTGCGGGTATGACGTGGCCGATCTCGACGGCGTTGTCGCCCGTGAACTTCTCGGTGACGGCGAGGAGCTGGTGGCGGCCCCCGTGCGTAAACGTCTCGATGCTGAACTCCGGCCCGCTCAGGAACTCTTCGGCGAGCAGCGCCTCCGGCCGGGCGCGGACTCGCTGCCGCGCGGCTCGGATGCCGTCCGTGTCGCGGACAACGGCGATGTCCTCACTGCCGGATCCATCACGCGGCTTGAGCACGACGGGCAGACCGACCCGGGCCACGAACGCGTCCACATCTCCAGGGGTGTGCATCAGCCGTGCTTGTACCGCGCCTCCGTCCACAAGGCCGTCGAAGCTCTGCCGCATCAGGAATTTGTCCTTCAGCGTCAGTACGGTGTCGAGCGGGTTCCCTCCGAGACCGAGTGCATCGCCGATCCGGGCTGCGGCGGTCAGGAACCGCTCCCGGACGGTGACCACGCGCCGGAAGGGGACCACCTGGTGCAGAGCCACCGCCCTGCGAACCCAGTTGTCCTCGGAGCCGTCGGCGAGGAGCCACGCCTCGTCGCAGGCCTCGTGGTGCGCGGAGGTGAACTCGTCGGGAGTACCGCCGTAGACGACGTACATGCCGTGTCCACGCAGAGCCCTCGGCAGCCGGGTGCCGCCGCCCAGGACCAGGACCGCCGGACCACGGGGGTCCGGAGCGTCCGGGGGCTGCCGCGCTCCGGTCGGCGCGGGCGGAGAGGACGCGAACGTGGTCATGCTGACTCCTGCACGGGAAGGCGGACGGAGGTACGGTCCGGGGCGTCGGCGTGCCGGTCGGTGTCGGCGTGCTCCGCCCAGCGGGTGGCTGAAGGTACGGCGGCGGCCGCCGCCGCGACGACGAGACCGAGCAGCAGCCAGCCGGTGACGGGCCGCCAGTCGGGGCCTTCGGCAAGGCAGACGGTGGTGACCACCAAGGGGGCCAGCGCCGCGGTGGCCCCGCGGCCGAGCGAGAAGAAGCCCTGGTACTCGCCGTGCGAGCCGGCCGGGGCGAGTTCGTAACTGAGCCCATAGCTGCCCGCCGAGTGCCACAGCTCGCCGGCGGTGTGCAGCACCATGCCCGCGATGAGCAGCGTGCACGCCAGGGCCGGGGAGCCGGCGAAGGCGGCACAGGCGATCACTGCCCAGCCTGCCCACAGCACCCAGCCGGAGCGGCGCACCGCCGCAGCGGCGGCCGCCCTGTCGCCCGTGCCCCGGGAGAACGGGACCTGGAGCAGGACCACCAGGACGGTGTTGGCCATGATGACGGCGGAGATGCTCCACTTCGGGGCGTTGCTGTGCCCGGCGATCCACAGCGGCAGAGCGAGGGACAGCACGTCGTAATGGATGCTGGTGATCCCGCACAGTGCGGTCACCAGGGTGTACGGGCGGTTGCGCAGCACCGCGCGGCGCGCGGGCGCGGTCGGGCCGCTGCCTGCGGCTTCGACCGGCGGCACCCGCAGCAGGGGCACCGCGGCGCATACATAGGTCGCGGCGTTGACGAAGACGACCGTCAGATAGGCGGAGCGCGAATCGGCGGCCAGGGCGAGTGCGGCAAGTGCGGCGCCGATACTCAGGCCGGCGTTGGTCACCGACTTGAGCAGGGCCCGCAGTCTCACCCGCGCCTCGCCGGTCCCCACACCCCCGATGACAGCCCCGCGGGCGGCGCTGCCTCCGCGTTCCGCGAGGGCCGCGACGGTACTGACCACGACGAACGCCCACAAGGAGTGCACCAGGGTGAACGAAGCGGTGGCCACGGCCTGGCCGATCAGGGTGACCGCGTAGGTGCCTCTGGGGCCGAACCGGTCCGCGATCCGTCCCATCGGTACGGCGGCGCTCAGCCCGATCAGTCCGGCGATCGCGAGCCCGAGCCCGACCTGGGACGGTGCCAGCCCCACGGAGCGGGTGAAGAACAGCGCACTGACCGGGAGGAAGAGGCCGCTGCCGGTCTGGCCGACGAAGGTGGACAGGGCGAGTGCGCGGGGTGCGCCGGGAGCCGGCAGCCAGGCCCGGATACGCCCGCCCCGCGCGGCCGTCTTGTCAGGCACGGCCGGCCTCGTCGGCTTCGAGCTGCGCCACCGTCTCCAGGACGAGCGCCGCGTGGCGCTCGGGCTCCGGCACCGGGTGCAGCACGGCCCGTACGACGCCCATCCGGTCGAGGACGACCGCGGCCCGGCTGAACAAGGTGCGGTCGCCCGCCTTCACCTCGGGCACACCCACGGCCCGGCCAAGTGTCAGCTCCCCGTCGCCCACGAGCGGATAGCCCAGGTCACGGGATTTCGCGAACTCGGCCAGGTGGCCCGGCGCATGTGCGCTGACTCCCAGCACCCGGACATCCGCGCGTGCGAACCGTGCGGCATCGTCGCGCACGGAACACAGACCGGTCGTGCAGCCGGCCAGTTCGGGGAGTACCTCGCCGATGCCCGGCTCGGTGATGAAGAACAGCGCGGTCCACCGGTGGTCGGGGGAGGGAACCCTGACAGGACCTTCGGTGCTCTCGGCAGTGACGTGCATGGTGGTTCCTCGGAGGTGAGTGTGCGGGTGACTGGTCGCGGTCATACGGTCTCTGCGTACCGCTCTGTCTCCCAGGGGGTGATGAGGCTGTGCCACGAGGCCCAGTCCGCCCGGGAGTTGAGGGTGACGGCGTGGGCGACGAGGTCGCCCAGGGCGCTGCGGACCGTGGCGTCCTCCTCCAGGGCCCTCAGGGCAGAGGGGAGGTCCGTCGGCAGCGAGGTGATGCCGCGGGCCGCGAGGGCCTCCGGGGCCAGCGTGTCGGCCGGCTCCTCGCATGCGTCGGGCAGCTTCAGGCCCCGGTCCTGGCCGTCGGCGAACGCGGCAAGCACCCCCGCGAAGAGCAGGTGGGGATTGGCCGCGGGGTCGGGGCTGCGCAGCTCCAGCCGCAGCGAGCGGGGCACCGCGGTGTCGCCCGCGACCTTGAATGCGGTGGACCGGTTGCGCCGGGCCCAGCTGGCGTGGACCGGAGTCCCCGAGGCGGGGACGAGCCGCTTGTAGGAGTTGACGGTCGGGTTGCCCAGGGCCGTCAGCGCCGGCGCGTGTTCCAGCACGCCGGCGAGCGAGTCGTGGAAGAGCGCGGACATGCCGTTCGGGTCGGCGGCGTCGTGGAACAGAGGTCCGCTCTCCGCTCCGGTGCCGTCCAGCGAGACGTGGACATGCAGGGCGTTGCCGTACAGGTGGGCGAGCGGCTTGGGCATGAAGACCGCGGACATGTCGCGGCGGCGCGCCATGACGCGGGCGGTGTGCTTGAGCAGCAGCAGCCGGTCCGCCGTGGTCAGCGCGTCGCCGTGCCGGAAGACGAGTTCGCGCTGCCCGGGGCACACCTCGTGGTGGTGTCCGTCGACGGTGAAGCCCATCAATCCCAGCGCTTCACTGATGTCCCGGCAGACCTCGTCGGCCTGTTCGTCGACGCTGATGTCCCAGTAGCCGGCGCTGTCGGCCGGGTCCCCCGCGGTGCCGGGGGCACCCCGGCGCAGCAGGTAGAACTCGGCCTCGACGCCGAAGACGGGACGCTGCCCGCGGGCCTCGGACGCCTCGACCGCCCGCCGTAGCACCGCGCGGGGGTCGGCCGCGAACGGCCGGCCCGAGGTATCCAGGATGTCGCAGAAGACCATTCCCACGGTGCGCCCGGAGGGCGTGGTCCAGGGCCGGTGCACAAAGGTCGACGGGTCGGGGACCAGGCGCAGATCACTGTGCTCGGGGTCTCCATGGCCGAGCAGTACGGCCCCGTCGAGCGTCCAGCCGCTGTCGCGTACCTCGGCCCAGCGGGCGGACGGGACCTCCAGGGTCTTGAGGCGTCCGGCCACATCGGTGAAGAGCAACTGGACGAAGTCGACGTCCAGCGCGGGGTCGCTCGTCGGTGCGTGTCGGGTCATCGGTGCGCTGCTCCTTGGTTCACTGCGGGGACGGCGGTGTGGTCGGGCAGGTCTGCGCCTGTCCGCGCCTCGCCCGCCGCGCCGGCTTCGGGGCGGATGTGGGGGACATAGGCAGCCAGCACTCGGTCCGAGAGGAGCCCGAGAGAACTCAGGTTGGGGAACCCGGGGCCCTGCGCGAGAGCCGCGAGGTTCGGCAGATGGAGCGGTGCGGGCAGGCCAGTGACCGCGAGAGAGGTACCGATGGCCCGCTCGAGACGCTCGCGGGTCACGGACCCGCCGAGTCCGGCACGCAGAGCGGCCTCGGCGCGGGGCCCGAGCACCCTGGTGAACCACAGCGGGTCGCCGCCGGTGGCGTCGATGACCAGGTCGGCGTGGCGGATCCGCTGCTGCCCGCCGTACGCGATCTCCACCGCGATGTCGTTGTCGGCGCGACGAGTACCGACGACGCGGCCGGGCTCCCAGGAGACCTTGGTCGTCAGCGCGAGGTCGCTCTGCACCTGCTGTGAGAAGACGGCACGGTCGGTACGCCGGATGAACTCCTGCCGGTCCGCCTCGGAGAGCCGGGGCCAGCCGGTGGGGTCGCTGTAGTAGCGGTTCTCGAAGGGGCTCTCGCCGCGGCTGTAGAGCGTGGCCCGGGGAGCGACGACGGTGACCTCGCGGTCCATGCCGATGGCGAGCTCCCGCACGATGGTGCCGGCGGTCTCGCCGGCACCGATGACGACCACGGACTGTGCCCAGTCCGGCAGTCCCTCCACGGCGAGCTTCCAGAAGCCCGCGGTGTCCAGCACCCGGGTGCCGTCGGCGGGCACGGTACCCGCGGTCGGGCCGGGTCCGGAGACCAGCAGGCCACAGCCGTGAACGGCCGTGCGGGCCGTGCCGTCGACGACGGTGAGCTTCCAGCCGCCGTCCGCCAGTTCGGCGCGCCGCACCTCCCCGGTGACGGACCTCAGATTCGCCCGGGTCGCCGCCCACTCCAGATAGTCGGCCCACTCACGGTGGCTCGGCTGAGGCCGGCCGCGGTCTATCCAGCGCGCGTACACGCCCCGGGCGAGCAGATGACCGGCCCAGCTGAAGCCGGCCATCCGGCGGGCTATCTCGCCCGTGACCGGATCCTGGCTGTCCCCCCAGGTGGCGCAGTCGTACGGAAAGCCGAGGTCCTTCTCGGGCAGGGTGCCGAGCAGCTGTCGGCCGTTGGTCCAGCCGCGCCCCTCACGCCAGTTGGCGGCCGTACAGTCCCGTTCGACCGCGACGACCTCGGGGACGTCGAACCCGGCGGCGCGCAGCACACTCGACTTCACGGCAAGGGCAATGGCCTTGGGGCCCGCGCCGATCACCAGAAGAGGGGCGCCACTGTGTCGGGCGGGGTCCCAGGACCCGGCCTCGGTGGCCGGGGAAAGAGCTGTTGGCTGTGACATGGTTGCTCCAGCTCAGAGGAAGCGGGCGGGATCGAACGCGGCGGGGATGCCGTCGCCCCGGCCACCGCGGATCCGCTCCGCCAATTGTTCCGGCATGACCTGCGAATACGGCATTCCATGGCCGTTGAACGCGGCCATCACCCAGAGGCCGTCGGCGCCCGGCCAGGCACCGACCAGCGGGCAGCGGTCCGGGGTGAAGGCCATGACTCCGCTCCACGCCCTGACCACCGGTACGCCCGTGGCCTCGGGCAGCAGCGAGGGAAGTGCCTCGGCCAGCCGGCCGGCCAATTCGGGCGAGAAAGCGGGCGTATTGCTGCCTTCCGGCAGTTCGACGCCCTCGTCGCGGCCCGGGACGGTGTTACGCAGACCGCCGAGGAGCAGCGAGCCGTCCGGGGCCTGCCCGCCGTACACGAGACCGCGGTCGAGTCCCCACTGGGGGATACGGAAGGGCACCGGCGCGGTCTGGACGAGCTGCCCGCGCACGGGGGTGATGACCGGGGCGAGCTCCGGCAGCAGCCGGGGCGTCCAGGCGTTGAGGGCCACGACCACCTGGTCCGCGAGCACATGGCCCGCGTCGGTGGTGACAAGCCAGCCGCCTCCGGTGGCGGGCTCCACGGACGTCACGGTGACGCCGCACGCAAACTCCGCTCCGCCGCGCTCCGCGGCCGCCGCCATTCCGCGTACATACGCGACCGAATGAACCGCGTCCTGGTCCGGCCGGTACAGCCCGCCGATGATGGTGTCCGGGAGGTCGGTGCCGAACACCTCGCGCGAGGCGGGAAGGTCCAGCCACTCGGCCGCGATGCCGTCCGCCCGCAGGGCCTCGGCGGTCCGCTTGAGTTCGAGGGCCTCGTCCTCGCTGACGGCGAGGTCGAGCTTGGCCGTCGGGAAACGGGTGGCCTCCAGCCCCTCACGCGCGATGACTTCGCGCACCAGGTCCCGGTTGACGAGGGTGGCACGGTAGACGGCGAGCGCCTCGGCGTGGCCGAACTTCTCGATCGCGAGGGCATGCTGGGCATTGCCGCCCTGGATCAGCCGGCCGGCGTTGCGGCCCGAAGAGCCCATCGCCGGGCCGGGGTTGCGCTCCAGCACAAGCGGCCGCAGCCCGGCCCTGGAGAGCCAGTAGGCAAGGGTCGAGCCCATCACGCCGGCACCGAGCACACAGACGCCGGTGCGTTTCGGCAGTGCCGCGCCGCTTCCGGTCCAGTCCGGGCCGGTGGCGATCCAGTAGGAATCGGGGGATTGCATGGAAGTCCTTGTCGGGATGCTGCCGGCCATCAGGTCCAGCACTCTGAACTGGGCAGGCGGCGGGCGAGCTGTTCGCCGGAGGCGGCCGGGGACGTCTCGATGGAGATCAACGCGGCGATGCTGTCGGCCCGTTCGACCGCGGCCGCCGTGTCCTCCCCCACCGTGATGACATAGCCGAGACGGTGCAGATTGGTGGTGACCGGTTCGACGACATCGCCGGTCCTGGTCAGCAACACCAGTCGCTCGCGGGCGGGGTCGAGCAGGGCGGCTGCCTCGGCGACGCCGTCGATACGGCGTACGACGCCGGGCTCACCCGTCAGGAAGCGGATCGCCGCGCCGCCCGTGAAGGCGGTCCGGTCGAGCGCGTCGAGGTCGACCGGCCGGCCGAGGGCGAGATCCGCGGCGATGCCGTAGACGTCTACCGCGCTGGTGAGCCGGACGAGGTCCAGGATGCAGTCACCGGCGGGCCGGGGGTTGACCTCGATGATCCGGGGGCCGTCGGTGGTCAGGATCATCTCCGTGTGCGCGATGCCGTGGTCGTAGCCGACGGCTTTCAGCGCGGCGGCCGCGGTTTCGCGTACCTCGGCATCCAGGGCTCCGCCGAGTCGGGCCGGCATCGCCTGGCCGAGTTCGACGAACGCGTCACCTCGGGTGCTGAGCTTCTCCGTGCAGGCCAGGACCACCGTGCGGCCGTCGACGGTGACCGTCTCGACACTGATCTCCTCGCCGATCAGCTCCTCCTCGGCGAGGAGACTGCCGGTCTTGGTGAACGGCGCCGCGGCATCCCAGGCCGCGTCCAGTTCCTGCGCGCTCCCGGCTCGTACCACTCCCCGCCCCGCTGAGGAGTCGGCGGGCTTGATGATGAGCGGATAGGTGAGACCGTCGACCGCCATCCGCCGGTCCGGGGCGGCCGCCGCCGCGTCGAGTACCCGGAACCGCGGGCCCGGCACCCCGGATTCGGCGAAGCGCTCACGTGCCCAGGTCTTGTCGGTGAGGGCCTGGAGGGTCTGCGGTGAGCAGCCCGGCAGGCCGAACTCCTCGGCGAGCCGCGCCACAAGGGGCAGGGTCGAGTCGAGGAAGCCGATCACGCCCTTCTTGCCCGGCGCGGCGGCCAGAGCGGCCCGGCAGGCTTCGTACACCTCCTCGGCAGGGCGTTCCGGGGAGAGCGGGATCTGCTGGTCCGCCAGCCTGAGGTAGGCGGCGGTGGCGCTCTCCGCCACCGCCAGTCCGAAATCCGTCCGGGCTGTCCAGGAGGTCAGCGCCTGCTCGCGCAGACAGCCCACACGGACCAGCAGCAGGAGGGCTTTCGCGTCCATTGCTACAACTTTCGTTCGGGAGAGGTCATCGGTGGCACGGGGCACGGCGAGTGCCCGGCCGACTCATCCCCAGCCGGTGTCCTGGGCCGCCGCGCTGATGCCGACCCCCCGGCCGCTGTCCACCCCGGCTCCGCCGGACCGGTGCGCCGCAACCGACTGCGAGCCGGCGGTCACCGCGACCGCGGTGGTGCACAGGAGTATCCAGCGCGTGATCTTGTTCATGTCGTTTTCCGCCCCGTTTGTCTGCACTGCATGGTCGAGGCCGGTCCTTGGTACGTCTTCCCCGTCGCCCGGCCTGGTTTCGATCATTGCGCCGACCTGGAGCGGACACCACAGCCGTGATGGATCATGAATAGGAAATGACGGAATATGAGGGCAAGACAAATGACTGACAAACATCAGGTAAACGACGAAAGCGAACCTCGTTCGCTCACCCCTGGCACGCAGCAGATGTACGAAGCGGCGCTGCGTCAGAATGCTGCGACACCACACGAGTTGGGCGGGCTCCTCGGGTTGCCCCCCGCCGCCGCCGACACCGTCTTCGAGCGGCTGCGGGCGCTCAATCTGCTGCAGCCGGCAGAAGGCAGGCCCGGCGCCTACGACTGGTGCACCCCCCAGGTGGCGGAGGCCCGCACGCTCGGCCCGCTTCGCCACCAACTGCAAGCGGTGCAGGACCATATCGACGCGGCGACCGTCGAGTTCGCCGCCCTGCGCGAGGTGTACGACGCGGCGGCCGCGGATGAACAGGGCGGGGAGCCGGACTTCCTGTTGCTCGACGCCGCGGACGTCAACGTGATGCTGGACAAGGCGGCCACGGACTGCGAATCGGACCTGCTGACTGCCCAGCCCGGCGGCCCCCGCCCCGTCGAGGTTCTCAACGAGGCACTGGCCAGGGACTCCGAGCTACTGGCCCGGGGTGTGCGGATGCGCACGATCTACCAGCACAGCGCCCGGTTCAGCCCGGCGACCGAGTCCTACGCGGAACGCCTTACCAAGGCGGGCGCCGAGATCCGCACCCTCAACACCCTCTTCCCGCGGCTCATCGTCTTCGACCACCGCACAGCCTTCATCCAGGCAGGCGACGGCTCGGCCGCCCTGCTGGTCCGTCACCCGGAGGTGGTCGCCTTCATGGTGAGCACGTTCGAGGCCGCCTGGCGCACCGCGATCCCCTTTGCCTCGGCGTACGAGTCCCGTCGGCAAAAGCTCATCGTCTCGGACATGCAGCGTGCCATCGCCCGCCTCTTGCTGCGTGAGGACAAAGACGCCGCCATCGCCCGTCACTTGGGCATCAGCGAACGGACGTGTCGCCAGCACATCGCCAAACTCATGGCACAACTCGGCGCCCGTAATCGCACACACCTCGGCTTCCTGCTGGCGACCGAGATGAGCCTTCCCCGCGAACCTGTCGGGTGAGCTGCGGAGACCGGCTGAAGGCGGTTGTGCCGGGGCGGGGGCATGCACGACCGCCGAAGATGGCGCTCGAGCTGCGGACGACAGCGCCTCGATGAGGTTCTCGGCCGGGGGGCGGGGTGCTTGAGCGAGACCGGACGGCGTACGCATACGGTCCCCGCGCCCCGGCGGCCCGTGGCCTAGAGCTGGTACACGTACGGGGTGGTGGTGCTCAGCGGGGCGAATCCCAGCCGCCGCAGGATCGGCCGGCTCTGGCTCGAGGCGTCGACCTGTAGGTAGCGGTAGCCGCTCGCGGCGGCAATACGGGCCCGGTGGGCGATCAGGGCCCGGTAGATACCCCGGCCGCGCCAGGCGGCCAGGGTGCCGCCGCCCCAGAGACTGGCGAACTCGGTGCCCGGGTGCAGTTCCATCCGCGCCGAGCACACGGGCAGGTCACCGGCGATCGCGACGGTCATGCTGACTCTGTCCGGGGTCTGCGCCAGTTGCGCGAGGAGCTGCTCGCGCAGGCGGGCGCCGCTCACACCGAACGCCTGCTCGTGCACATCCGCGATGAGATCCACGCCGGCCGGATCGGTGACCGGTTGCAGCCTCACGCCCTCGGGGAGGTCGACGGCGGTGGGCAGGTCGCCGATCTCGGCGACCATGAGCGTCTCCTCGGGCTCGGGTGTGAAGCCGGCTGCCCGCAGCCGTGCGCCGAGGTCGTCGGGCCGGTCGTAGGCGTACAGCTTCCACTCGAAGTCGCGTCCCAGGGAGGCGAAGTACCGCACCTGCTCGGCGATCGCCGCGTCGGCCGTGGCCGGGTGGAGGCCGGACCAGACGATGCCGTTCCAGTCTCCGTCGGCGCCGACCTGCCGCACGACGTCGCCGACCCGTTCGGCACGCGCTCCGGGATCATCGGCACGGGTGCGCTGCCGCATCTGGTGGTCGAACAGGGTGAGCACCGCGTCGTGATCCATCCGCACATTGCAGCAGTGGGCGGACGTGGGCACCAATGAGTTTCAGGGCCTCGGAGGCTACCGGGAACCGGCGCTGGGCAGGCTCAGGAACACGTCGAAGTACATGCCGGCGGAGACGATCAGCCCCAGGACGCCGAGTCCGGCTCCGGCCACGGCGAAGGCGCGTACCCAGCCGGCCTTCTGCGGCAGGGCGAGTACGGCCCCGCCGACGATCAGCGCGAACAGCGCGAAGACGCCGTTGACCAGAGCGGTGGTGTGCCAGGCGTCGCCGTAGAGGGCGGAGATCTGCTGAGCGGGAGTGCCGCCCTGGGCGGTCTTGATCTGTCCGATCAGCGTCTGCCGCTCGGCGGCGATCTTCCCGACCCAGCTGCCGCTGAGCGCCACGACGCCGAGACCGGCCGCGACGACGGCACCGGCGGCGGCTCCGATGCCGGAGAGGCCGCGAGGCGTCTCCCTGGCGTCGTCGTCCGTCCCGTAGCCCGTCTCGTCGTCGGTCTCGTGGCCCGTCTCGTTCTTCTCCGCGGCGGGGGTCCCGGCCGGCTCAGCAGCCTGGGCGGCAGCCTTCTGCGTCGCCTCGGACGCCCCGGTCGCGGCGGTGGTCTTTTCGGTCTCTTCGGTCTCGGTGGGGTTCATGCGCCGCACGCTAGGTGGCCTGTCTGAGAGTCCCCTTAACGACCGGCCCGCCACTCGGGAGCCAGCACTGACCAGACCTCCATGTCGTGACGTACACCCTTGTACGGGTAACTCTCCCGCAGCACTCCGTCCCGCGTCATCCCCAGCCGTCCGGCGACGTTGATGCTCGCGGTGTTCGCGGAGGACACGATCCACTCCACGCGGTGCATGCCGCGCTCCTCGACCGCCCAGTCGATCAGCACCCGGGTGGCCCGCGTGATCAGACCACGCCCCGCGGCGGACGGCTCCAGCCAGCAGCCGGCCTCGCAGTTGCCCGACTCGGCGTCGAAGATCCGGAACATCACGCCGCCGACAAGCGTCCCGTCGAGCCAGATTCCGTACAGCCGGCCCGTGTCCGCGGCCTGCTTCCCGGCGTACGACTGAAGAAAAGCGCGCGCCGATGCGATGTCCGTGACGAGCGTGGGGAGCCCGACGTACTGGCCGATGAAGTCCCGTCCGCGCTCCATGTGGGCGAAGAACTCCTCGGCCCGCCACGGTTCCAGGGGACGCAGTTCCGCTCCGTCGTCACCCAGCGATATCGCGAACATCCTTCATCCTCCGGCCCGGTTACGGCACGAGCTGTGCGTCTTCGCCCGCGCGCTGCACAGGGATCTTCGCATGGGCCAGGCACTCGGGCGGTTCGACGCTGATCCACGGCAGCCACCGGTCCAGCCGTCGCGGCAGCCAATGGTGAGGGCGGCGCGCATCCCCCCGTTGGGCACACCGTTCTGGCCCCCGATCCGCCGGATTTCGGCCACCACCCCGATCCCCGGGTCCTCATGTCCCCAAGACCACATCAGTGTTGTCGGCGACGGCTGGCACGATGGCGACATGGAATACACGGGGACCAACCAGCCGACCCTGTCACCCGGCGGTGCCGCAGAGCTCGCCCTGATGCTCCATGACGCACCCGATCCGCACTTCGATCAGCGCCCCGTCCCGGTGCTCGCGTACGACCCCGGCGCGACGCTGCGGGACCGGCGGGAGGCGTTCCGGGAGGTGTACGCCGCGATCGTGGCCCGGATCGGGGAGCCCACGCTCTACGGCGGTTCGGCGGAGGGTCCCAACGTCCGCTGGCGGGACAGCAGAAGGCTGGTGCTACTGGCCGGGAACCGTCAGCGGGCGCAGCTCTCGGTCCACAGCACCGACTCCCTGGAGAACGAGGAGCGCAGGACCTTCGAGTGGGGCGGCGCCTGGTCGACGGACGAGCCCCACGACTTCGACTTCCTGCCGTTCATCTGGCAGTTGGACCGCAGCGGTCCGGGCGAGCGCCCGATCGAGCGGCCGGGCGGCCGGATGGCCTCGAGCCTCGAACACTTCGAGAGCGCGCTGGGATTGCTGCTCGCGGCCTGGGTGGAGCAGCTCGCGGTGCAGGTCGGCGACGACTGGGCGAGCTTCAGCGTGACCAGCGCAGCGGACCGCGGCCGCCAGCTGCTCATCTCGTACGCACTTCAGGACGGGCTGCATATCTCGGTCGACGACCGGGACGGCGAGGACAGCCCGGAGCGCGACCGGTCGATGCGCTCGCGCGGCTGGCACTCCCGCGACCGCGGCTGGTGGCAGGCGGACTTCGCGGAACCGGAGCGCGGAGATGTGGCCGCGGTGGCTCGCCTGGCGATCACGGAACTGCTGGCACGCGGCACGAGGGAGCCGGAGGAACTGCGGGCCCGGGATGTGAGCTGCAAAGACCGCGGCGAACTGTGGCTGCCGGGCCTGGGCATACGTCACTGACGGGGACGGGCGGGGACACGGGAGGCTCTGCGGCACGGGCGGGTCCTGCGCCGGACGTGGACAAGCGCACCGGTACACGGGTACGGGCAGGCATGCCCGAACCGGCGTCACTCGCCCCCGGACGGGGGCACACTCCCCCGGGGCGGGGGCACGAGCAGGTCGCCGCAGGGGCAGACCTTGCGCCGGGACGGGCAGAAGCGCGGGCACACGCGAGCCTCCCGCCGCACTCGGACACCCCCTCAACACAAAGACGCGGCCCGCACCGTGTGGTGCGGGCCGCGCCTCCGGGCCGCGAAAGCCGGCCGTCAGCCCTCGACGCCGAGCTTCTGCAGGATCAGCTCCTTGACGCGCGCCGCGTCCGCCTGGCCGCGGGTGGTCTTCATGACCGCGCCCACCAGCGCGCCGACCGCCGCGACCTTGCCGCCGCGGATCTTGTCGGCGATCGCCGCGTTGCCCGCGATCGCCTCGTCGACGGCCGCGCCGAGCGCGCCCTCGTCCGAGACGACCTTGAGGCCGCGCTTGTCGACGACCTCGTCCGGGCCGCCCTCACCGGCGAGCACACCCTCGATGACCTGGCGGGCCAGTTTGTCGTTCAGGTCGCCGGCTACGACGAGCTGCGCGACCCGGGCGACCTGCTCCGGCGTGATCGCCAGCGACGCCAGGTCAGCGCCTTCCTCGTTGGCGCGGCGGGCCAGCTCGCCCATCCACCACTTGCGCGCCGCGGCCGCATCCGCGCCCGCGTCGATCGTGGCGACGATCAGGTCGACCGCGCCGGCGTTGAGGATCGACTGCATATCGTGCTCGGAGATGCCCCAGTCCTCGCGCAGCCGGTTACGGCGTACGCGCGGCAGCTCGGGCAGGGTCCCCCGCAGCTCCTCGACCCACTCACGGGACGGGGCGACAGGCACCAGGTCGGGCTCCGGGAAGTACCGGTAGTCCTCGGCCTCTTCCTTCACACGGCCGGACGTCGTGGAGCCGTCCTCCTCGTGGAAGTGACGGGTCTCCTGGATGATCGTGCCGCCGCTGTTCAGGACCGCGGCATGCCGCTGGATCTCGAAGCGGGCCGCACGCTCGACGCTGCGCAGCGAGTTGACGTTCTTCGTCTCGGAGCGCGTGCCGAACTTCTCCCGGCCGTGCGGACGCAGCGACAGGTTCACGTCGCACCGCATCTGGCCCATCTCCATCCGGGCCTCGGAGACGCCGAGCGCCTTGATGAGCTCGCGCAGCTCGGTGACATACGCCTTGGCGACCTCCGGCGCACGCTCGCCCGCGCCCTCGATCGGCTTGGTGACGATCTCGATCAGCGGGATGCCGGCGCGGTTGTAGTCCAGCAGGGAGTGGGACGCGCCCTGGATACGGCCGGTGGCACCGCCGACGTGCGTCGACTTGCCGGTGTCCTCCTCCATGTGCGCGCGCTCGATCTGCACACGGAAGACCTCGCCGTCCTCCAGCTGGACGTCCAGATAGCCGTTGTAGGCGATCGGCTCGTCGTACTGGGAGGTCTGGAAGTTCTTCGGCATGTCCGGATAGAAGTAGTTCTTCCGGGCGAAGCGGCACCACTCGGCGATCTCGCAGTTGAGCGCGAGGCCGATCTTGATGGCCGACTCGACACCGATCGCGTTGACGACCGGGAGCGATCCGGGCATACCCAGGCAGGTCGGGCAGGTCTGCGAGTTGGGCTCGGCGCCCAGCTCGGTCGAACAGCCGCAGAACATCTTGGTCTTGGTGCCGAGTTCGACATGGACCTCGAGGCCCATGACGGGGTCGTAGGCAGCGAGGGCATCCTCGTACGACACCAGTTCAGTGACGGTCACGGTGAAACTTTCCCTCTCAGCCCAGCAGGACGTCGTCGTCGCCCAGGCGCTTCAGCTCGCGGTAGAGCAGGGCCAGGCCGGTGACGATGGCGGCGGCGGATACGGCGGCGTCGATCAGCCGCAGCGTGTCGCCCTCGAAGCGGGCCTTCTTGGCCTGCTTGACGACGCTGATCGCGCCGAAGGCGGTGGTGCCGATGGACAGGTACGTACCGGTCTTGGACTTCTTGAAGCCCTTGGCCTTGGCAAGTGTGCTCACAGCGACGGTGCCTCCTCGAGCAGCGGGTGGCCCCACTTTTCCACGAAGGCGGCCTCGACGGCGGCGCCGACCTTGTAAAGACGGTCGTCCTTCATGGCGGGGGCGATGATCTGCAGACCGACCGGCAGGCCGTCCTCCGGCGCGAGACCGCAGGGCAGCGACATCGCCGCGTTTCCGGCGAGGTTGGTCGGGATGGTGCACAGGTCGGCGAGGTACATGGCCATCGGGTCGTCCGCGCGCTCGCCGATCGGGAAGGCGGTGGTGGGCGTGGTCGGCGAAACGATCACGTCGACCTGCTCGAAGGCCTTCTCGAAGTCCCGGGTGATCAGTGTCCGCACCTTCTGGGCGGAGCCGTAGTACGCGTCGTAGTAGCCGGAGCTGAGCGCGTATGTGCCGAGCATGATGCGGCGCTTGACCTCGTCGCCGAAACCGGCCTCACGGGTCAGCGCGGTCACTTCCTCGGCGGACTTCGTGCCGTCGTCGCCGACCCGCAGGCCGTAGCGCATGGCGTCGAAGCGCGCGAGGTTGGAGGAGCACTCGGACGGCGCGATCAGGTAGTACGCCGACAGGGCCAGGTCGAAGGACGGGCAGTCCAGCTCGACGATCTCGGCCCCGAGCGACTTCAGCAGCTCGACCGACTCGTTGAAGCGCTGGACGACGCCGGCCTGATAGCCCTCGCCGGAGAACTGCTTGACGAAACCGACGCGCATACCGGCCACGGAGCCGTTGCGCGCGGCCTCGACGACCGGCGGGACCGGGGCGTCGATGGACGTCGAGTCGAGCTCGTCGTGACCGGCGATGACCTCGTGCAGGAGCGCCGCGTCCAGGACCGTACGGGCGCAGGGGCCGCCCTGGTCGAGGGAGGACGAGAAGGCGACCATGCCGTAGCGGGAGACCGCGCCGTAGGTGGGCTTGACGCCGACGGTGCCGGTGACGGCGGCGGGCTGGCGGATGGAGCCGCCGGTGTCCGTGCCGATGGCGAGCGGGGCCTGGTAGGAGGCGAGGGCGGCGCTGGAGCCGCCACCCGAACCGCCGGGGATACGGGTCAGGTCCCACGGGTTGCCCGTCGGGCCGTACGCGCTGTTCTCGGTCGAGGACCCCATGGCGAACTCGTCCATGTTGGTCTTGCCGAGGATGACAACGTCGGCTGCCTTGAGCCGCTTGGTCAGCGTCGCGTCGTACGGCGGGATCCAGCCCTCGAGAATCTTGGAGCCGACCGTGGTCGGGATGCCCTCGGTGGTGAAGATGTCCTTCAGCGCGAGCGGCACACCGGCCAGCGGGCCGAGCTTCTCGCCGGCCGCCCGCTTGGCGTCGACGGCGCGGGCCTGCGCGAGCGCGCCCTCACGGTCGATGTGCAGGAAGGCGTGCACCTTCTCGTCGACGGCCTCGATCCGGGCCAGGTGAGCCTCGGTGACCTCGACGGCCGTGAACTCGCCTGCGGCGATCTTCGCGGCGATCTCGGCGGCGGTGAGCCTGATACAGCTCTCGTTCTTGTTGATGGCCGACATGGTGATTAGTCCTCCCCCAGAATCTGCGGCACCTTGAAACGCTGCTGCTCCTGGGCGGGGGCGCCGGAGAGCGCCTGCTCGGGGGTGAGCGACGGAGAGACCTGGTCCGCACGCATGACGTTGGTCAGCGGCAGTGGGTGGGAGGTCGGGGGTACGTCTTGGTCGGCGACCTCGGAGACGCGGGCGACCGCGCCGATGATGTCGTCGAGCTGTCCGGCGAAGTGGTCGAGCTCTTCGGCCTTCAGCTCCAGACGCGCCAGCCGGGCGAGGTGGGCGACCTCCTCGCGCGTAATGCCAGGCATGCAGCGATCCTCAGGGGTGAGTGTGTGTGGTTCGAGCTGTGTGGTTTGAGCCCAATCCTATGGGGCGCGGGCCGCTGCCCACTAAACGGTTGTCCAAGGGACCGGGCCCCGGCGATCGGACCGGGGCGGAGTCCCGCCGCTCGGCCCCGGCATCGACCCGGCATCCGACCCGGCCTCACACGGCTTCGCACCGGCCCTGAGCCGGGCCGTCCTGACATCCGTCAGGTGTGCGTTCCGTCGGCCCGGGCGCCGGATGTCTCCGGTGCAGAGGTATGGGTGGCTCCCAACGGGGCTACAACGAGTCGAAGGCGCAGTGTGCCGTCTACAGCACCGGTGTCGGTCAGGTCGGCTGGACGATCTCTGGCAACCGGCTGCCCGGACCGTCGGCGGTGGCCCGCGCCCCGGCCGGCTCCCCCGTGGCCGGCCGGCCACGGGGGAGCCGGCCGGTTACGCCGTGCGCGGTGG